>JAEWJX010000114.1 GCA_023386365.1 Actinomycetes bacterium | reverse complement strand
CCCGCCTTACCCACCACGGGGGGGTGCGGGTCCCCGGCCCCCCCGCTTCTTGCTGTGCAGTTCCGCCGTGCTGGCGGCGCCCCCCTACCCCGCGGGGCGGTTGGCGCGGCGTCCGCCGGTGCGCGGGTTGCCGGTGCTGGGGGTGCTGGTCGAGTAGCGCGGGGTCTGCCCGGTGCGCTGCTGCTGGCCGGTGCGCTGCTGCTGTCCGCTCCGCTCGGATGCGGGCTTGCCGCCGTGGGCTGCCGCGTTTCCGCCGCTGCGGGTGGTCGCGGGGCGTCCAGAGCGGTCGCGGCGGGGGCGGTCGCTGCGACGCTCGCCGCCGCCCTGTCCGGCCCGCTCGTCGCGCTGGGCGCGCTTGCGCTGCGCGTTCGCGCCCTGGCTGCGTCCGCCGCCACCCTGCTGCTGCTTGGGGGCTTTGGGGGCGGGCTTCACGTAGGCGGCGACGTCGCCGACGAGCGCGGTGACGGCTGCGGCATCCGCGGTCACCTTCTGCGGGGTGGCGGTGATGCCGGCCTTGCGCATCAGTTGCGCGACGTCCTTCTCCTGCGCGGGCAGCACGACGGTGACGACGTCACCTTCGGACCCGGCGCGGGCGGTACGGCCGCTGCGGTGCAGGTACGCCTTGTGCTCCATGGGCGGGTCCACGTGCACGACCAGTTCGACGTCGTCGACGTGCACGCCGCGCGCGGCGACGTCGGTGGCGACGAGCACACGCACATCACCGGAGGCGAACGCGGCCAGGTTGCGGTCGCGCTGCGGCTGCGACAGGTTGCCGTGCAGGTCGACGGCGGGGATGCCGGCGGCGGTCAGCGTCTGGGCGAGCTTCTTGGCGTGGTGCTTGGTGCGCATGAACAGGATGCGGCGGCCGGTGCCCGACGCGAGGGTGCGCACGAGCTCCTTCTTGCTCTCCACATCCGGGGTGCCGAACACATGGTGGGTCATCTTCACCGGCGGCTGGTCGATCTCGTTCACGGAGTGCATGACCGGGTTCTCGAGGAACCGGTTGACGAGCTTGTCGACGCCGTTGTCGAGCGTCGCCGAGAACAGCATCCGCTGTCCGCCGGCGGGCGTGGCGGCGAGGATGCGGGTCACGCCGGGCAGGAAGCCCAGGTCGGCCATGTGGTCGGCTTCGTCGATGACGGTGATCTCGATCGCGTCGAGGCGGATGAGGCGCTGACCCATGAGGTCTTCGAGGCGTCCGGGGCAGGCGACGACGATGTCGACGCCTTCCTTCAGGGCCGCCACCTGGCGGTTCTGGGAGACTCCGCCGTAGATGGTGGTGACGGTGAGGTCGTACGCGTCGGCGAGGGGGGTGACGGTCGCCGCGATCTGGGTGGCGAGTTCGCGGGTGGGGGCGAGGATGAGCGCGAGCGGCAGGCCGGAGCGGCGTCCGCCGCCGGCGAGGCCGGTGCCGAGGCGCGCGACCAGCGGGAGCGAGAACGCGAGCGTCTTGCCGGATCCGGTGCGCCCGCGGCCGAGCACGTCGCGTCCGGCGAGCGTGTCGGGGAGGGTGTCGACCTGGATCGGGAACGCCTCCGTCTTGCCGTCGGCCGCGAGGGTGGCGACGAGGGGCGCGGGCACGCCGAGCGTGCTGAACGTAGGGGAGGTCATGGTGTTTCTTTCGGGTGGTCCGCGGGCATGCGTGCACACGCGGGAGGGCGAGCGTGCCGGTCGGCACGTCGGTTCGCCGTGAAGGAATGTCAGCGCCGGATCCGTTGCGGGTTCGGGCGACGAGGGAAGCGTTCGACGACGCGGGCGCGAATGTGCGCCTCGGCAAGAGTACCGGGTTTCGCTTCATGACAGGGCGCTTCGGGGCGGATGCTCAGCCCCGGCTAGCGTGGGGGGATGAGCGCACACCGCACCCAGGGCAGCTACCAGGTTCGTTTCGAGTGGGGCGTCGAGGGTGCGCTGGCGGTGGCGGATGGGGTGCACGCGATCGTCTGGGTCGACGAGTTGGGTGCCGAGCAGCTGCCCGACGTCGATGTCGAGGTGGTCGCCGGTTCGTTGCGCGCGTCGGATGCGGTGGCCCGCTGGTCGCTGCAGCGGCAGACGGAGCTGGGTGGTCGGTTCGTGATCGCGGTGGTCGCTGCGGGTGCCCGGCAGCCGGATGGGTCGCTGCGGTTCGCGGTGGAGGATCTGCTGGCGGCGGGTTCGGTGATCGATGCGATCGCCGGTCTGGGTATCGACCACCAGTCGCCGGAGGCGGCTGCGGCTGCTGCCGCGTTCTCGGGTCTGCGCAACGCGACCCGGCATCTGGTGTCGGCGTCGGTGTCGGCCCGTGAGCTGGGTGGGGTGCAGGTGGATCTGTCTCCGGTGGACGGGATCCAGCGCTTGGGCGGGGTGTCGGCTTAGCCTGGCGAGTATGTTCCAGGCGATTCTCGGAGATCAGGTCATCGCGGAAGCCAGCGAGGACGACGTCATCCACATCGAGGGCAACGTGTACTTCCCGCCGTCCTCGGTGGTGGAGGGGGTGCTGCGTGACAGCGCCACCCCGTACACCTGCCCGTGGAAGGGCGAGTGCCAGTACTTCAGTGTGCGCGACGGTGAGCAGTGGCTCACCGACCGTGCGTGGTCGTACCCGCACCCGTACCCGTCGGCGTTCGACCGTGTCGGTAAGGACTTCAGCGGTTTCGTGGCGTTCTGGAAGGACGTGCGGGTCGTCAACACCGCTGGTTGAGTAGCCGCGCAGCGGCGTATCGAAACCCCCTACGCCCGTACTGCGGCGCGCGCCCGGTGGGCCCGTACTTTGGCGCGGTTTCCGCACCGTTGCATGGAGCACCAGCGTCGGCTTCCGGTGCGTGATTCGTCGACGTAGACGAGTTGGCAGTCGTCGGCGGCGCATTCGCGGATGCGGGGTTCGTCGGTTTCTCGGGTGAAGACGGTGACGGCGTCGCGGGCGATGGTGGACAGCGCTTGTCCGACGCGCAGTCGTCCGGCGCCCGCTTGGCGGCGGCCGCCGGCGAGTGCGGGTGGGATGTCGGGGGTTGCGGCGTAGAGGTTGATGGTGTCGATGTCGTCGGCGTCGGGTGTGCGATGGTGGGCGTGGCCGTGGGCGATGCGGCTGATGGCGTCGCGCAGGTGGAGGGCGTCGGCGAGTTCGCGTTCGTTGCTGGTGGGGTCGAGTCGGTCGGCGCGTTCGGCGAGCCATGCGCCGAGGTCGGCGGGGGTCTGCAGTTGTTCGGTTCCTGCGGTGGGGTCGAGTGTGCCGGTGTGGGCGAAGTCGAGGCTGAGTGCGCCGGAGTCGTAGTACCAGCGGGTGCCGTCTGCGGGCGTGAGCCACTGACCTGTCATGTAACCAACCTATGCGGTTAGCAGACGTCGGATGCGCACCCCCCGCCACCGCCACATCGCCCAGAAGCCGAGCCAGAGGAGTGGGGTGAGGGCGCCGGCGCGGAGGTCGAGGCGGTCGCGGTAGATGGTGCCGCCGTCGGCCGCGGGCTGCACCGCCATCCGGTGTCTCCAGTGGGTGATGACGGTGAGGGGCCCGCTGGTGGGTTCGCCGGTGTCTTCGAGGATGCGGATGGTGCCACGGCGGCGCAGGCGGATGTCGATCTTCTGGTGTCCGGCGGGGATGCGCCCGCCGAGGAGGAGTCGCACGTCGGCGCGGGACCCGGTGGCCCACCGTGCGGGAAGGGGAGCCCCGAGGGGTCGGAGTTGCAGGGCGGGCGCGTAGAGGGCGGTCATCGTCTCGGGTGAGCGCAGTTGCGCCCAGACCGTGTCGGGGTCGACGGGGAGGTGGAGGCGCAGGATGACGTACATCGGGTTCGTCGTCAGCGCCGGGCCCAGCTGATGCGGAGCGTGGGGTCGAACCGCCGTGAGCACACCCCGCACGAGGTGGGTCGGGTGGGTGTGCGGTAGCGGTAGCTCACGTGCCCGTTGGGGCAGTGGCCCACCCAGGGTGCGAGTTCGTTCGGCACGGGTCCGTCGTGGGTGCGCCCGCCTTCGTACCCGAGGTCTGCGGCGATGCGTTTCCAGTTCGCGCCGTGACCTTCTTTGGGGCCCGCGATGGCGTGCGCCACTTCGTGCAGGAGCACCTGGTGGATGTCGTCGTCATCGGAGCGCTGGGCGATGTACCGGGAGACGGAGATGCGTTTCGCGGTGAAGTTGCAGAGGCCGGCGCGGGTCTTAGCGTTGTCGAAGGCGAACGTCCACTGCGGGTCGAGGTGGAGGCGGATGAGCGCGTCGGCCCAGGTGCGCACGCGGGGGAGGTCGGCCATCAGCCTTCCTCGAGTTCGATGAGACGCACCGACATGATGCGGTCGTCTCCGGCGCGGGGCGACCCGCGCCCGTCGGTGTTGTTGGTGAGGAACCAGAGGGATCCGTCGGCTGCCGGCACCACGTCGCGGATGCGTCCGAACTCTCCGGTGAACCATTCGACCGCGAACAGGCCGTCATCGTCGGTGGGGTAGAGCGCCCAGACGCGCTCGCCGCCGAGCGCGGCCATGAAGAACGTGCCGTCCACGTAGGTGAGCCCGCTCGGGCTGGCTTCGTCGGTGCCCCACACCACCACCGGGTCGATGTAGGTCGTTCCGCCGCCGGTGCCTTCCACCTCGGGCCAGCCGTAGTTGCCGCCCGCCTCGATGCGGTTCACCTCGTCCCAGGTGTTCTGCCCGAACTCGGCTGCCCACAGTTGGCCGTCGGCATCCCAGGCCAGTCCTTGCGGGTTGCGGTGACCGAGGGAGTACACGAGCGAGCCGTCGATGGGGTTGTCGTCGGGGGCTTCGCCCTCGGGCGTCATGCGCAGGATCTTGCCGTTGAGGCTCGTCGCGTCTTGCGCGAGGGCGGGCTGGGCGGCGTCGCCGACCGTCGCGTACAGCATCCCGTCGGGGCCGAAGGCGATGCGGCCGCCGTTGTGGTTGCGGGCCTTGGCGAGGCCGGTGAGCACCTCTTCGGCAGCCCCCACCTCGAGCGTTCCGGACAGTGGCATCCGCACGATGCGGTTGTCGGATGCGGTGGTCAGGTACGCGTACAACCAGCGGGCGTCGTCTGCCTCCAACAGGGTGAGCCCGAGAAGGCCGCCTTCGCCTTCATGCACGACGCCCTCGACGGTCGCGACCGCGGTCAGCGCGCCGTCGGCGTCGAGGTGCCGGATCACCCCGGAGTCCCGCTCGCTCACCAGCGCTTCGCCGGGCGAGTCGGGCAGCGGCACCACGGACCACGGGCTCGTCAGCCCGGTGGCCACCTCGACGGGGTCGCCCGCAGGCTGCACCGGACCCACTCGGTCGACGGGTGACGAGGTCTCCTGCCCCGGCGACGACGGCGCGGGGCTCGGCGCCGCGGTGCACCCCACGAGCAGCGCGCCGAGCGCGATGGCGGTCGCGGTGAGACGCAGTGCTGTGGGGAGGGGCATGCCCCCATTTCACCACCAGCCTCCGGCGGTGCGCCGGAGGTCAGCGCTTCGGGGGAATCTGGAACACCCCGCGGCCCGGGGGTGGAGAGGCCACGGCGGTCGCATCCGTGACGACCGGCGCGCCCGCGATCCAGTTGCGCAGCGTGTCGCCATGCACCAGCTGCGCCGGATGCGGCCCCCCGGCCAGCAGTCGCGGCATCCACTCCAGCGGGAGCGGCGCGGGGGAGGCGACGAGCACGAAGTTGCCGAAGCGCCGACCCTTGAGCACCTGCGCCTCGCCGAGCACGGCCACGTCGGCGAACACCATCCCGAGCGTCGACGCCTGACCGCGCGCGAACGCGGCGCCCACGCCATCCGCGATGTTCGCCAGGAGCACCCCACCGGGGGCCAGGAACGCCGCGCACTCGGTGTAGAACTCGACACTCGTCACATGGGCGGGCGTGCGCGCACCGGCGAAGACGTCGACGACCAGCAGGTCCACCGAGCCGCGCAACCCGGCGGGCAGCCGCCCCAGCACCTCGCGGGCATCGCCATAGCGGACGCGGATCGATGCGCCGCGCGGGAGCGGCAGCTCGCGTCGCACCAGCTCCACCAGTTCGGGTTCGATCTCGATGACCTGCTGGCGCGATCCGGGCCGAGTCGCCTCCACGTAGCGGGGCAGAGTGAGGGCACCCGCGCCGAGGTGCAGGGCGGTGAGCGGTTGGCCGGGGTCGCCGAGCTGGTCGATCACGTGACCCATCCGTGCCACGTACTCGAAGAAGAGGTGCGTGGGGTCGTCGAGGTCGACGTGCGACTGGGCGGTGCCGTCGACGACGAGCTCGTAGCCTGAGGTGAAACGGTCGGGGCGCACCTCCGCGCGCATGCCGTTCGACATTCGCGCTCCCGGTATCTCCTGCACAGGTCCATTCTGGTGTGGTTCCCCCCGAGAGCGGATGCGGGGGCTGACCCCACCCGGTCCGGGGGTCTACCGTCTGCCGTGCTCCCCGTGCGATTCGTAGCCTCGAAGGGAACGAGAGGAACCACCATGACCCCCACCACCCGCTTCGCCGCCGTCTCCGTCGTCGCCCTCGCGTCGGCGTTCGCGCTCACCGGATGTGTGCTCGTGCCCGTCGGCCCGCCGGTTACCGAAGATCACGCCGTCGGCGACGACGTGCACGGCCTCCGCCTCGAGACGAGCGCCGACGTCGACGTTAAGTTGGGCGACGAGCCCGGGCTCGAACTCCGCGGCCCCGAGCGTGCCCTCGACCTCATCACCGTCGAGGAAGACGACGGTGTGCTCGTCATCGGTAACCGCGGTCCCGGTGCGGTGATCCGCGAGGTGCGGGCAACCCTGATCGTCACCGCGCTCGACTCGGTCGAGATCCGTGGAGCCGGCGACGTGGATGCGGAGTTCTCGGCGGCCGAGTCGGTCACCGTCTCCATCGAGGGCTCCGGCGACATCGAAGCGACCGGTATCGACGCCGACGAGGTGGAGGCCGTGATCAAGGGCACGGGCGACATCGACCTCGAGGGCCGCGCCGCCAGCGCCACCTACACGATCGCCGGCACGGGCGACATCGACGCCAGCGACCTCGAGGTGGCGGATGCCGCGGCCGAGATCAAGGGCGCCGGCGACATCACCCTGTACGCCACCGACACGGCGGATGCGCACATCGCCGGCACCGGCGACATCCGCATCCTCGGTGGTGCCGAGGTCTCGCAGCGAATCGACGGCCTCGGCAACGTGCGCGAAGACTGAGCGCCGCTTCGCGCCGCGCCGCTGCACAAATCAAGGACGCCCGCGCACGAATCAAGGAATCCGTGTGGCTGGTGTGCCTGAAGGGGCGCACCAGCCACATCCGTCTCACCGGCTCCTTGATTCGAGCGGCGCGTTCCGTGAAATGAGGGAACGGGTCAGCGGGCGTCGCCCCGCGCGAGCGCCGCGAGCAGCGATGTCTCGACCGCGGCCCACTCGAACATCACCTGGCGGTAGCTGAATCGCATCACCCGATAGCCACGGGCACTGAGCCGCGCATCCCGTGCGTAGTCGCGCTCACGATCGTGGAACTCGCGCCCGTCGACCTCCACGACCAGACGCTCGCCGACGACGAAATCGACCCGATCCGCACCGATCTGCACCTGCGCGCGCAGGCGGAGACCGGCCCCGCGGATGCGGAACGCGAACGTCGACTCCGTGATGCTGCCCGACGCCGACGTCGCTCTGCTGAGCACGAGTCCCGCGGCGGCGGGTTCGCGACGGAGCGAATCCGTCCACTCCGACGTCGTCATGAGGCGGCGGCCGAGTGCGCACTCCGCTGCGACGAATGCGGCCTCAAGCCCCCGACAGTGGGCGAGGTCGATCAGTGCCCGCGGGATGGCGACCGCCAGCCGGGTGCCGCCCGCAGGGTCGCCGGTCCAGTGCACGACCGCCGCCTGGTCAGCGAGTCGCTTCCGGTAATCCGTCGGGTCGCGCAACTGGCAGGCGTTGCGCGCGACCGCGACGTGCACGTCGGTCGCCGGCGTTGCCATCCAGAGCCCGTGCAGGCTCGCCGCCGTCGTGCAGGTCGCCCGCCCTCCCACCCGGAGTGCATCGGCGACGGCCGCGGGGGTGTCCGGGTCGATGTACCAGCCCTGGCGGATCCGGCACACGTCATGCGTTCGGACGGCGGTCCTGAGCTTCTCCAGAGTTGCGCCGCGGGCGTAGAGCTCGTGGGTCGCGGCGGCTCCGCCGAGTGCCCGGATGTGAGCGCGAAGTTGTGACATCGCCCGAGCCTCCGGGTTCTGCTCCGCGCGCCGGCGGCGGAGGCCGACATCCGTGATCGAACGCGCGCCCTGGATCCTGGTGAGGAGTGGTCGCTCGGCATCACAAATCAAGGAACTCCGCGCTCAAATCAAGGAAGCGGTGTGACGCGTGGGGCGGATGAGGCGCGAGGGTCACATCGGCCACACCCCGTCCTTGATTTGAGCGCCGGACTCCTTGATTTGGGAAGAAGCAACCGGCCGCGCGGGTTTATAGACCCGTCCGGGAACAAAGTCAAGGAATATGTGGACACGGCGCGTCGTTCGTGTCTATAGTTGTTCTTTGCGCTCCCCCTACACCCGTGCCCTCATATTGCGGTCGGCCGTCGTGTTCCGAGCCGAGACCCGTATATGGCGGCGGGATCCGGCCCAGGTTCTGGAGCACCTTCTCACTGACCGACACGAACTGAGACCGACGGGTCTCACGGAGGTTGTACACCCTTGGCTGCTGCGCGCTCCGCATCCAGTAAGAATTCCCCCAAGAACGGCCGTGGAGCTTCCCGGCTTTCGTTCGCCAAGATCACGGACACCCTGACGGTTCCCGATCTTCTCGCCCTTCAGACGGAGAGCTTCGACTGGCTCGTCGGCAACGAGGCGTGGAAGGCCCGCACCGGCGGCACGGACACCACCGGCCTCGATGAGATCTTCGAAGAGATCAGCCCCATCGAGGACCTCGGCGAGACGATGCAGCTGTCGTTCTCCCAGCCCGAGCTCGAGGAGCCCAAGTACTCCATCGAGGAGTGCAAGGAGCGCGGCAAGACCTTCGCAGCGCCGCTCTACGTGAACGCCGAGTTCATGAACCACATGACGGGCGAGATCAAGACCCAGACGGTCTTCATGGGCGACTTCCCGCTCATGACCGAGAAGGGCACCTTCATCATCAACGGAACCGAGCGCGTCGTCGTGTCGCAGCTGGTCCGTTCCCCCGGCGTGTACTTCGAGCGCACGCAGGAGAAGACCTCCGACAAGGACATCTTCTCGGCCCGCGTGATCCCGAGCCGCGGTGCGTGGCTCGAGTTCGAGATCGACAAGCGCGACCAGGTGGGCGTGCGCATCGACCGCAAGCGCAAGCAGTCGGTCACCGTGTTCCTGAAGGCCCTCGGCCTCACGAGCGAAGAGATCCTCGCTGCCTTCCCCGGCTACGAGTCGATCGCCTCGACCCTCGAGAAGGACGCCATCCTCACCAAGGAAGAGGCGCTGAAGGACATCTACCGGAAGCTCCGTCCGGGCGAGCAGGTCGCCGCCGAGGCCGCACGTGCGCTGCTCGACAACTTCTACTTCAACCCGAAGCGTTACGACCTGGCGAAGGTGGGTCGTTACAAGATCAACCGCAAGCTGGGCCTCGACGCGCCGCTCAGCGACTCGGTGCTGACGATCGACGACATCATCGCGACGATCAAGTACCTGGTGGCGCTGCACGCAGGCGAGACCACCCTCCCGGGTGTCCGCGAGGGCAAGAAGGTGGAGCTGCGTCTCGACACGGACGACATCGACCACTTCGGCAACCGCCGTATCCGTGCCGTCGGCGAGCTCATCCAGAACCAGGTGCGCACCGGCCTCAGCCGCATGGAGCGCGTCGTCCGCGAGCGCATGACCACGCAGGACATCGAGGCGATCACGCCGCAGACGCTCATCAACGTGCGTCCGGTCGTCGCCGCGATCAAGGAGTTCTTCGGAACGTCGCAGCTCTCGCAGTTCATGGACCAGAACAACCCGCTTGCGGGTCTCACCCACAAGCGCCGCCTCTCGGCGCTCGGCCCGGGTGGTCTGTCCCGTGAGCGTGCCGGCGTCGAGGTGCGTGACGTCCACCCCTCGCACTACGGCCGCATGTGCCCGATCGAGACCCCGGAAGGCCCGAACATCGGCCTCATCGGTTCGCTCGCGTCGTTCGCGCGGATCAACTCGTTCGGCTTCATCGAGACCCCGTACCGTCGCGTGTCGGCGGGCAAGGTGTCGAGCACGATCGACTACCTGACCGCATCCGAGGAGGACGACTTCGTCGTCGCGCAGGCCAACGCGCCGCTCGCGGCCGACGGCAAGTTCTCCGAGGCGAAGGTGCTCGTCCGTAAGAAGGGCGGCGAGGTCGAACTCGTCGACGCCGACCAGGTCGACTACATGGATGTCTCGCCGCGCCAGATGGTGTCGGTCGCGACGTCGCTCATCCCGTTCCTCGAGCACGACGACGCGAACCGCGCCCTCATGGGTGCGAACATGCAGCGTCAGGCTGTGCCGCTGCTCCGTTCCGAGTCGCCGGTCGTCGGCACCGGTATGGAGGGCTACGCCGCGATCGACGCGGGCGACGTCATCACCGCCGACAAGGCCGGTGTCGTCTCCGAGGTCTCCGCGGATGTCGTGGTCGTGCAGCTCGACGAGGGCGGCACCCAGGAGTACTACCTCCGCAAGTTCGACCGCTCCAACCAGGGCACCAGCTACAACCACCGTGTGATCGTCGACCAGGGCGACCGCATCGAGGTCGGCCAGGTCATCGCCGATGGCCCCGCGACCGAGGCGGGCGAGCTGGCGCTCGGCAAGAACCTGCTCGTCGCGTTCATGCCGTGGGAGGGTCACAACTTCGAGGACGCCATCATCCTCAGCCAGAACCTGGTGAAGGACGACACGCTCAGCTCGATCCACATCGAGGAGTACGAGGTCGACGCCCGCGACACGAAGCTCGGCAAGGAGGAGATCACCCGTGACCTCCCCAACGTCAGCCCGGAGCTGTTGGCCGACCTCGACGAGCGCGGCATCATCCGCATCGGTGCCGAGGTTCGCCCCGGCGACATCCTCGTCGGCAAGGTCACCCCGAAGGGCGAGACCGAGCTGAGCGCCGAGGAGCGTCTGCTCCGCGCGATCTTCAACGAGAAGAGCCGTGAGGTGCGCGACACCTCGCTCAAGGTTCCTCACGGTGAAGAGGGAACCGTCATCGGCGTCAAGGTGTTCGACGCCCAGGACGGCGACGACGAGCTCGGCTCGGGCGTCAACCAGCGCGTCGTGGTGTTCATCGCCCAGAAGCGCAAGATCACCGCGGGTGACAAGCTCGCCGGTCGTCACGGCAACAAGGGCGTCATCTCGAAGATCCTGCCGGTGGAGGACATGCCGTTCCTCGCCGACGGCACCCCGGTCGACGTCATCCTCAACCCGCTCGGCATCCCCGGTCGAATGAACTTCGGCCAGGTGCTCGAGACCCACCTCGGGTGGGTTGCGAAGCAGGGCTGGAAGGTCGACGGTTCGCCGAAGTGGGCCGCGCGCCTGCCGAAGGACGCCCACGAGGCCGCCCCGAACACGAAGGTCGCGACCCCCGTGTTCGACGGCGCTCTCGAGGAGGAGATCGAGGGTCTGCTCGACTCGACGATCCCCAACCGCGACGGTGTGCGCATGATCGACAACTCCGGCAAGACCGTGCTGTTCGACGGTCGCTCGGGTGAGCCGTTCCCGGACCCGATCTCGGTCGGCTACATGTACATCCTGAAGCTGCACCACCTCGTGGACGACAAGATCCACGCCCGCAGCACCGGCCCGTACTCGATGATCACCCAGCAGCCGCTCGGTGGTAAGGCGCAGTTCGGTGGCCAGCGCTTCGGTGAGATGGAGGTGTGGGCCCTCGAGGCCTACGGCGCCGCGTACGCGCTGCAGGAGCTCCTGACCATCAAGTCGGACGACATCCTCGGCCGCGTGAAGGTGTACGAGGCCATCGTCAAGGGCGAGAACATCCAGGAGCCCGGTATCCCCGAGAGCTTCAAGGTGCTCATCAAGGAGATGCAGTCGCTCTGCCTGAACGTCGAGGTGCTTGCCGCCGACGGCTCGGCCATCAGCCTGAAGGACACGGATGACGAGGTCTTCCGTGCCGCTGAGGAGCTCGGCATCAACATCTCCACCCGCTTCGAGTCGTCGTCGATCGACGACATCTGAGCCGGGCCACAACAGGATTCATTGAAGAAGAAGCGAGAGAGAACACACACGTGATCGACGCAACCACTTTCGATCAGCTCCGCATCGGCCTCGCGACCAGCACGGACATCCGCGCCTGGTCGTACGGCGAGGTGAAGAAGCCGGAGACGATCAACTACCGCACCCTGAAGCCGGAGAAGGACGGTCTGTTCGGTGAGCAGATCTTCGGACCCTCCCGCGACTGGGAGTGCTCCTGCGGCAAGTACAAGCGCGTGCGCTTCAAGGGCATCGTCTGCGAGCGCTGCGGCGTGGAGGTCACCAAGTCCTCCGTCCGCCGTGAGCGCATGGGCCACATCGAGCTCGCCGCCCCGGTGACGCACATCTGGTACTTCAAGGGTGTGCCGAGCCGTCTCGGCTACCTGCTCGACATGGCGCCGAAGGACCTCGAGAAGGTCATCTACTTCGCCGCGTACATGGTCATCAACGTCGACGAGGACGGCCGTCACGCCGACCTGCCCGGCCTCGAGAACGAGATGCGTCTCGAGATCAAGGCGCTCGAGCAGCAGCGCGACGACCGCATCAACGCGCGTCTCGTGCAGCTCGAGGGTGACCTCGCCGCGCTCGAGGAGGAAGGCGCCAAGGCCGACCAGAAGCGCAAGGTGAAGGACGCCGGCGAGAAGGAGATGGGTCAGGTCCGCAAGTCGTACGACGAGCAGATCGCCCAGCTCGAGCGCGTCTGGGACGACTTCCGCAACCTGAAGGTCGGCGACCTGAAGCCGGAGGACTCGGTCTTCCACGAGCTGCAGGACCGCTACGGCCTGTACTTCGAGGCGTACATGGGTGCCGAGGCGATCCAGCGTCGCCTGCAGGCGTTCGACCTCGAGGCCGAGGCGGAGCTCCTCCACGACCAGATCGCGAACGGCAAGGGCCAGAAGAAGATCCGCGCCATCAAGCGCCTCCGGGTCGTCAACTCGTTCCTGCAGACCGGCAACTCGCCGGCCGCGATGGTGCTCGACGTGGTCCCGGTGATCCCGCCGGAGCTGCGCCCGATGGTGCAGCTCGACGGTGGTCGTTTCGCGACCTCCGACCTGAACGACCTCTACCGTCGCGTCATCAACCGCAACAACCGTCTTCGTCGTCTGCTCGACCTCGGTGCCCCCGAGATCATCGTCAACAACGAGAAGCGGATGCTGCAGGAGGCCGTCGACGCACTGTTCGACAACGGCCGCCGTGGTCGCCCGGTCACCGGTACCGGCAACCGTGCGCTGAAGTCGCTGTCCGACATGCTCAAGGGCAAGCAGGGCCGCTTCCGTCAGAACCTGCTCGGCAAGCGCGTTGACTACTCGGGCCGTTCGGTCATCATCGTGGGCCCGCAGCTGAAGCTGCACCAGTGCGGTCTGCCGAAGCAGATGGCGCTCGAGCTGTTCAAGCCGTTCGTCATCAAGCGCCTGATCGACCTGAGCCACGCCCAGAACATCAAGGCCGCCAAGCGCATGGTGGAGCGTTCGCGCCCGCAGGTGTGGGACGTGCTCGAGGAGATCATCCGCGAGCGCCCCGTGCTGCTGAACCGTGCGCCCACGCTGCACCGTCTCGGCATCCAGGCGTTCGAGCCGCAGCTCGTCGAGGGTAAGGCGATCCAGCTGCACCCGCTCGTCTGCACCGCCTTCAACGCGGACTTCGACGGCGACCAGATGGCCGTGCACCTTCCCCTCTCGGTGGAGGCGCAGGCCGAGGCCCGCATCCTGATGCTCGCCTCGAACAACATCCTGAAGCCGTCGGACGGCCGCCCGGTGACCCTGCCTTCGCAGGACATGATCATCGGTCTGCACCACCTGACCACCCTCAAGGAGGGTGCGACCGGTGAGGGCCGTGCGTTCGCGTCGATCGCGGAGGCCATCCTGGCGAAGGACGAGGGCACCCTCGACCTGAACGCCAAGGTGCGCATCCGCCTCGAGGGCGTGTACCTCGAGGATGCCCCGGAGGACTTCGAGCAGGGTTCGACGAAGGTGGTCGAGACCACCCTCGGTCGCGCGCTGTTCAACCAGGCCCTCCCGGTGGACTACTGGTACACCGAGGCTCTCGCCGACAAGGGAACCATCTCGGGGATCGTCAACGACCTCGCGGAGCGGTACCCGAAGGTGGAGGTCGCGGCGGCTCTCGACCGCATCAAGGACGCCGGCTTCTACTGGGCCACGCGTTCGGGTGTGACGGTCGCGCTGTCGGACGTCCTCACTCCGCAGGACAAGCCGCAGATCGTGTCGAAGCACGAGAAGCAGGCCGCGAAGATCCAGGCCGAGTTCGACAAGGGTCTGATCGACGACGCCACGCGCCGCAAGGAGCTCATCGACATCTGGACGGAGGCGACCAACGAGATCGCCGCGTCGATGCAGGCGAGCTACCCGAAGGACAACAACATCTTCCGGATGGTGTCGTCTGGTGCGCGTGGTAACTGGCTGCAGATCCGAAACATCTCGGGTATCCGTGGCCTCGTCGCGAACCCGAAGGGTGAGACCATCGCGCGTCCGATCATCTCCTCGTACCGCGAGGGCCTGTCGGTCGCCGAGTACTTCATCGCCACGCACGGTGCCCGTAAGGGTCTCGCCGACACCGCTCTGCGTACCGCCGACTCGGGGTACCTGACGCGTCGTCTGGTCGACGTCTCGCAGGATGTCATCATCCGCGAGGACGACTGCGGCACGACGAAGGGTCTCGAGCTGCGCATCGCTGTGAAGGTGGGCGACGAGCTCATCCGCGACGAGAACGTCGAGAACGCGGTGTACGCCCGTTCGCTCGCCGAGGCCGCCGTCGACGCCAAGGGTGTCGTGGTCGCCGAGGCCGGTTCGGATGTCGGTGACGTGCTCATCAACGAGCTCATCGCCGCCGGTGTCGAGACCGTCAAGGTGCGTTCGGTGCTCACATGTGAGGCTGCGGTCGGCGTCTGCGCCGCCTGCTACGGCCGTTCGCTGGCCACCGGCAAGCTCGTCGACATCGGCGAGGCGGTCGGCATCATCGCCGCCCAGTCGATCGGTGAGCCCGGAACCCAGCTCACGATGCGTACCTTCCACCAGGGTGGTACCGCCGGTGCGGACGACATCACGCAGGGTCTGCCGCGTGTCACCGAGCTCTTCGAGGCCCGTACTCCGAAGGGCGCGAGCCCGATCGCGGAGGCCGCCGGCCGCATCGAGATCGAGGACACCGACAAGCAGCGTCGCATCATCCTCACGCCCGACAACGGCGACGAGCCGCACATCTACCCGGTGCTGAAGCGTGCCACCCTCCTCGTCGAGGACGGGCAGCACGTGGAGCTCGGCCAGCAGTTCGTGGTCGGAAACCTCGACCCGAAGGAGGTTCTGCGAGTGCAGGGCGTCCGTGCGGTGCAGCTGCACCTGGTCGACGGCGTGCAGGGCGTGTACCGCTCGCAGGGTGTGCCGATCCACGACAAGCACATCGAGGTCATCGTCCGTCAGATGATGCGCAAGGTCACGGTGGTGGAGCACGGTGACACCGAGCTGCTGCCCGGTGAGCTGGTGGACCGTTCGCGGTACACCGAGCTGAACCGTGCCGCGATCGTCGAGGGCAAGAAGCCGGCGTCGGCGCGTCAGGAGGTCATGGGTATCACCAAGGCATCCCTCGCGACGGAGTCGTGGCTGTCGGCCGCGTCGTTCCAGGAGACCACCCGCGTGCTCACACAGGCGGCCATGGAGGGTCGTTCCGACCCGCTCATGGGTCTCAAGGAGAACGTCATCATCGGTCAGCTCATCCCCGCCGGTACCGGACTCTCGAAGTACCGGAACGTGTCGGTGGATGCGACCGAGGAGGCCAAGGCCGAGCGCTACCCGAACCGCATCTTCGCGGACGACTCGGCGTTCAGTGAGGCCGACCTGAGCTTCGTCGACTTCGACAGCTTCAGCTCGGACGACTTCCAGCCCGGTACGTACAATTAATTAGGTACGTCCACGAAGGCCCCCGCTCCGGCGGGGGCCTTCGTCGTTCCCCGGTGCCGCCGCGGCGCGCGGTCACTAGGCTGAGGCGAGACGCGAAGGAGCACCCCCCATGGCTGAGCCCACCGAACCGACGCCCGCCGACGAACCTGTCGTCGCGGATCCTGTGGTCACCGACCCTGTGGTCGTGGAGCCGGTCTCGGCGGGAGGGCATGTCGGTGTGGAGCCGGTCGTGCCGGAGCTGGATGACGACGAGGTGGTCGACGATGTCGCCCAGCCGGTGACCGTCGAACCTGTCGCCCCCACGCAGGTGGTGGAGCCGGTGGCGGTGGCGCCGGTGGCCGTGCCGGCGGCGGGTTCGCCGTACGCGTCGGTGGATGCGGCATCCCGTGAAGTCGTCTACGTGCAGGCCCCGACCCCGCCGCCGGCGCGCCACAACCGCGGCTTCGGGGTGCTGATCTCTCTGTTGGGCGCCGTGGCGTTCGCGCTCCTCTATATCGCGGTGATCGCGGTCTTGGTGGTGATCGCCGGCGCTTCGGTCGATCAGCAACTGTCGAGCTTCCTGCAGAGCATGGCGTTCTGGGTGCCGGTGGCGGTGTACGCGGTGGTGGCGTGCCTGTTCGCGCTGATCGTGAACCGCGCGGCCTGGTGGGCGCACGTCTTGGGCAGTCTGTTCGTGGCCGTGATCACGTACGCGGTCTCGGGTGGCATTGTGGCGCTCGCCCTCAATGTGATCGCGATGACCCCGGATGAGGGTGTGGCGACGTTGGGCACCGTCTTCGGCAGCCCGCAGTTGATCGTGGCGCTGATCCTGGCGCGCGAGGTGTCGCTGTGGTTCGGTCTGGCGATCGCGTCGCGCGGCCGCAAGGTGAAGGAGCGCAACGCGGTCGAGCGTGCCGAGTTCGAGCAGAGCGTGGCAGATCGTCGGGCGGAGTATGAGCGCGCCCACCCCGCCTGAGCGGCCGCTGCGACCTGAACGGGTCGTGGGGATCTTCGTCACCGTTGTGTGGGCGGCGTTCGTGTTCGCCGCGTACGGGTTGCTGGCGGTGTTCCTCGACCGGGATCCGATCGAGCTTCCGGTGGGTCCGTACTACGGGATCGTGGCCCTGCTTCTGGCGGCGGTGGTGGTCTACGTCGGCATCCAGTTGACGACGCGCAGCGGGGGTCCCTGGCTGGGGGCGCTGGGCACGGGCGCGGGCGTGTATCTGGTGATCGTGGCTTCCGCCGCCGTGGTCGATTTCGGGCTGGCGGTGTCGCAGGCGCTGAGCCCGTTCGTGTTGGTCGCGTCGGTGTTGGCGGCGGTCACGGTGGCGGCGATGTGGGTCGCGTACGCGCGACGTCGGTGAGCCTCTGACCCCCCGGAAGCGGGGGTCGTCGGATGCGGACGCGGCGGGTAGCGTGACGAACTCAGGGATGTAGATGCGTCTCTGGACGTGCACTGGTCGGGGGGTCGGTGTGCGTCAGCCCGTGCAGCACCTGGGGGGGTGGCATGGCCTCCCTTTCTGAGATTCTGATCATCCGGGGTCAGCTGCCGATCACGAGCATCGATTCCGCTGCCGCGGAGTCCGACGAGACGCAGATCCGCGAGCTGGTCACGCAGGGGCTGCTCACCGAGGGCCAGGTCGCGTCGGCGCGCGCCGCCCAGCTGAACCTTCCGTTCGTCGACCTGACGGAGTACCCGGTCGACAACGCGGCCGTGGCCCTGGTGCCGATCGGCCTGCTGCGCCGCCACGAGGTGCTGCCGATCGGCCGCGATGGCGACCGCCTGCTGGTGGCGATGGCCGACCCGAACAACGTGGTCGCGCTCGATGACATCCGCGCCGCCGTGCGCTACTCGGTGCGCGCCGTCGTCGCCGAACGCAACGACCTGCTGACCGCGATCGGTCGCTTCGTGCGCGCCGACGGTGAGCTCAGCGACCTGACGACGGCGATCGAGGAGGATTCGGAGCCGACCGGCAGCGAGCTCGCGGTCGCCGAGGTCGAGGATGACGCCCCGATCGTGCGGTTCGTGAACCTGCTGATCAGCCAGGCGATCACCGACCACGCGTCCGACATCCACATCGAGCCGGCCGAGCACGACATGCATGTGCGGTACCGCATCGACGGTGTGCTGCACGAGATGCAGCGCGCGCCGAAGGCGATCCAGAACGGTGTCATCAGCCGTCTGAAGATCATGAGCGACATCGACATCGCCGAGCGTCGCAAGCCGCAGGACGGCCGCCTCTCGGTGATGCACGCGGGCCGCAAGATCGATCTCCGCGTCGCGACGCTGCCGACGGTGTATGGCGAGAAGGTCGTCATGCGTATCCTCGACAACTCGTCGACGCAGCTGGGTATCCAGCAGATGGCGATGCTCGACGGCAACCTCGCGGCGTTCAAGAAGTCGTACTCGAAGCCGTACGGCATGATCCTGGTGACCGGCCCGACCGGTTCCGGTAAGTCGACGACGCTGTACACGACCCTCAACGAGGTCGCGAAGCCCGAGATCAACGTGATCACCGTCGAGGACCCGGTGGAGTACCGGCTCGCCGGCATCAACCAGGTGCAGGTGAACGTGAAGGCGGGTCTCACGTTCGCGAGTGCGCTGCGCAGCATCCTGCGTTCCGACCCGGATGTGGTGCTGATCGGTGAGATCCGTGACCAGGAGACGGCGCAGATCGCGATCGAGGCGTCGCTCACCGGTCACCTCGTGCTGTCGACGCTGCACACCAACGACGCGCCGAGCGCGGTGACCCGTCTCATCGAGATGGACATCGAGCCGTTCCTGGTGGGTTCGGCCCTTGACTGCGTGGTCGCCCAGCGTCTGGCTCGTCGCCTGTGCGACAAGTGCAAGCAGCCGTATCACCACCCGGCGGAGGAGCTTGCGGCGCTCGGTTTCGGCTACGACCCGCGGATGGGGATGCCGACGCTGTTCCGCCCGATCGGCTGCCAGCACTGCAGCAACACCGGGTACCGGGGACGTATGGCCCTGCACGAGGTCATGTCGGTGACGGAGGACATCGAGCGGCTCGCTGTGACGCGGTCGTCGAGTGCCGAGATCGGCCGTCTCGCCGTGCAGCAGGGCATGGCCACACTTCGTCAGGACGGCTGGGCGAAGGCCCTGCTCGGCATGACCAGCATCGAGGAGATCCTGCGCGTCGTCGCATGACGACGCGTTCCGGAGGTTCCGCATGGAGGGGGAGGACCAGCGCGTGAACAACAACATCTACGAGATCCCGTTGACGGATCCCGCGGCGCCGCCGTTCGGCGTGCCCGGAACGGGCGGCACCTTGCCGGCCCCGCACGGTCAGCTGCCGCCGGACGCCGTGCCCACGGTCGACTTCTCGCAGCTGCCGCCGCCGGGTGCGAGCGCGCCGCCGTCGTCGGCGTCGGCCCCGCCCGTGCCGCCGGTTCCGTCGGTGACGTCGGAGCCGCCGGCCACAAAGCCGCCGCCCGTTGGCAGTCTGCCTCCGGCGTTCCCGCAGCACGCCG
>JAEWJX010000026.1 GCA_023386365.1 Actinomycetes bacterium | reverse complement strand
GTCATCACGAACGCGATCATCTACCGCACCGCGGCCGTCGAGCGGACCGGGCCGTCCCGCGCGCTGGGCGACCAGAGCGGAGACGACCAGGCGTTCGGCAACGCCCGCGAGCCCATCGGCCAGGTCTTCACGCCCGTCGACGGCGGCGCGCCGTTCCTGTTCGTGGTCAACCACCTCAAGTCCAAGGGCTCGGCGGGTCCGTGGCCGGGCGACGCCGACACCGGTGACGGTCAGGGTGCCTCGAACGAGTCCCGCGTCCGCCAGACGACGGCGCTGCGCGACTGGGTGCCGACGGTCCAGGGCGACGCCCGGGCGGTCGCGCTCGTCGGCGACTTCAACGCCTACACCCACGAGGACCCGCTGCAGGTGCTCTACGACGCGGGCTACACCGACGCCGCGTCCTCGCTCGCGACGAACCAGTGGTCGTACTCGTTCTCCGGGCTGTCGGGCTCGCTCGACCACGTCCTGCTGAACGACGCGGCGCTCGCCCGGGCCACGGGCGCGGACATCTGGGAGATGAACGCCGAGGAGTCCCTCGCGCTGGAGTACAGCCGGGACAACTACCACGGCTCGCTGTTCTACGCGCCGGACGCGTACCGCTCGTCGGACCACGACCCCGTGGTCGTGGGCCTGGCCGCGGACGCACCGCCGGTGGACCTGACGTTCCTCGACATCAACGACTTCCACGGCCGCATCGACGCCAACACCGTGAAGTTCGCGGGGACCGTCGAGCAGCAGCGCGCCGCCGCCGACGGCCCCGTGGCTTTCGTCTCGGCCGGCGCCAACATCGGCGCGTCGCTGTTCGCGTCGGCGGTCCAGAACGACCAGCCGACGATGGACGTCCTCAACGCGCTCGGCCTGGCCGCGTCGGCGGTCGGCAACCACGAGTTCGACAAGGGGTTCTCGGACCTCGTCGACCGCGTGGTCGACGGCGGGGACAACGCGCAGTGGCCGTACCTCGGCGCGAACGTCTACGCCAAGGGCACGCAGGACCCGGTGCTGCCGGAGTACACGCTGCTCGACATGGGCGGCGTGGACGTGGCGGTCGTCGGCGCGATCACCGAGGAGACCCCGACGCTCGTGACGCCCTCGGGCATCGCGGACCTCGACTTCGGCGACCCGGTCGAGGCGGTCAACCGCGTCGCGGGCGAGCTCACGGACGGCGACGAGGCGAACGGCGAGGCCGACGTCATCGTGGCGACGTACCACGAGGGTGCCGGGGCGGGGACGCCGGACGGCGCGACGCTGGAGCAGGAGCTCGCCGCCGGCGGGGCGTTCGCCGACATCGTCGAGAAGACCTCGGCCGCGGTGGACGTGATCTTCACCGGCCACACGCACAAGCAGTACGCGTGGGACGCGCCCGTGCCGGGCGTCGCGGGCAAGACCCGCCCGGTGCTCCAGACCGGCTCGTACGGCGAGAACCTCGGCAAGGTCACGCTGACGTACGACGCGTCCTCGGACGAGGTCACGGCGTACACCGCGTCGAACGTGGCGCGGACGACGACGGCGGACGCGACGCTCGTCGCGACCTACCCGCGCGTCGCGAAGGTCAAGCAGATCGTCGACGCGGCGCTCGCGTACGCGAACGAGGTCGGCTCGGTGCCCGTCGGCTCCGTCACCGCCGACATCACGACCGCCTTCACGGGCGGCTCGTACGTCGACGGGCGCTACGTCGGCTCGGGGCCGCTGCCCACGACCGGCCGTGACGACCGGGCCAGCGAGTCGGCGCTCGGCGACCTCGTCGCCAACGCGCTGCGCGACACGCTCGCCCCGTCGAACCTCGGCGGTGCGCAGATCGGCGTCGTGAACCCGGGCGGGCTGCGGGCCGAGCTGCTCTACGCCCCCTCCGGCTCGGAGGGCGCGGGCGTCGTGACGACGGCCGAGGCCAACGGTGTGCTGCCGTTCGTCAACAACCTCTGGACGACGACGCTCACCGGCGCGCAGGTGAAGACGATGCTCGAGCAGCAGTGGCAGACGAACCCCGACGGGACGATCCCGTCGCGGCCGTACCTGCAGCTGGGTCTCTCGGACAACGTCACCTACACCTACGACCCGGACGCGCCGCTCGGGGCGCACATCACGTCGGTGACGGTCGACGGCCAGCCGCTCGACCCGGCCGCGCAGTACCGCATCGGCACGTTCTCGTTCCTCGTGACCGGTGGCGACAACTTCCGGGTGTTCACCGAGGGCACGCAGCCGCGCGACTCCGGTCTGATCGACCGGGACGGGTGGATCGCGTACCTCGAGGCGCACCCGGACCTCGCTCCGGACTTCGCCCGGCAGGCGGTCGGCGTGCCGGCGCTGCCGGCGAGCGTGACGGCGGGGGACACGCTCGCGTTCCCGGTGACGAAGCTCGACCTCACGAGCCTCGGGTCGCCGCAGAACACGACGCTCGACGTCCGGCTCGACGGCGCCTCGCTCGGTACCGCGACGGTGACGAACGGCCGCGCGGACGTCTCCGTGACGATCCCGCAGGGCACGGCGGCGGGCTCGCACACGCTCACGCTCGTCGCCCAGCCGTCCGGCACGACCGTCACGCTGCCGCTCACCGTCGAGGCCGGTCAGGCCGCGTCGACGACGACGCTCACGGCCTCGCCGTCGAGCCAGGTGTACGGCAAGGCCGGCGGCCGGGTGCTCCTCACCGCGAAGGTCACGGCGGACGGTCCGGTCTCCGGCTCGG
>JAEWJX010000011.1 GCA_023386365.1 Actinomycetes bacterium | reverse complement strand
CGTCCGCGGCGATCGCAGCGCGCGCGGACGTCCGAAAACGGGGCGGTTCTGTCGCGTCACACGCCGCGATACAGGGTGATCAGCGACCTCGTGCGCTCCAGCTCGCGGAGCGCGACCGCCCGCTCCTCCTCCAGCAGGATCCGCTCCTCCAGTACCGCGCGGCGGGCGTCGTCGTCGAAGGTGTCGGCGATGCCGGCCCGGACGGAGCGCCGCCGAGCCCAGCGCGCGACTGCGGAGGCCATCCGCACCAGTCGCGTCTCGTAGTGGACGCGCGTGTCGGCGGCGCTCATCGTCAGACCTCCACCGGCAGCTCGTAGACCTCCGTGGTGGGGTGGCCGGCCCGTTCGTGGATCCGCATCACCGCCTCCTTCGACGGCCCGGTCGACAGGCAGAACACCTTGCCGGATTCGGGGTCGAGCCAGGCGCGCTCGAAATGCACGCCCTCCTCGGCCTCGATCGCGAGGTCGGCATCGTGTGCCGCGGACAGTTGCTCCTTCGTGACCCCCACGAACCCGTCGTGGACATCCATGAATCGCGTCATCGGGACGCTCCTTTCTCGATGCGTCGAGGGTCGCGCGGCGGGGCCCGCACCGGCATCGGTCGATCGACCCGGAAGCGGGAGGATCGGTTGAACGACCTATGTCGAGCAGGTGTCGACGCTCCTAGACTGCGGGGCATGATCCCGGAGCGCGCGCCCGCAGCACGCGTCTCGGTCGGCCTCGTGGGCCGCGCCGACGTGCTCGCGACCGTGCGCCGGCGGTGGGAGGAGGCGCGCGACGGCACCGGACAGTTCCTGCTCGTCAGCGGGGAGGCGGGGGTGGGTAAGTCCCGGGTGCTCGATGAGAGCCTCGCCCTCATCGATGGCGCGCCCAGCCTCACCACCCGCGCATGGCCGCGCGACGCCGAGTTCCCGGGCGCGGTGCTCTACGACCTCGCCCGCGAGCTGCGGCAACGCGGGGAGCGGGATGCGGGTGCGGCCCTGTACGACCGGCTCACGCTGCAGGACCCCGGGGGAGACGGGACGCGGCGTCGCCGCCTGCTGGTCGGCGACCTGGCCGACCAGGTGGTCGGGCTGCTCTCACGCCAGCCGCTCCTGTTGCGCATCGAGGACCTCCACTGGGCCGACGAGTTGAGCCTCGATGTGCTCGAACATGTGGCACCCGTCGTGCGCCGAACGTCGAGCCTGGTACTCGCCACCTACCGCAGCGACGAGGTGCGCTCCGGGTCGGCGCTCGCCGGGTTCCGCTCCGGCCTGCTGCGCGAACGCTTCGGTGAGGAGCTGCCGCTCAGCCGTCTCGACCGCGACGGCGTCGCGATGCTCGCGGAGTCGCTGCTTGGCGAGATCCCGTCGGCCGAGCTGATCGACGTTCTCTTCGATCGCGGGAACGGCATCCCGCTTCACATCGAGGAACTGATCGCGGCTCGGGGTGACGCGGCCGTGCCGGAGACCGTCGCGGAGGCGGTGCGCGCGCGCACGAGCCGTCTCGACGACGGTGTGGCGGGCATCGCGGTCGCAGCGGCGACCATCGGCTGCTCGTTCGAGTTCGACCTGCTCGCCGCGGTGGTCGACGAGTCCGAGGATGAGGTGGACCGCGCCTTGCGGCTTCTCGTGGACGAGCACCTGCTGGTCGCCCTCAACCCGACGAAGTTCGACTTCCGTCATGCGCTCATCCGCGATGCCGTCTACGAGGGGGTCGCCCCGTTCCGTCGTCGCACCCTTCACGCTGCCGTCGCTCGCGCCTCCGAGGATGCCGGCATCCGGCGCTCCTACCTCTCCGAGCAGTATGAGCTCGCCAACCTCCCCGATCAGGCCTACCCGCACGCGCTGCAGTCCGCCCAGGAGGCGGCAGCGATCTCCGCCCACCGGGAGGCGGTCGAGTTGTACGCTCGCGCCCTGCGCACCGCTCCGGCCGACTCGCCTCTCGCCGAACTCGCCGATCTGAACCGCAGGTTCGGCGTCGAGCTCGCCGTGGCCGACCGGAACGCGGAGGCGTCCGAGCGTCTCGAGGTGGCGATCGATCAGTACCGCGCTGGCGGCGACATCCTCAACGCGGCCGGGTTGACCGCCCGGCTGCTCTCTGTGCGACACGCCCTCGGGGATCCGCTCCCACGCCGACTCGACCTCGCCCACGAGGCTCTCGGGTGGCTGGATGCCGAACCGGATGGCGGATCGCCCGACGCACGCGCCGCCGTGCTCGCCGAGATCGCCGCCGCGCACATGCTCGATCGGAGCCTCGATGACGCGCTCGACTACGGTCGCCGGGCGGAGGCGATCGCCCCCACGGGTGACACCCGGTACTGCGATCGCCTCGACATCCAGTCGACCATCGGTTCGGTGCTGGTGTTCATGGGCGACCCCGTGGGATGGCGGCAGCTGGAGGGCGTGATCGCCCAGGCCGAGGGTCGCGACTACGAGTACGCCGCCGCGCGGGTGCGGCGGATGCTCGCCACCTCGGCATCGGTACTGGTCGACTACCCCCGCGCCCGGGCAGCCCTCGACGAGGCTCTGCGCTTCACGGCGCTCGTTCAGCGCTGGAACGACCACCACTACCTGCGGGCCCATCGCGCCCACGTGCGCTGGGCGACAGGCGAGGCGGGTGCGGAGCGGGACGCCCGGCGCGCGCTCGCCGACGGGGGCAGCGTCACGACGCAGATCCAGGGCCGCTACGCGCTCGGCTACGTTCACCTCGCGCGCGACGAGACCGACGCCGCTCGCGAGCAGTTCGAGCTGGCGCTCGCGCTCGCCGAGCCGATGGAGGAGCTGCAGCGGATCTCCCCGCCGCTGTGGGGGCTCGCCGAGCTGGCTCTGCACGACGACCGCATCGCCGCCGCGATCGACTGCTGCGTTCGCGCCGTCGGACTCTCCGAACGTGTCGCCGACGCCGCGTACCTGTTCCCGTTCGTCGTCACCGGTACGCGCGCGTTCCTCGCCGACCGGGACCCGCGGTCGGCGCGCGACTTCGTCGACCGGTGCGCTGTGCTGATCGAGCGCCGCCGCATCCCCGGCACCCTGCCCGCGCTCGACCACGCGTACGGTCTGATCGCGCTCGCCGACGGCCGCATCTCCGAGGCGCGCACCCTCCTCACCCGCGCGAGCGAGGAGTGGGATGCCCTCGACCGCTTCTGGGAGGGTGCTTTCGCGCTGCTCGACCTGGCGCGTGTCGCCTCGCGCAGCAGGCGCGTCGGCGAAGCGTCGCGGTTCGCGAGCGAGGCGCGGCGGCGGGCGGCGGATGCGGGGGCGTCGCTGCTCGTCCGGCTCGCCGACGAGGTGAAGCTCGACCCGGCGGCCGACACCTCGATGGGCCCGCTCACGGCGCGCGAGTTCGAGGTGGCGCGGCTGATCGCCGAGGGGGCGACAAACCGCGAGATCGCCGAACGCCTCATGATCGCGCCGAAGACGGCGTCGGCCCACGTGGAGCACATCCTCGCGAAGCTCGGCGTCAGCCGCCGTGCCGAGGTCGCCGCCTGGGTGTCGCGCGCGTAGTCGGCGGACTAGCGGGGGTCCCCAGACGCTTCGCGGCTCTCGGTGGCGACAGTCGCGCCGGCGGGGACCGCGCGCTGCTCCGCTTCGAGGCGCTCCGCTTCCTCGCCGCCGATCGCCTCGCCGCGGGCGACGAGTCCTGCCACATCCGACAGCGGGATCTGCTTCAGGAACAGCGCCAGCACGAACGCGATCACGATGAACGGGATCAGGTACCAGAACACGGGGGCGAGGGCGTCGGCGTAGGCGGTGACCACCCCGTCGCGGATCTCGTCGGGCAGCGAGTTCAGGATCGACGGGTCGATGGTGGCGGTCGCGTCCGCCGCCTGGTCGGGCGAGGCGCCCGCATCCGTGAACACCTGGGTGAGGTTCTCGGCGAGGCGGGTGGTGAAGATGGTGCCGAACACGGCCGTTCCGAGGGCGGCGCCCACCTCACGGAAGTAGTTGTTCGAGCTGGTGGCGGTGCCGATGTCGGCGGCGGGCACCGCGTTCTGCACCACCAGCACCACCACCTGCATGATGAGGCCGAGGCCCGCACCGAACACGAACAGGTACACGCAGATCAGCCAGATCGGGGTGGTGGCGGTGAGGGTGGTCATCGCCACCATCGCGATGCCGGTGACGATGGTGCCGAGGATCGGGAACAGCTTGTACTTGCCGGTCTTCGTGATGAGCAGACCGGACGCGATCGAGGTGCCCATGAGGCCCACCATCATCGGCAGCATCAGCAGGCCGGATGCGGCGGCCGAGGTGCCGGACGACATCTGCAGGAACGTGGGCACGAACCCGATGGCGGCGAACATGCCGATGCCGAGGGTGAGGCCGATGGCGGTGGCGTTCACGAACACCGGGTTCTTGAACATCGACAGCGGCATCACCGGGTCGGCGGCTTTCGCCTCGACGAGGATGAACAGCGCGACCGCGATGACGAGGCCGATGCCCCACGACCAGGTGGCCATCGAGTCCCAGCCGAAGTCCTTGTCGCCGCCGAAGTCGGCGAAGAAGATGAGGCACGTGGTGGCGGCTGAGAGGAACAGCACGCCCAGCCAGTCGATCGGCTTGGTGGCCTTCTTGTTGGGGAGCTTGAGCGCGACCAGCGCGATGATGAAGGCCGCGATGCCGACGGGGATGTTGATGTAGAACGCCCACTGCCAGGTCATGTGGTCGACGAAGAAGCCGCCCATCAGCGGGCCGGCGACGGCCGAGAGGCCGAAGATGCCGCCGAGGGGGCCCAGGTACTTGCCGCGTTCAGATGCGGGCACGATGTCGGCGATGATCGCCTGCGACAGGATCATGAGTCCGCCGCCGCCGAGGCCCTGCATGGCGCGGAACACCACGAACGACCAGAAGTCACCCGCGAACGCGCAGCCGACGGAGGCGAGGGTGAAGATCGCGATCGCCAGCAGGAACAGCCGCCGCCGCCCGAGCACGTCGCCGAACTTGCCGTAGATCGGCATCACGATCGTGGTGGCGAGGATGTAGGCGGTGGTGATCCACACCTGATGCTCGACGCCGCCGAGCTCGCCGACGATGGTCGGCATGGCGGTGGAGACGATCGTCTGGTCGAGGCTGGCGAGCAGCATGCCCGCGATGAGGGCGCTGAAGATGATCCAGATGCGGCGCTGGGTGAGCAGCATCGGGGCGGGGGCGATGGCAGACATGGGTCTCTCGTTCGGTGCGGGTGCGGGTGCGGGTGCGGGGTGGGTCAGAGGGCGAACAGCGTGCGCGCGGTGGCAAGCCGTTGGAGGGCGAGGGTCCGGAAGTCGGGCAGGCTGTCGGCGTCGAAGAACTCCTCGAGCGACGGCTGCACGATGGGCCCGAGGATCTTCACCGCCACGGCGGCGCGCGGGTCGCCCGGCGCCCAGCCTTCGCGTCGTTCGACGAGACGGATGTCGTCGCGCACCGCCTCATCCATCAGCTCGAAGGCGTGGGCGATGAGGCGGGGTTCGCGTTTGGCGGCCTGGATCACTTCGGCGATCTCGGTGTGGTCGAGGCCGGAGCGTTCGAACCGCGCGACGAGCAGTTCGACGAGCGCTTCCATGAGCGGGCCGCTGCCGGCGATGAACGCGTCGTCGAGGTCGCTCGTGTCGGTGCGCACGGGCAGCCCGAGCACGGCGTTCTCCTTGGAACCGAAGTAGTTGAAGAAGGTGCGACGCGAGACGCCGGCCTCGGAGCAGAGCTCCTCGATGGTGAAGCCGGCGAGGCCGCGTTCGATGGTGAGCCGACGGGCGAGCTGCCGCAGCATCCGCTCGGTGTCGCGGGTCTTGCGATCCCTCAAAGAGAGTGCACCATCAGTCACAAAGTGCATTCTTGCACTTTAAGTTCGCTAGTGCACGTTTGCGGTCAGGTGAACCACTGGTCGCGCGGGATGACACGCCAGGTGGAGCCGCCGTCCGTGCTCACCACCACCTCGGAGGTCTCCTCCGGGTCGATGCTCGCGAAGCCGGCCGCCATCGACTTCGCCATCCGCTGCACGGGCGCGCCCGGCTGGTGCAGCCCCCACAGCCGGCCGTCGTCTTCGGGTCGGGGTCGAGCCGGTTTCGCGGATGCGGTGCCGTCGGCGCCTGTGCGTCGCCGTCGCGACACCACGACGCCCGCGATCACGATGATCGCGACGAGCGCCACCAGCACGATCCACACGACCGGTGCCGCTGGGGCGGCATCTGCGGCGTTCGGCATGGGAGAAAGCGTATCCGGCGGATAGGGGCCGGAGATCGGTGCGCTTGCCCGACTCTCGAGTGTCTCGACGACTACGCCGCGCAGGTTCGATCCCGCGCGTCGGCCGCCGGCCACTCGTCTAGAAGTCGGTGCGCTTCTGCAGCACGCCGCGGGTGGCGCGGATGTGCTGGTAGTCCCACTGGATGTCGCGCGACTTCGCGAGCCAACGCGCGAGCGCCTCGGTGTCGACGTCGGCGGCGGTGGCGTAGTGGGCCTCGGCCGCCTGGAAGCTGCCCTCGTCGGTGAGGCCCGGTTCGCCGAACGATTGGCCGCTCCAGAACAGCAGCCGCACATCCTTCTTCAGTCGGTCGTATCCGACGATCGGGTTGCCGTCGAGGAACCACACCGGATGCCCGTGCCACACCTTGTTATCCGCTTCCGGCAGCCCGCGCTCGATCTCGGCGGCGAGCAGTTCGCACAGTTCGCGGTCGGACGCGTCGAGCTTCTGGTGGTACGCCTCAACGTCGGGGGGAATCGCCATGCCGGAAGAGTAGTGCCTATTGATTAACGATAGATTCCGATTGATAATCGATACATGAGTCGTCTCGCGATCCTCGCTCTCCGCATCCTGCTCGTGCTCGTCGTCATCGGTCTGCTGTTCGCCCAAGTGGTGGTGATCCCCATCGCGAGCCTCGAGTTCGGCGAAGCGTTCGGGTCGCAGGCGGTCGGCATCTTCTACACGGTCACCGGGATCGCCTTCGTGGCCTGCATCGAGGTGGCGCTGGTGGCGATCTGGGTACTGCTGTCGATGGTGCGGAGGGACGCGATTTTCAGCGGGCGCGCGTTCCGCTGGGTGGATGTGATCATCGGCGCCGGGATCGCCGCCACCGCCGTTGCCATCGCAAACGCCTGCCATATGTACTTCGTGGTCGAGCCGCGGCTCGATGCCCCCGGCCTCATCGTGCTCGCCGGCACCGGAGTGCTCGGGGCCGCATCCTTCGTCGCGCTCACGGTGGTGATGCGCGGCCTGCTGCGCAGCGCCACCGCCCTGCAGGGCGAGCTCGCGGAGGTGGTCTGATGGCGATCATCGTCGACATCGACGTGATGCTCGCGACCCGGCACATGTCGGTCGCGGAGTTCGCGGATGCGGTGGGCATCACCCCGGCGAACGTCGCCGTGCTGAAGAACGGTCGCGCGAAGGCGGTGCGGTTCACCACCCTCGACGCGGTGTGCCGGGTGCTCGAATGCCAGCCGGGCGACGTGCTGCGGTGGGTTCCCGACGAGTCGCCAGGGTAGCCCCCGTCTGAGACCCCCCGGATGGGCGATTGCCGAGTCGTGCCCGCATCGGTGCAATGGAGCGGACGCCGACAACGGCGGCCGCGCACGTGCGCTCTCCTGGAGGACAACACATGACTTCCACTTCGGCCACGCCGCCCGCCGACTGGCAGGCTCCTCCTGCCGCGGTCGAGCCTCCGGTTCGACTGGCCTCGGCGATCCAGGTGCTCCTGGTCGCGTCCGGTGTCACGTACCTGGCGGTCATCGGCCTCGAGGCGTTCGGGCTCGCCGCGATCGGGAGCTACCTCGCGGGAAACTACGCCGCCATCGAGTCGCTCAACGCCTACGATCGACTCTCGATCGTGATCAACATCCTCACGTTCGGCGTACTGGTGGCAACCGGCGTGCTGTGGGTCGTGTGGCAGTACAGGGTGGCGAAGCAGTTCCCCGGCCGAACGCGACGCTCGCCCGGATGGCATGCGGGCTCGTGGTTCATCCCCATCGTCTCGTTGGTGTACCCGTACCAGAACGTCTCCGACCTCTGGGGGGCCATCGGCCGCGCCCGCCCTCGGTGGCTGATCGTGTGGTGGCTCGCCTGGGTCTTCGGGGGCCTGCTGTCGCAGCTCTCGCTTCGTATCTCCTGGAGCACGACCACCATCGAGGCCCTCCAGTCCGCCATGGCGGTCAACATCCTCGCCGAGCTCGTGTCGCTGGTCGCCGTGCCCTTCGCTGTGCTGGTGGTCCGAGGGATCACCCGCGGCATGACCGCGGCAGTTACCTCTCGCGCAGACGCCGCAACAGGAGTGCAATAGGCGGTGGAGAGGAGTTCGCCATGAGCAACGTCCAAGACCACCCGATCGACGAGAGCACGGGTGTGCAGCCGCAGCACTTCGACCCGGAGGGGTATGTGGTGGGCCATCCGCACCGTGAGTTGACCGTCGAGCATGAGACCGAACACGGGGAGGAACTGCCGGAGGGCCGCAAGGCCTAGCGAATACCGCGGCAGAGGGCACTTGCGCTCCGCTTGTCTACGACTTACTCTAAGTCGTAGACAAAGAGCGAAGGTGCCCTGTGACGACGTACTTCACCACCCCCGGCCACGCCGCGGACTCCCCGCAGCCCGACCTGACGGCGTTCCCCGCCGACTTCGTGTGGGGCGTCGCCACCGCCGCATACCAGATCGAAGGCGCAGCGGATGAGGGCGGTCGCGGCCCCAGCATCTGGGACACCTTCGCGCACACCCCCGGTCGAACCCACCGCGGCGACACCGGCGACATCGCCTGCGACCACTACCACCGGTGGGAGGCCGACCTCGACCTGCTGGCCGAACTCGGTGCCGGGTCGTACCGCCTCTCCGTCTCCTGGTCGCGCCTGCAACCCACCGGCGAAGGCCCCCTCAACCCCGAGGCGGTCGCCTTCTACCGCGACCTGCTCGCCGGCCTGAACGCCCGCGGCATCCGCCCGTTCGTCACCCTCTACCACTGGGACCTCCCGCAGCCGCTCGAAGACCAGGGCGGATGGCCGGCGCGCGCCACCGCCGAACGCTTCGCCGACTACGCCCGCCAAACCGTCGAAGCGCTCGGTGACCTTGCCGACGACTGGATCACCCTCAACGAGCCGTGGTGCTCCGCGTTCCTCGGGTACGGGTACGGCCCGCACGCGCCCGGCCGCACCGACCTGCGCGCCGCGACCGCCGCATCCCACCACCTCAACCTCGCCCACGGACTCGCAGTCACCGCGATCCGCGAGGTGGCTCCGGATGCGAAGGTCGGCATCACGAACATCGTCACCGACGTGATCCCCGCCACCGACACGGTCGCCGACCTCGCCGCCGCCGACCGGCTCGACGCCGTCAGCAACCGGGTGTTCCTCGACCCCGTGTACCGCGGCGGCTACAGCGAAGGCGTGCACGCGCAGCTCGACCCGCACGGCCTCGCCGACCTCATCCACGACGGCGACCTCGACGCCATCGCGCAGCCCGTCGACTTCGCGGGCGTCAACCACTACCAGCGCGTCATCGCGCGGGATGTGCCGCAGAGCGCGGCGCACCCGTTCGCCGTCGAGGAGACCCCCGCCCAGCCCGCCACCACCTCGTTCGGCTGGTCGGTGATCCCCGACTCGCTGCACGCCGTGCTCACACGGGTCGCCCGCGACTACACGACGCTGCCGCTCTACATCACCGAATCGGGCGCCAGCTTCGTCGACTACGTCGACCCCGAGGGCGGCATCGACGACATCGAACGCATCGACTACCTCGCCGGCTACTTCGACGCCGCAGGCCGCGCCATCCGCGACGGGGTCGACCTGCGCGGCTACTTCGTGTGGTCGCTGCTCGACAACTTCGAATGGGGCGAGGGCTACAGCAAGCGCTTCGGCATCGTCTACGTCGACTACCGCACCCAGTTGCGCCTGCCGAAGGCGAGCGCCCACTGGTACCGCGCCCTCATCGGGCAGCACCGAAACCGCACCACCCCGGCACCCGCCGCCGTCGACGCCGCCCGCGGCTGAGACGATCAACCCCTGCATCACATCCGAAAGGAACCTCAATGAAGAGAACCCGCCTCGCCGCCGTGAGCGCGGTGGCGATCACCGGCATCGCACTGGCCGGCTGCGCCTCAGACGGAGGCGACGACGCAGCCTCCGCCGACAGCCTCACCGTCTGGGTGATGGGCGACAGCTCGGAGCACTTCGAGCAGCTCATCGCGCCGTTCGAGGAGGAGTCCGGCATCGACGTCGAGACCGTCGCCATCCCGTGGGACAGCATCGACCAGAAGTTCACCACCGCCGTGGCCTCCGGCAACGGCCCCGACATCCTGCAGATCGGCATCTCGAAGCTGCGCACCTTCGCCGACAGCGGCGCGCTGCTCAGCCTCGACGACGCCACCCTCGCCGACTACCCGAACCTCGCGTCGTCGAACTTCATCGACGGTGTGGCCGGGGATGCGACCGCCATCGGCGGTGAGGTCGTGTCGATCCCGTGGGTGTCGGACACCCGCGTGCTGTTCACCCGCACCGACATCCTCGCCGAGAACGGCATCGACGCCCCGCCCGCCACCTGGGACGAGCTGCGCGCCGACGCGAAGACCCTCGCCGCCCGCGGCGACGGCCAGTACGGGTACTACATCCCGCAGTGGGACAGCGCCCTGCCCGTCGTGATGACCTGGGACCAGGGCGGCGAGGTCGTCGACGGCGACGGGATGATCGACTTCGACACCCCCGAGTTCGAGAAGGCGGTCGACCTGTACACCGGCCTCTACGCCGACGGAAGCGTGCCCACCAACGGCGACTTCGACCAGACGCAGGGCTTCATCTCGGGCGTCGCGCCGATGCTCGTCAGCGGCCCCTACCTGGCGGCCGCGATCTCGGGTGCAGCCCCCGAGCTGGAAGGCAAGTGGGCGGTGTCGGTGCTTCCCGAGGCGGCCGACAACACCTCGCTGCTCGCCGGATCCAACCTGGGCGTCTGGGGTGCCACCAAGAACAAGGACGGCGCGCTCAAGCTGCTCGACTTCGTCTCCGACCCGGCCAACCAGGTCGCATGGTTCGGTCTCGACGGCCAGCTGCCCACCGTGAAGGCGGCGCTCGCGGATGAGGCCCTCACCTCCGACCCGCTCGTCGCGGTGTACTCGGAGCAGCTCGCCAACTCCCGCATCCTGCCGCTCGTGCCCAACTGGGACGGCGAGACCGGCAAGGCGCTGCTCGACGCCCTCAACGCGATCGTGCTCACCGGCGCCGACCGCGACCAGACGCTGCAGGGGCTGTTCGACGCCACCGGCAGCACCTCCGTCAACTAAACCCGACCCGGTGGTGCGGGAGGGCGCGAACCTTCCCGCACCACCACCATGAGGCCATGAGACAACGCATCGCTCCCTACGGATTCATCGCCCCGGCGATGATCCTGCTGATCGCCTTCGGGGTGCTCCCGATCGCGGTCGCCCTGCTGGTGAGCTTCACCGACATGAACCTGGCCGGCCTCGGCAACTGGTCGCGCATCCAGTTCATCGGCGTCGAGAACTACGTGAAGCTGTTCGCGGACACCGCGTTCTGGCAGTCGCTCGGCAACACGGCGTTCTTCGCGGTGCTGGGTGTGCCGAGCGTCATCATCCTGTCGCTCGTGATCGCGCTGGCCCTCAACCGTTCGCAGAACCGGTTCTTCCGGATGCTGCGCTCCTTCTACTTCGTGCCCGCGATCACCGCGATCGTCGCGGTGGCTCTCGTGTGGGGCTACCTCTACAACACCCAGTTCGGCCTCTTCAACTACGTGCTGTCGCTCGTGGGTCTGCCGCCGGTGCCGTGGCTGTCGGACCCGGTGGTGGTGAAGTTCTCGGTGGCCGCCGTCGCCATCTGGCGCGGGCTCGGCCTCAACGTGATCATCTTCCTCGCCGCCCTGCAGGGCGTGCCGAAGGAGTACCTGGAGGCGGCATCCATCGACGGGGCCGGGTCCATCCGCCGCACCTGGTCGATCGTGATCCCGCTGCTGCGCTTCGCCATCTTCTTCGTGACGATCACCACCGTGATCGCCTGGCTGCAGTTCTTCGACGAGCCGTTCGTGCTGACCAAGGGCGGGCCGCTCGGGTCGTCCACCTCGATCGCGCTGTTCCTCTACCAGGAGGGTTTCTCGTCGAGCCAGTTCGGGTACGCGAGCGCCGGATCGGTCGTGCTGTTCGCGATCATCGCTCTCGTCACCCTCATCCAGTTGCGAGTGAGGCGGGCCGATGTCGACTACTGAGCTCCGCATGCGACCCGGCGCCGCGCGTCGGCCCCGCAAGGTCAGCGTCACCACGATCGTCATCGGCGCGCTGCTCGCCGTGGGCGCCTTCGCGACCGCGTTCCCGTTCATCTGGATGGTGTTCGCATCCGTGAAGCCGCGCAGCGAGTCGGTGGCGTACCCGCCGGCGCTGCTGCCGCAGGAGCCCACGTTCGAGTACTTCCAGCAGCTGTTCGTCGAGCTCGACTTCGGCCGCTACCTGGTGAACACCCTCGCGATCGTCGTGATCAGCATGGCCGGCCTGCTGCTGATGGCGGCCGCCGGGTACGGGTTCGCGAAGTTCCACTTCCCGGGGCGCGACGCCCTGTTCTTCCTGGTGCTGGTCACGATGATGATCCCGGTACAGGTGACGATGATCCCCACCTACCTGATCCTCAACGGCATGAAGCTCACCAACACCTTGGTGGGCATCGCGTTGCCGACCCTCGTATCCGGGTTCAGCATCTTCCTGTTCCGGCAGTTCATGGCCACCATCCCCACCGAGGTGATCGAGGCCGCCCGCATCGACGGCGCGGGGGAGTGGCGCATCTTCTTCCGCATCATCCTGCCGATGTCGCGACCGATCCTCGCCGTGCAGGTGGTGCTCACCTTCATCGCCGGGTGGAACAGCTTCCTCTGGCCGCTCATCATCGCCAACGACCAGCGCCTCTACACGCTGTCGGTGGGGGTGTCGCTGCTGAACCAGCAGATCGCCACCAACCCGTCGCTGCAGATGGCGGCATCCACCCTCATGGTCGTGCCGATCCTCATCGTCTTCATCGTCTTCCAGCGATACATCGTCCAGGGCTTCGCCCTCTCCGGACTCAAGTAAAGGAGCCCCCTTGTCTCACCCCGCCCGCCCCGGCTTCGTGCGCGCCGACGGCACCCAGCTCGTCGACGACGCAGGCGTGCTGCTGCCGCGCGGCATCGGCCTCGGCAACTGGCTGCTCGCCGAGGGCTACATGTGGCGGTTCGGCGACGAGCAGTCGGCACCCCGGCAGATCGAGGCGCGGGTCGAGGCCCTCGTGGGGGCGGATGCGGCGGCGGCGTTCTGGCATGGGTTCCGTGACCGGTTCATCACCGAGGCGGACTTCGCCGAGATCGCCCGCCTCGGCTTCGACCACGTGCGACTGCCGATCAACGCCCGCGGTGTGATGGATGACGAGGGCTGGTTCCTCGAGGACGGCTTCGCGCTCATCGAGCGTGCGGTGGTGTGGAGCGAGCAGCACGGGCTGCGCATCCTGCTCGACCTGCACGGCGCCCCCGGCGGGCAGACCGGCACCAACATCGACGACTCCGCGAACGGCAAACCCGAACTGTTCATGGATGAGCGGTACCGCAGCCACACGGTCGCCCTGTGGGAGGAACTCGCCCGCCGCTACCGCGATCGGGAGAGCGTCTTCGGGTACGACCTGCTGAACGAGCCGCTGCCGAACGAGTGGCAGCACGTGTACGCCGACGAGCTGGTGGCGTTGTACCGCGAACTGACCGTCGCCATCCGTGCGATCGACGACCGCCACCTGATCATGTACGAGGGCAGCCACTGGGCCACCAACTGGTCGGTGCTGCGTGAGCGGTTCGACGACAATCAGGCGCTGCAGTTCCACCGCTACTGGTGTGCTCCCGACGACACCAGCATCGCCGAGTACCTGCAGGTGCGCGACGATCTGCAGACCCCGATCTACATGGGCGAGGGCGGCGAGAACACGCCCGGGTGGGTGTACGCCGCCACCCAGCTGTACGAGCGGCACGGCATCGGCTGGAACTTCTGGCCGTGGAAGAAGCTCGGCACCCTCACCTCGCCGTTCTCGGCCCCCGTTCCGGACGGCTGGGAGCGCATCGCCGACCACGCGGTGGTGCCGGATGCGGGGGAGGCGACGGAGACCCTCGGCGCGTTCCTCGACGCGGTCGAACTCGCGAACTGCGAGCGGCGCGACGCGGTGATCGATGCGCTCTTCGCGCTGCCCGGGTTCACCCTGCCCGCGTGGGCGGGGATCCGCGACGGCGTGCCGACGCCCGTGGAGCAGCTGATCGACGGACCGCTGCCGGAGGGGATCTGGCACCACACCGCGGGCGCGCCGTACCAGGAGCACGAGAAGGTGGCGGTGGCGCTCGCCGCGGGTTCGCGGCTCGCGTTCCCGCTCGCCGCGCAGCCGGTGAGCTGGACGGTCGACGCGGATGACGCATCCGCCGTGACGGTCCGCTGGGATGGGTCCGCCCTCGTGCTCGAGGCCCGTGCCCCCGTGCGCGTGCGTGGTGTCGACGTGGCCCGATGACCCGCTACGGTCTCACCATGACGCTGCGCGACGCCGTGCCGGGGGCACCCCTGCCCGAGGCGTCGACCGTCACCTCGCTGCGGCAGCGCAACCGTGCCGCCGCACTGCAGTTCATCCTGCGGGAGCGCGAGACGACCCGCGCCGAGCTGGCCAAGAGCAGCGGGCTGTCGGCGGCATCCGCGGCGAACATCGTGGCCGAGCTGATCGCGGATGGGCTGGTCGTCGAGACCGGGCAGGTGAGCTCGCGGGGCGGGCGGCCCATCTCGTTGATCGCGCCGAACGCCGACGGCGCCTACGCGATCGGCGCCGACGTGGGCGAGCGCGGCGTGGCGGTGGAGCTGTTCGACCTGAGCCTCACGATGGTCGACCGCGAGTTCCGCGGCGGTCGAGAGCAGGAGACTCCGGAGGGCATCGTCGCCGACCTGCGCGAGGCCGTCGCAGCCCTCAAGCAACGCAACACGGGCCGCTGGTCGCGGGTACTCGGCATCGGCCTGGGGCTCCCCGGCGTCGTCGAGACGGACGCCGCCGGCGCCCAGACCCTGTACGCCCAGTCGCTCGGGTGGCCCGGCATCCCCATCCCCACCGACCTCGACGGCGACCTGCCGGTGTTCGCCGAGAACGGCGCCAAGACGCAGGCGCGCGCAGAGCTGTGGTTCGGTGCGGCGGCGGGGATCGACCACGCGCTCGTCGCGCTGCTCGGCCGCGGCGTGGGCCTCGGCATCGTCACCGACGGCCAGCTCTACCGCGGTGCGTTCTCGAGCGCCACCGAGTGGGGCCACACCAAGATCCGCTTCGGCGGCGAGCTGTGCCGCTGCGGCGACCGCGGATGCGTCGAGGCGTACCTCGGTGCCGACGCGATCCTCGGCGCGTGGCGTCGTGCCGGCGGCGAGTTCGAGGGCAGCGGATGGCAGGCGCTCGGCGCGCTGCTCGATGCCGCCGATGCGGGCGACGGGCCGGCATCCGCCGTGCTCGACGAGGTGCTCGCCGCGCTCGGCGCCGCGCTCGGCAGCACCGTCAACCTCACCAACCCGCAGCGCGTGGTGGTCGGCGGATGGGTGGGGCTGCGCCTCATGGAACGCTACGCCGACCGCATCCGCGCATCCGTCGACGCGAACAGCCTGCACCGGGCGGCGTCGCAGTTCGAGCTGGCCGTGGCCTCCTTCGGCGGCGACACGGTGGCCCTCGGGTCGGCGCTCATGCCGATCGAGGCGCTCATCCAGACGCCCACCCGCTGAGGCGGGTCAGGTGAGCGGGGTGAGGTGTGCCTCGGCGGCCCCGGATGCGGCGAGTCTCTCGCGGATGGCGGCCGCCGCGTACCGGTACGGCTTGTCGCCGTCGCCCAGCAGTGAGCGGGTGTTGGCGGCGTCGGTGAGGGCGAGCAGTTCGAAGGCGAGGCGTTCCACGTCGGTGCCCGCGCTGAGCTCGCCCGCGTCGACGGCGAACCGCAGTTGGCTCTCGACGTAGCCGTGCCAGACGCGCATCCAGTCGCGCACGGCGTCGGCCACCGGGCCGGGCTTCGAGTCGAGGTCGGCGGATGCGGCGGCGAAGAAGCAGCCGCCCGTGAAGACGCGGTTGCGCGAGTAGTCGAGCACGCCGCGCAGCAGTGCGGCGACGCGTTCGACGCCGCGGGGGAGCTCGCGGGCCGGTTCCACGATCTTCGTGCGGAAGACGCCGGCCGCGGTGTCGATGGTGGCGAGTTGCAGCGCCTCTTTGCTGCCGAAGAGGGTGGCGATGCTCGACTTGCCGTGGCCGCTGCGTTCGGCGAGGCGGCCGATGGTGACGCCGTCGAGCCCGTCGACGGAGGCCAGGTCGGCGGCGCTGCCGAGGATCGCGCGGCGGGAGGCGTCGCCGCGGGCGCGGCGGCCGTCGGTGGCGATCGTCATATTGGCAGTTTACGTACGATCGTTCGCTAGGTATAGTTCCCGGTAGTTCAACGAACGATCGTGCGTATAGATGGGAGCAGAGATGCCGACAGGAATCGACGCGGCACGCGCCGTGATCAGGTCAGCCCGCACCGTCTCGCCGCACCTGGGTGCCCACGCGGCGTACCGCGCGTTCTTCTCCACGAGCCCGCGCCTCAAGTTGCACCCGCGCGACGCGGCCACCCTGCGCGCGGCCACCCGCGAGCACATCAGGGTGCGCGGCAGCCGCGTCGTCACCTACCGCTGGGGCGACGTCGGCCCGGTCGTCGTGCTCGCGCACGGATGGCGGGGGCGCGCATCGCAGTTCGCCCCGCTCGTGCGCAGCCTCGTCGCCGACGGGCACCGGGTGGTCGCATTCGACGCGCCCGCGCACGGCGCATCGGGCGGCCACCGCACGGACGTGCGTGACTGGGTCGCCGCCCTCACGCGACTGCAGGGACGCTACGGCCCCTTCCGCGCCGTCGTCGGTCACTCCTTCGGCGGGTTCGCGGCCCTCACCGCCGCACGCCACAGCCTCCAGACGGATGCCGTGGTCATGATCGCCGGCGCCGGCGCCCCCTCCGCGTTCATCGGGGAGTTCGCGCGGATGATGTCGCTCGACGACGCCACCCGCGCGGGGATGGAACGCCTCTTCCTGCGGCGCGTCGGCGAGGACGCGGAGTCGCTCGCCGAACGCTACGACGCGGTCGCGTATCCGCTCGACCCGGAGGTGCCGTTGCTGCTCATCCATGGCACCACCGACGGGCAGGTTCCCGCTGCGGAATCGGAGCGGCTGTACGCCGCGCATCCGGATTCCCGCCTGCTGCTGGTCGAGGCGGCGGGGCACACGCGTGTGCTCGCGGCGCCGGAGACGCTTGCCGTCGTGGCCGCCTTCATCGAGGATCCTGCCGGGGTGCCCGCCTCGCTCGTGAGCTGACGCACCCTCACCACTCGGCTGAATCTTGTGCCAGGGCTACAAGCCCGCATCGGCCGTTCCGGCATCCGTCTTGGAGCCTTCAGCTATCTCGATGTCGAGACACTTTTCGCGCTGGTACGTTCGCGGAACTTCGGCCAACGGCGGCATCGAAGTCGCGGCCGGAACCAACCTGCACACAGAGTCAGAAGGGTGCTCAATGACGAGCGCAACATTCTCCCCACCCATCCCCCGGGTGCACAGACACGGAGGGGGCGTGAAAGCCGCAGTCGCGGTGATCACCTCCCTGCTGCTGGTCGTGTTCATCCTGTTCATGCTCACGAGCGACAAGATCTCCGGCGGAGCAGCCCAGCTCTCGACCGGGCTCACCACCGCCCAGGACGGCGTCGGCCAGCTGGCGTCGGGAGCCCACGCGCTCGCCGACGGCAACGCCGAACTCGCCGCCGGCGCGGCGAAGCTCTCCGCTGGCAACACCGAGCTCGCGGCGGGCGCCGTGCGTGCCGCCAACGGTGCGTCAGCGCTCAGCACGGGCGCGCTGTCGGCATCCGACGGGGCCACCCGCCTCGCGGCAGGCGCGAGCGAACTCTCCGTCGGCGCGCGTGACGCGGCGGCCGGATCGGCGTCGCTCCGCAGTGGCGCGGAGCAGGTGTCGTCCGGCGCGGCAGCACTCACCACCGGAGCGGGAAAGCTCGCCGCCGGGGCCGGGGTGCTCGCCAGTGGCGCCGCCGACGTGTCCGCCGGTGCCCAGCAGGTCTCGGCCGGCGTCGTCAGCGTTCGCGGCAACGTGGACGCGCTCGCGGCGGGAGCCACGACGCTCTCCAACAGCACCGACGGAGTCGCGACCAACCTCGCCGCGGTGGCCGGCGGGTTCAGCACGGTGTCGAGCAACCTCACCACGCTGGCGTCTGGCGCCGCGGGCATCAGCACCGGCGTCAGCGGGATCAGCACCGGAGCCGCGGGCGTCGCCGACGGCCTCGACCAGCTGGTGCTGCTCATCCAGAACGGCGACCCGGGAGCCCTCGCCTACGCGCAGTCGCTCGCCGGGTCGGCGCGCGGCGTCGCCTCGAGCGCGGGCACCCTCGCCACGAGCGCGGCCGGCGTCTCCGGAGGCCTCGGGTCGCTCAACACGTCGACCGCCACCCTGAGCGGCAACCTCACCGCGTTGAGCGGCGGGGTCACCAGCGTGGCGGGCGGTGTCAACTCCATCGAGAGCAACCTGTACGCGCTCTCCGCCGGGATGGACCCGCTCCTCGTCGGCGCAGACGACCTCTCCACGGGCAGCAAGAAGCTCGCGGCAGGGGGCACCGACGTCTCCGCCGGAAGCCGGGAGGTGCTCGCGGGGTCGCAGCGGCTCGCCGGAGGCAGCGCCACGTTGTTCGGTGGCGCCGACCGCCTCCAGGCGGGGACCCAGAAGGTGGCCGACGGCAACGCGCGACTGTCGATCAAGGCCAGCGAACTCGCCGCCGGCGTCGGGAAGCTCTCCACCGGAGCGACCGACCTCGCAGCGGGCACCGCGAAGCTGCAGGCCGGATCCGCGGATGCCGCCGCCGGCAGCGTCACGCTGAGCGACGGCGCCGCGAAGGCATCAGATGGCAGCGCCGAACTCGCGGCCGGAGTCGACACCCTCGGCGACGGCACCGTGAAGCTCGCCGACGGTGCCGACCAGCTGCACTCGGGCGCCACCAGCATGACCTTCGGCAGCATGCTGCCGTGGGTGCTCGGTGTGCTGCTCATCGCCGGTCTGCTCATCGCGCTGTGGGTGGTGCACCGCATCCGCACCCGCGCGGCCGAGTAACCGCACACACGAAGGAGGCCCCGGCACAGTTTCGCCGGGGCCTTCTCCGTGCGCGGGATGGTAACCCCGCCGTGCGCCGAAGTCACCCCCCTACTGCGCGGCGGTTCCGGGGAGTGGAATCGGTGCCGAGGCTGCCAGAAGTGGCCCGGGAAGAAGGAGCCCCCCGATGTCGAACCCCGACGGAGACCTGTCCACCCCCGACGAGGCGATCGTGCTCGGCGACGACGACGCGTCCATCGCGCCCCCGCCCGGCCCCGACGAGCCGGTCCCGGGCGCCCCGGAAGGCGTGCCGGTCGACCCCGACCTCACGCCCGACGAGCCCGCCCCCTTCGCCCCCGACGAGGGGGTGGAGCCCGGCCGCACCGTCGGCGGCCAGGCGTTCTGATGCCACACGAGAAAGATCGCCCGGCGAGCGGTCGCACCTACGTCGAACCGGGGGAGCTGAGCGCGAGGGAGCGCCAACGCCACCTGAAGACCTCGCCGCCCACCATGTCGATCCCGATCCCCACCCAGCAGCAACAGCAGCCGCAGCGAACTCCGACCCATTCCGAGACTCAGCCGCAGCCAGAGGACGAAGACTCGAACTAGTCGGAGTTCACTCGGGCGCGTGCGCCTCGAGGAACTCGTACACCTCGGTCAGATCCACGCCGGTGAAGGTGCCGGTCGGCATCGCCGCCAGCAGCGACGAATGCAGTCGCGCGCTGGGCCACGCCGTCGACTCCCACCGCTCGGCGAGCCGCTCCGGAGGCTGCCGGCAGCACGACGGGTCCGGGCACCGGGATGCGCGCCGCAGCGCCGTGTCGCGCCCGCGGAACCACTTCACGTGCACGAACGGGGTGCCGACGCTCACCGAGAACGAGCCCGCGCTGGACGACTGGATCGACGACGTGCACCAGTAGGTGCCCGTCGGCTTGTCGGTGTACTGGTGGTACGGACTGAACCGGTCCTCCACATCGAACACCTGCCGGGCCGACCAGTAGCGGCACACGATCTGCCCCTCCACCGCGCCCAACGCATCCGTCGGGAACAGCGCGCCGTCGTTCTCATAAGCCTTGGAGATCGCCCCCGACTCGTGCACCTTTAGGAAGTGCACCGGGATGTCGAGGTGCCGGGTGGCGAGGTTCGTGAACCGGTGGGCGGCGGTCTCGTAGCTGACCGCGAACGCGTCGCGCAGGTCCTCCACCGACAGCTCGCGTTTCGCTTTCGCCGCCTGCAGGAAGTCGACGGCGCTCTGCTCGGGGATCAGCAGCGCCCCCGCCAGGTAGTTCGTCTCCACCCGCTGCCGCAGTAGCTCGGCGTAGTCGCGGGGCTCCTGCTTGCCGAGCACGTACGCCGCCAACGCCTGTAGTAGCGCCGAGCGCGGGTCGGAGGTCTGCCGCACCGGCAGGTAGATGCGGCCGTTGGCGTGGTCGGTGACGGATCGGGTGGTCGAGGGCAGGTCGGCCACGTAGTGCAGGGTGAACCCGAGGTGGTGGGCGAGCTCGGAGGCGACCCGCTGTGAGAGGGGGCCGCCCTCGTGCCCGACGGCGGCGAGCAGTTCGGCGGCCTTCGCCTCCAGCTCCGGGAAGTGGTTGCCGGACTTGCGCTGCTCGCGCCGCAGTTCGGCGTTCGCCCGCCGCGCCTCCTCGGGGGTGGCGGCGCGCTCCCGGTGCAGGCGGCCGAGTTCGTCGTGGAGGGCCAGGATCGTCTCGATCGCCTCATCGGAGAGGCTCTTGCGGATGGGCACCGGGTCGAGACCGAGGCTCTGGAAGAGCGGACCGCGCCCGGCGCGCTCCAGCGAGATCTCGAGGGCGGCGCGGCGCGACGGCGGCTCGTGTTTCAGCAGGTCGTCGACACTGGTGTCGAGGATGCGCGCCAACCGCTGCAACTCCGAGAGCTTCAGTTCGCGCTTGCCGTTCTCGATGAGCGACACCTGCGAGATGGCCCGCCCGAGAGCGGTGGCGAGCGCGTCGAGGGTCATCCCGCGGTCGAGGCGGAGCTGCCGGATGCGGCGGCCGACGGTGAGCGAATCGAGCACGTCTTCATCGTCGAACGGCGGCGGAGCTGCGGTGCTCATCCTCCGATGCTCGCATCCGCGACTCTTTCGCTCAAGAGAAATAGTGGCGAATTTCTGCGGAGCTGCCCGGCGAAACCAGTCCCACCCGGGCGGAGCATCGGATCACCAACCCGCATCCGGCGGGTGCCCCGGAAGGACCTCGACGATGAGCACCACCCCCGCCCGCCCCGGCGACCAGACCCAGACCGCGACCGAACTCGAGACCGAGTGGGCCGCCGACCCGCGTTGGAGTGGCATCCGGCGCGACTACACGGCCGCCGACGTGATCGCGTTGCGCGGACCCGTCCGGGAGGATGCGACCCTCGCACGCCGCGGCGCGGAGCGGCTGTGGGAGTCCATCCAGGTCAACTCCGAGAACCCGGAGCACTGGATCGCCGCCCTCGGTGCCCTCACCGGCAACCAGGCGGTGCAGCAGGTGCGCGCGGGACTCGAAGCCATCTACCTCTCCGGCTGGCAGGTCGCCGCCGACGCGAACCTCGGCGGCCAGACCTACCCCGACCAGAGCCTCTACCCCGCCAACTCGGTGCCCGCCGTCGTGCGCCGCATCAACAACGCGCTGCAGCGTGCCGCGCAGATCGAGTTCGCCGAGTCGGGCACGACGTCGCGCGACTGGATGGCGCCGATCGTCGCGGATGCCGAAGCCGGCTTCGGCGGACCCCTCAACGCGTACGAGCTGATGCAGGGCATGATCGCCGCGGGGGCCGCCGGCGTGCACTGGGAGGACCAGCTCGCCTCCGAGAAGAAGTGCGGCCACATGGGCGGCAAGGTGCTGGTTCCGACCGGCCAGCACATCCGCACCCTCAACGCAGCGCGACTCGCGGCCGACGTGGCCGGGGTGCCGAGCGTCATCATCGCCCGCACCGATGCGCTCGCCGCGACCCTGCTCACCAGCGACCACGACGAACGCGACCGCCCGTTCCTCACCGGCACCCGCACCGCCGAAGGTTTCTACGAGGTCGAGAACGGGATCGGGCCGGTGATCGCCCGGGGGCACGCGTACGCGCCCTACGCCGACCTGCTGTGGGTGGAATCCGCCGAACCCGACCTGGAGCTGGCGCGCGCGTTCGCCGAGTCGATCCACTCCGAATTCCCCGACCAGAAGCTGGCCTACAACTGCTCGCCCAGCTTCAACTGGAAGCGCCACCTCGACGACGACCAGATCGCCGCGTTCCAGCGCGAGCTGAGCGCCATGGGCTACGCGTTCCAGTTCATCACCCTCGCCGGCTTCCACTCCCTCAACCACGGGATGTTCGAGCTGGCGCAGGACTACTCGCAACGCCACATGACGGCGTACGTCGAGCTGCAGGAGGCGGAGTTCGCCGCAGAGTCCCGCGGCTACACCGCGACCAAGCACCAGCGCGAGGTGGGCACCGGCTACTTCGACCGGATCGCCACCGCGCTCAACCCCGACAGCGCCACCCTGGCGCTCGTCGGCTCCACCGAGACCGCCCAGTTCCACTGAGAACGGAAGGACGCACACCATGAACGACCGCATGGAGGTGCTCGGCCCGCAGGGCGAGCGCTTCGACGAGATCCTCACCCCGGAGGCGCTGCGCTTCCTCACCCGGCTGCACGACCGCTTCGTCGGGCGCCGCCACGAGATCCTCGCCACCCGGATGGAACGCCGCCGTGCCATCGAGAACGGGCGCGACCTGCGCTTCCTCGACGAGACCCGGCACATCCGCGACGACGCCGACTGGCGGGTGGCCGGCGCCGGACCCGGACTCGAGGATCGCCGGGTCGAGATCACCGGACCCACCGACCGCAAGATGACGGTCAATGCGATGAACTCCGGAGCGAAGGTGTGGCTCGCCGACCACGAGGATGCGATGAGCCCCACCTGGGCGAACGTCGTCGGCGGTCAGCTCAACCTGGCCGACGCCATCCGTCGCCGCATCGACTTCACGAGCGCGGAAGGCAAGGAGTACCGCCTCGGTGCCGAGACGCCGACGATCGTGTTCCGGCCGCGCGGGTGGCACCTCGTGGAGAAGCACCTGCGCTACACGGATGCGCCGGGTATCGCCGGCCCCGCATCCGCGTCGCTCGTCGACTTCGGCCTCTACGCATTCCACAACGCGCATGAACTGATCGCGCGCGGCAGCGGGCCGTACATCTACCTGCCCAAGCTGGAGTCGCACCACGAGGCGCGGCTGTGGGATGACGTGTTCACCGCCACCGAGGAGCTGCTCGGCATCCCGCACGGCACGATCCGCGCAACCGTGCTGATCGAGACGATCCCGGCCGCCTTCGAGATGGAGGAGATCCTCTACGAGCTGCGCGACCACTGCGCGGGACTCAACGCGGGCCGCTGGGACTACATCTTCTCGATCATCAAGAACTTCCGGGGCCGGGGTGCCGCGTTCACCCTCCCGGACCGGTCGAAGATCACCATGACGGTGCCCTTCATGCGCGCCTACACGGAGCTGCTCGTCGCCACCTGCCACAAGCGGGGCGCGCATGCCATCGGCGGCATGAGCGCATTCATCCCGAACCGCCGCGACCCGGAGGTGACCGCCCGGGCGCTCGAGCAGGTGGCGAGCGACAAGCGCCGCGAGGCGGGTGACGGCTTCGATGGCACCTGGGTGGCGCACCCGGATCTCCTTCCCACGGCTCGCGCCGAGTTCGATGCGGTGCTCGGCGAGCGACCCCACCAGCTCGACCGCCGGCGCGACGACGTGCACGTCGAGGCGCGGCAGCTGATCGACCTGCGCATCGACGGCGAGGTGACGGATGCGGGGGTCGCCGCGAACGTGTCGATCGCGTTGCGGTACCTCGAGTCGTGGTTGCGGGGCGTCGGCGCGGCCGCCATCGACGACCTGATGGAGGATGCGGCCACGGCCGAGATCAGCCGGTCGCAGCTGTGGCAGTGGATCCGCCAGGGCACGGTCACGAGCGAGGGCACCCGTGTGACGGCTCAGCTGGTGGGGCGCCTGCTCGACGCCGAGCTCGCCGCCCGTCGTGCGCCGGGCTCGCGGTTCGACGACGCCGCGGAGCTGGTGCGCGGTCTCGCGTTGGAGGAGGAGTTCCCCACGTTCCTCACGATCGAGGCCTACTCCCGCTTCCTGGTCGAGCCGGAGGTGACGGCGGCGCTGTCCGCTCTCGCCACCGGTCCGATCGCCGTGCGCGAGGGGCGGGCCGCCTGATGCGCATCGTGCTGGTGGGTCCGCCGGGGGCGGGTAAGGGCACGCAGGGGGAGCGGATCACGGGGCGGCTCCATGTGCCGCGGATCGTGGTCGGCGACCTGCTGCGGCGGCACATCACCGCGCGCACCCCCCTCGGCGAGCGTGCATCCGGGTACGTGGAGCGCGGCGAGCTGGTGCCCGATCATCTGGTGGTCGGCATCGTCGAGCAGGAGCTCGAGCCGCACACCTCCGGCTTTGTGCTCGACGGGTTCCCCCGTTCGGTGGCGCAGGCGCGGATGCTCGACCGGTTCCTGGGCATCCGCGGGGCCGAGCTCGACGTGGCCCTGCATTTCGACATCCCGGATGCGGTGCTCGCGGGGCGACTGGTCGCGCGCGGGCGGGACGACGACACCCCTGCGGTGATCGCCACGCGCCTCGACGCCTTCCGGGCGCAGGAGGAGGCACTGCTGGCGCACTACCGCGGCCGGGTGGTGGAGGTGGATGCGGTGGGCGATGTCGACGACGTGTTCGAGCGCGTGCTCTGGGGGTTGCGCGAGTCGTTGCTCGCCGCGTGACGAGGGGCGGCGCTGGGAGTCCCCTTCGAGGGGTGTCAACAATGTTGACACCCCTCTGTGCCGAGCGCACACTTGACGTGACGACCCCGACGACGAGGTCGCATGGAAAGGAATGCACTCATGGCCAAGGACAAGCCGCTCACCGCCAAGTCGTCGGTCGGCGACTGGCTCAAGCACCCCGTCGGTGGCGACCTGCTGCGCGAACTCCTCGCGCAGGGCGGCCAGACCGAGAAGGCGCTCGCCCCCGTCAAGCTCTTCCCCCTGCAGCGTCTGGTGGCGCTCAGCAAGGGCCAGTTCCCGCAGGAGCTCGTCGACGAGATGGTCGCGAAGGTCAACGGCGGCACCGTGCCCGTCGAGGAGGACGGCGACGACGAGGCCACCGCCGACACCACCTGGGTCGAGCAGATCACCCCCGGCCGCTTCGCCGGCAAGACGGTCGTCGTCACGGGCGCCGGATCGGGCATCGGCAAGGCCACCGCGTCGCGTGTCGCACGTGAGGGCGGCAAGGTCATCGCCGTCGACATCTCGAAGGAGCGTCTCGACGAGTTCGCCTCCGAGCTCTCCGGCAGCGATGTCGTAGTGGTCGCGGGCGACATCACCAAGCCCGAGTCGGTCGACGCGATCGTGGCGGCCGCGGGCGGCAAGATCGACGCGCTCGCGAACGTCGCCGGGATCATGGACGACATGACCCCCCTGCACGAGGTCACCGACGCGGTCTGGGACCGCGTCATGGGCGTCAACGTCACCGGCATGTTCAAGCTCACCCGCGCCGTGCTCCCGCTGATGCTGGACGCCGGCAAGGGCTCCGTCGTGAACGTCGCCTCCGAGGCGGCCCTGCGCGGTTCCGCTGCCGGCCTTGCATACACCGCGTCGAAGAACGCCGTCGTCGGCATCACCAAGTCGAGCGCCTTCATGTACGCGGGCAAGAACATCCGCGTGAACGCCGTCGCCCCCGGCCCGGTGGCCACCAACATCGAGGCGAGCTTCGCGTCGGCTCTCGGCCAGGAGCGCATCGGTGCCCTGCTCGAGACGATCCCGCCGGTGGCGGAGCCCGCGCAGCTCGCGGCATCCATCACCTGGCTGCTGAGCGACGACGCCACCAACGTCACCGGCCAGATCCTGGCCTCCGACGGTGGCTGGCAGGTGCAGTAGCGCTCAGCTGTCGGGCGTGAGCAGCGCCTGTAGCAGCGCCCCGTAGCGGCGCACCAGTTCGGTGTGGTCGGCGGCGAGGAGACCTTCGTCGCCGACCACCCACAGGCTGTACAGCAGCCCGCCGACGAGCGCCGCCGCGAGGCGCGCCCGCAGCTCGGCATCCGGCCCCTCGAGCAGCGACTGCAGGGGTGCCACGAACGCGTTCTCGTGGGTCTCGCGCAGATGCGGACCCACGCCATCCGAGTCGCTCGCCCGCAGCAGCGCGAGGAACACGCCGCGCACCTGGTCGTCGGGCTGCAGCACGTACTCGATGTACCGCTCGCCGAGCGTGTCGAGCGGGCCCGCGAACAGCGGCTGCGCGTCGAGTTCGAGCTGCATCGTCTCGAGGAACAGGTTCTCCTTCGACCCGAAGTGCCGGATGACGAGGGCGGCGTCGACCCCCGCCGCGGCGGCGATGTCGCGCACCGAGGTGCCCGCGTACCCGTCGACGGGGAAGAGCCGCGCCGCGGCCGCCCGGATCGCCTCCTTGGTGGGGGTGCGTGCCGACGTCATCCCGCGACTCTACGCCGGGCCCGCCGCCCCAGCAGCCGGTCGACCGCGTGGATCAGGTAGGCGACGATCTCGAGCCCGAGAGTCAGCACGACGACGTAGAGGAAGAAGCCGTCCCACCCGATCCGGTCGACGTTCATGAACGGGTACGGGTAGGGGCGACCGGAGAAGTCGCCGCCGAGGGCGTGGTGCAGGAAAGCCCACGCGAGGTAGGCGTACGGCGGCAGCGCCCACAGCAGCGGGTCGTACCAGCGCTGGTGTCCCTTCGGGGTGAAGAGCAGCCAGTCGAGGATCATCAGCACCGGCACCACCACGTGCACGAGGGTGTCTTCGAGGGTGAAGAGCTCGTCGGCGGGCACCGTGGGGGTGAGCACCACCAGGTAGATGAGCATCGTGACGATGATCGACATCAGGGGGTAGCCGGCGACGCGGGGCGACGGGCTCGATCCGCCGCGCCATCCGTCGCGCAGCCCGTCGCGCGCGGTGACCACGACCGACAGCACCGCCCACACCAGCACCGCCAGGTTGCTGAGGGCGGTGAAGAACACGAACACCACGGGGTCGAAACGGCCCTCGTCCACGTCGAGCAGCAGGGCGAGCGCCCAGAGGGTGACGGCGGCGAAGACGATCCGGTAGGTGAGCGCAGCACCGCGCCAGGGAAGCATCCAGCCATCGTGCCACGGCCTCAATAGGCTGGGCGGGTACGCCCCGCCCCGCCACCCGTCCGGAGCTCCGATCCGTATGTCCGCTGTCGCCCCGCCCCCTCTTCTGACGCGCTCCGGCGAGCCTGCCGCCGACTTGTGGGCGCTCGATCCGGATGTCGTGCACCTCAATCACGGCTCGTTCGGTGCCGCCCCACGTTCGACGGTCGAGCTGCGCGCGGCGCTGCTGGCGGAGGTCGACGCGAATCCGCTGCGTTGGCACCTGAACGTGCAGCCGCGGCGCGAGGAGGCCCGACGTATCGTGGCCGGGTTCCTCGGCGCCGAGCCCGGCTCGCTCGCCTTCGTGCCGAGTGCGAGTGCCGGCACGACGGCGGTGCTGCGTGAGCTGACCGGCGGTGAGGTGGTCGTCACCGACCACGCCTACGGTGCGCTGGCGAAGCATGTGGCGCTGCAAGCGGTGCGCTCCAGGGCCCGCGTGGTGCCGGCCCATGTGCCGCTCGACGCCGACGCGGATGCCGCGACCGACGCCATCCTCCGGGTCGTGGGTCCGCAGACGCGCCTCATCGTGATCGATCACGTCACGTCGGCCACGGCCCGCGAGTTGCCGGTGGAGCGGGTGGCGGTGGCCGCCCGTGCCCGCGGTGTCGCGGTGCTGGTGGATGCGGCGCACGCGCCGGGCATGCTGGTGCGCCCCGCCGAGACGTCGGCGGATGCGTGGGTCGGCAACCTGCACAAGTGGGTGTGCGGGGTGCGCGGGTCGGCGGTGACGGTGTTGGATGCGGCGACGGCCGAGCGGGTGCGTCCACCGATCGAGTCGTGGTCGAGCGATGCCGCGTACCCGGAGTCGTTCGACGAGCAGGGCACCGCCGATTCGACCGGCTATCTGGCGTCGGCGGCGGGAATCGTGACGCTGGAGCAGGCGATCGGCTGGGACCGCATCCACGCTCATCAGCGCGAGCTGGTGCGGTACGGCCGCGACGTGATCGCGGATGCGTTCGCCGCGGAGACCGGCGAGAATCACCTGGTCAAGGTGGGGATGCCGGCTCCGTCGATGGCGCTCGTCGCGCTGCCGGAGCAGCTCGCGAGTCGGCCGGATGAGGCGGCGGCGCTGCGGCAGCGCATCGCCGACGAGTTGGGTTTCGAGACGCAGATCGCCGGATGGGGTGGAGCGGCCCGTCTGCGCTTGTCGGCTCACGCGTATTCGACCGCGGAGGATTTCGAGCGCTTCGCGGAGGATGCGGTGCCCGTGCTGGTGCGCTGGGCCCACGGTGCGGCGAGTGTTTGACGCTCTCGGCCGCGGGACGTATAGTCATCGCACGAGCAGTTGCGAAATCGATTGTTCACCAGGGGAGGCCCCCTGCAGATCACACCGCCCGCAAGGGCGTCTCAATGAGGAGAAACAGTGTTCAAGACAAGCAACCCGAAGGGCCTGAAGCTCGCAGCCGTCGCTGCGGGCGCGGCCATGATGATGTCCCTCGCCGCATGTTCGACGCCCGAAGCCGACAGCGACGAGCCGATCGAACTGCGGATGGCGTGGTGGGGTGACGACGTCCGCCACGAGGTCACCAACGCGGCCCTCGACCGCTTCGAGGAACTCAACCCGAACATCACGGTGGTCCGCGACTTCAGCGGATTCGACGGCTACCTCGACAAGATCACCACCCAGTACACCGGCGGCAACTCGCCCGACGTGTTCCAGTTCTACAACGAGGTGCTCGTCGAGTTCGCCTCCCGCGGCCAGCTCGTCGACCTCAGCGAGAACGTCTCCAGCGAGGGCTGGTCGGAGGAGCTTCTCGAAGTGAGCACCGTCGACGGTGAGCTCGCGGCCATGCCGTTCGGTCTCTCGACGCAGGGCTTCATCTTCGACAACACCGCCGTCGAGGCGCTGGGTGTCACCGCCCCCACCGGCGACTACAGCTGGGATGACCTGGCCGACTTCGCCGCCGAGGTGCGCACCGCATCCGGGGGAAGCCTCGCGGGCGTCACCGACCTCTCGCACGGCTACCAGGTGTTCGAGGTCTGGGCGAAGCAGCAGGGCGAGGACTTCATGGACGCCGACGGTCTCGCCTTCAGCGAGGACACCCTCGCCGACTACTGGCAGTACTGGGCGGACCTCCGCGAGAGCGGTGGAGCCACCGCGCCCGACATCACGTCCGAGTACCAGGGCACCCCGTACGACGCCGTCGTCGCCGGTGTCGCCGCCTCGACCTTCCTCTTCACCAACCAGTACGACGGAGTTCAGGGACGCACCCCGAACGTCATCTCGCTGGAGCGCTTCCCCGGTGAAGGCGACGAGGCCGGACAGTACATGCGCACCGCGATGAACCTGGTCATCTCGGCGCAGTCGAAGCAGCAGGAAGCGGCGGCGAAGCTCGTCGAGTTCCTCCTCAACGACGAAGAGGCGAACGGCATCCTCGGCCTCAACCGCGGCTTCCCGGGCAACGCCAACGTCATCGAGGCGGCCTCCGCGGGCGCCAACGAGAACGTGCAGCGAGCGATCGAGATCTTCGAGTCGGTGCGCGAGAACGGTGCAACCGCCCCGGTCCCGGCGCCCGCCGGAGCGGGCACGGTGAACACCCTGTTCGCCGAGATCGCCCAGCAGGTCCAGTTCGGTCAGCTGACGCCGGCAGACGCGGCGAAGCAGTTCATGACGCAGGCCGCCTCCGAACTCGGCTGATCCATCCACACCAACAGTTAGATAGCTCATGACCACGCTCACCGATCCGACCGGCACCCCCGAGGCGTCGTCGGAGGAGCGTATGGGCGATGCCCGTGCGCGGGAACCCCAGGGTTCCCG
>JAEWJX010000120.1 GCA_023386365.1 Actinomycetes bacterium | reverse complement strand
GTCCCGCCACCACCCCTCTAGCATTCGGTCAACGATTCCCACGGAATGAGGCCGAGATGACGGACGCGGTACCGCCTCCGAAGGCACCCAAGGCCCGATTCGCGTTGCCGCGGGCGACGATCATCCTGCTGTCGCTGGCCGGCGCGACCGTCGCGGCGTTCGGTCTCGCCGCGATCAGTTCCGTCTCAGGTCCCGTGCTCTTCGCCCTGGTGCTGACGATCACCGTGCAGCCGGTGCGGGTCGCCCTCGAGAAGCGGGGGGTGCCGCGCGGCGTGGCGACCGGATCGGTGATCCTCGCCGTGTTCGCGCTCCTGCTCGGGTTCCTGGGGGCGATGTTCCTGGCGCTCGGGCAGTTCGCGTCGCTGCTGCCCCAGTTCGCGCCCCAGTTGCAGGAGTTCGCGGCGTCGATCGGCGACCTGCTCGAGCGGGTCGGGTTCGGCCCCCAGCAGGTGCAGGACATCGTCACCGGGTTCGACCCGAGCGCGATCCTCGACCTGATCGGCAGCCTGCTCGGCGGGGTGGGCGGTCTCGTGTTCTGGCTCGTGACGGTGCTCACCACGTCGCTGCTGATGGCGATGGACGGCACCTACCTGCCGGCGCTCCTGAAGCAGTTGCGCTCCACCCGCGCGGATGCGGTCGACGCGGTCGGTATCTTCGCGCACGGTGTGCGCCGGTACATGGCCGTCACGACGGGTCTCGGCATCGTGCAGGGGCTCTTCAACTGGCTGGCGTTGGCGATCCTGCAGGTTCCGGGGGCGGCGCTGTGGGGCATGTTGTCGTTCCTGTGCAGCTTCATCCCCAACATCGGGTACTTCATCGCCATCATCCCGCCGATCGTGTTCGGCGCCCTCGTGGGCGGCTGGCCGACCGTCGTCTGGGTGATCATCATCTACGGGGTCATCAACGCTCTGGTGCAGTCGGTGGTGCAGCCGCGGATCGTCGGCAATGCGGTGCTGCTGAACCAGACGATCACGTTTGTGTCGGTGCTGTTCTGGGCGATCGTGCTCGGCCCGATCGGGGCGATCATCGCCGTTCCGATGACGTTGCTGGTGCGGATGCTGCTCATCGATTCGGATCCGGCGGCACGGTGGTGGAGACCGCTCACGGGCGACATCGACGAGACGCGCGAGATGCTGCGCACGGAGGACGTGCAGAGACGGGCGGAGCGCCGCGCCCGCCACGAGGAGGCCGAGTGGCACGAGGACTGACGCTCTAGAGGTCGAGCCTCCACGCGCCCTCGTAGCCCATCGGCACGAAACCGAGCGCCTCGTTGACGGCGAGCATGTGCCGGTTCTCGTCGGCGTTCCAGGTGGTGATCGCCGGGAACCCCGGATGCGCGTCTTGCAGCAGCACCAGGTTCGCCAGCTTCAGCAGCATCCCGAGGCCGTGCCCCCGGTGCTCACGCAGCACGAGGGTGTCGTACTGGTCGACGGGTCGGCCCGCTTCCGTGGGGAGGGCGAGCTGGGTGAAGCCCACCAGACGCCCCTCGTCGATCTGCATGACGGCGCTGGTGAGCAGCACGGTGCCGTCGGCGGTGGTGTGCGCCTCGTGGTCGGCGAGACGCTGCGCGGTCCACACGTCTTCCGGTTCGTCGAGACCGGATTGCGGGGCGTCGGTGCTCATCCGGGTGTTCAGCGCGGCGATGTCGTCACGGAACTCCACCGGCGTGGGGCCGGTCCAGCTGTGCACCACGAACGCGTCGCCGGCGCGTTCGGCGGCGGCCTTCAGACGGCTGTCGAGTTCGGCGCCGTCGAGCGGCAGCGGGAGACGGCTCGCGCGCACCACCTGCTCGAGGCGGTAGCCGCGGCCCCGCAGGAAACGCACCTCGGTGTTGCCCGCGGGAAGCGACCCGGATCCGGTGGGCGGCTCGATCCGTTCGCCGGGGCCCTCGGGCGACACGATGTAGACGATCAGGTGGGTGCGGTTCTCCGATCTGGCCAACTGCTCCAGGCGATCCGCCATCGCGGTGCCGATGCCGCGGCCGACGAAGTCGGGGTGCACCCGCACATCCACCCAGGCCGCCGTGGAGGTCTCGTCGAGCAGCGTCTCGTACATCCCGCGCGCCACGACCCGACCGCCCACGCGGGCGACGAACAGCCGGTGCGGTTCGTACGGGTCGCTCCAGTAGGCCAGCAGCTTCTCGGGGGTCACCCGCACGTCGGGGGTGCCGTAGCCGCCCTCTTCGGTGAGGTTCCGGATCTCGACCGTCGCCAGGAAGTCGGCGGTGTTCGGGTCGTCGGTGAGGTTCGCCGGAAGCGGGATCTCGTCGATCGTGAACGCGTCCATCCCTCCAGCATGGCGTGTGGCGGCCCGGATGGCACCGGCTTGCGCTCGCGGGGCAGTAGCGTAGAGCGACGCCGAGCGGGGATAAGGAGTGGCCGGGTGCATCTGAAGAGCTTGACCCTGAAGGGGTTCAAGTCGTTCGCACAGCCGACCACTTTCGCCTTCGAGAAGGGCGTGACGTGCGTCGTCGGACCGAACGGCTCCGGCAAGTCGAACGTCGTCGACGGTCTCGCCTGGGTGATGGGCGAGCAGGGGGCGAAGACGCTCCGCGGCGGCAAGATGGAGGACGTCATCTTCGCCGGCACGTCGACGCGCGGGCCCCTCGGTCGCGCCGAGGTGCAGCTCACGATCGACAACTCCGACGGCGCCCTGCCGATCGAGTACTCCGAGGTCACGATCTCGCGCACCCTGTTCCGCAACGGCGGCAGCGAGTACGCCATCAACGGCGAGCAGTGCCGCCTGCTGGATGTGCAGGAGCTGCTGTCGGATTCGGGTCTCGGCCGCGAGATGCACGTCATCGTCGGCCAGGGGCAGCTCGACCAGGTGCTGCACGCCACCCCGGAGGACCGCCGCGGCTTCATCGAGGAGGCGGCAGGCATCCTCAAGCACCGCCGCCGCAAGGAGAAGACCCTCCGCAAGCTCGACGCGATGCAGGCCAACCTGACGCGTCTGTCCGACCTGGCCGGCGAGATCCGGCGGCAGCTGAAGCCGCTCGGTCAGCAGGCTCAGATCGCCCGTGAGGCGCAGACCATCGCCGCGATCGTGCGCGACGCCCGCGCCCGGCTGCTGGCCGACGAGGTCGTCGAGCTGCGCCACGCGATCACGGATGTGACCCGCAGCGAGTCGGAACGCAAGACGGAGCGGGTGGTGCTGCAGGAGCAGCTCGACCAGTCGAAGCTGCGGCAGGCCCGCATCGAGCAGTCGATGACCGGCGATGCCGTCGACGAGGCCCGCCGGGTGGCGTTCGGACTGGAGCAGGTTCAGGACCACCTCCGTTCGCTGTACACGCTCGCCAACCAGCGGCTGTCGCTGCTGAGCCAGCAGGCAGAGTTGCCGGGGATGGCGTCGACCCTGTCGGAGTCGGCCGTCTCCGACGCCTTCGAGGAGGCGCAGCGCCTGCAGGGCGGCATCGCCCTCGCCGAGGAGGCGCTGGGGCGCGCGAGCGCGGCCACCGCCACGGCGCGGGTCAGCCTCGACTCGCTCGATGAGGAGATCAGCGCCCAGTCGGCGCTCGTCAGCCAGCACGACCTCGAGCAGGGTCGCCTCGCCGGTCAGGTGCGTGCGGCCGAGGAGCGGCGCGCGGCCACCCAGGCGCAGCTGGACCGCCAGAAGGCGGCGCTCGCGGCATCCGAGGAGCGTCGCGAAGCGGCGCGCACCGAACTGGTCGCCCTCGAGGGCGACGACGCCGGCCTCGCGGAAGACACGGAGCTCGCCGGTGCCGTCGAGGCCGCCGAGACCGCGGTGCAGCAGCTGCAGGAGCGGGTGGATGCGCTGCGCGACGAACTGCACACCGCCGAGCGGGAGCGCGACGCCCTCGCCGCCCGCACCAGCGCGCTCACCCTCGCCACCGACCAGAAAGACGGCTCGCAGCAGATCATCGGCCTCTCCGGCATCCGGGGGCTGGTGGCCGAGCACATCAAGGTCGAGCCGGGCTACGAGGCGGCCATCGCGGCGGCGCTCGGCACCCTCGCGGATGCGGTGCTCGCCGACAGCTGGGATGCGGGCGTCGCAGCCCTCGGGCACGCGCGTGAGGCATCCGCGGGCCGCGTCGAGATCGTCGTGGCGGATGCGGCGGCCCCCGCCGACCCGTCGGGCCTGCCCGCCGGGGTGCGCGCCGCTGCCACCCTCGTCACCGGACCGAACGGCATCCGCGGGGTGCTCGCCGGCGTCGTCGTGGCCGACGGCCTGGCCGAGGCGCGTGCCGCGTGGCCCGCGCTTGCGAAGCTCGGCGGGATCACCGTCATCACCCGCGAGGGCGACGTGCTCGCCGAGCACGTGCTGCGCGGGGGTTCGGGGTCCGGGCGTTCGCGCCTGGAGTTGCTCGCCGAGCGGGACGCCGCGCAGGAGAAGCTGGTGGTCGTCACGACCACCATCGAGCGCCGCGCCGGCGAACTGGCCGAGCACCGCGAGAAGCTCGACCTCGCCCGCATCGACCTGGTGCAGGCGTCGACCGCTCTGAAGGCGTTCGAGACGCGGCTCGCCGAACGCAGCGAGGCCCTCGGACGCTCGCGCGTGCAGCTGGAGGCGTCCGCCGCCGAGAGCGAGCGTCTGGCGGAGGCCGTGGCCGGGCTCACCGAGCAGGTCGCCGCCGCCGACAGCCAGGTCGAGAAGGCGCTCGGCGACCGCGACGCGCACGCCGCGACACCCCGTCCGATGCTCGACGTCTCCGCCCGAGACGGACTGCTCGCCGAACTGGATGCTGCCCGCGCGGTCGAGGTGGGTGCCCGCGTCGACCTCGAGACCGCCCGCGAACGGGTGCGCGCGCAGCGCGAACAGGCCGAGCAGCTGAAGCGGCGCCTCGAAGCCGAACGCGCGGCGGCGGAGGAGGCGGCGCGGCTCGCCGTCATCCGGCGCCACCAGATCGACGCCGCGCAGGGCGTGATCGAGGCGCTGCCGAGGGTGCTCGACACGGCCGACCGGTCGGTGGCGGAGGCCCGCGTGGCCCTGGCCAGCGCCGAAGCGGATCGCGCGAAACAGAACGAGGAGCTCTCCGAGCTGCGTCGGGCAGAGTCCGTCCTGCGTGAGCGGCTCACGGCGCTGAACGAGAACGTGCACGGCCTCGAGATGCAGGCCTACGAGAAGAGGCTGCACCTCTCGACCCTGCTGGAGCGCGCCGCCGACGAGCTGGGGCTCGTCGAGGACGTGCTCGTGGCCGAGTACGGCCCCGAGGTGCCCGTGCCCGTCGACGCCCCCGCGGCATCCGCGCAGTCCGACGACGCGGACGGTGACGACGACGCCGAGGCCGAGGTGGTGACCGAGCCGTTCGACCGGGCGAAGCAGAAGTCGCGCCTCGAGAAAGCGGAACGCAAGTACGGCCAGCTGGGGCGGGTGAACCCGCTCGCCCTGGAGGAGTTCGCCGCCCTGGAGCAGCGCCACAAGTTCCTCACCGAGCAGCTTGCCGACCTCACCGCCACCCGCAAGGACCTGCTGACGATCATCGAGGAGATCGACGAGAAGATGCAGGACATCTTCGCCGCCGCCTTCGACGACACCAAGCACGCCTTCGACCAGGTCTTCCCGATCCTGTTCCCCGGCGGCACCGGGTCGCTGCACCTCACCAACCCCGACGACATGCTCACGACGGGCATCGAGGTGACGGTGAAGCCGGCCGGCAAGAAGATCGAACGTCTCTCGCTGCTGTCGGGTGGTGAGCGCTCCCTCGCCGCCGTGGCGCTGCTGTTCGCGATCTTCACGGCCCGCCCCAGCCCGTTCTACATCCTGGACGAGGTGGAGGCGGCGCTCGACGACGCGAACCTCGGCCGGTTGCTGAGTGTCATCGAGCGGCTGCGTGAGAGCTCGCAGCTCATCGTCATCACCCACCAGAAGCGCACCATGGAGATCGCGGACGCGCTCTACGGCGTCTCGATGCGTCAGGACGGCGTGAGCGCCGTCGTCGGCCAGCGTGTGGTCGCTCCGGAGGAGCGCGCCGGCTGATCCCGTGCCCGATCGAGGGCGCGTGTCCCTGTTTTCCAGGACGCCGGGCTTCCTAACGTCGTCGTTCGTGAGCGCACACGGCAGACCGATGGTTGCGGCCGTCGTCGCGCTCGCGGGTGCCGTCGCGGGTGTGCTGTTGGCGGCGGCGCCCGCATCCGCCGACGAGGAGGACTGCACGGGCAGCCACTACGCGTCGGGCTCGTATGAGCTCTTCGAGGTCGAGGAGCAATTCGTGCCGCCGCCGCTCCGCGGCAGCGGGTGGGACTGCGCATCGCGGACCATCGATCGGGAGTTCGACGACACGCACGGCGCCCAGTACTCGCTCATGTGGGTCGACATCGAGCCCTCCGAAGTCCTCGACGTGCTGGCGCGCTTCCAGGAGGCAGGCTGGATTCGGGGCGACGAGATGATGCGCGCCGAGAACTCCGCGGGCCGCGCCGAGAGTGACCGGATGGGCGTCGCCGAACTGCGGGAGTGGGATCCGCTGCCCGGAATGGTCGGCATCCGCTTCGGGAACCGCATCACCGGCGACGACATCATCTGGTTCCAGTACACCGACGGGGTGGTCGCCGATTCGATGTACACGGGGATTGCCGACCGTGGGGTGCTGCTGATCGAAGTGATCACGGGGGAGGACGCGTACGACACCACCGGAGCCTCCGACCCCAGTTCGCTGAGTGGTCTGCGCACGGTCGCCGATGCGATGCCGAACACCACCCAGACCGCTGTGCTCGGCGGGACCGCGGTCTTCCTCATGCTGCTCGTCGGCCTCCCGGGTTTCCTCGTCGACACGGTGCTCGAGAAGCGCTGGTCGCGGGTGAAAGCGTGGATGCGGGCGCGGCGCCCCGCGAGACCCGCCCCGGCCCTGCCGGGTGCGGTGTGCCGCCCCGCACCCTCGTGGCTGGTGTGGCCGGGGTTCGCGGCCGCGTCGCTGATCGCGTGCTTCGTGGATCCGCAGTTCGGGCTGAACCCGATGTCGGTGCGGCTCTACCTGACGATGTTCGCGTCCCTGACCCTGGTGAACGTGGTCGGCTGGTTCGCCGCCTCCGCCGCGATCCGTCGGCTGCAACCGGACTCCCGCCCCCGGATCGTGTTCCGGTGGGGGTCGCTCGCGCTGGTGGCGGTGGCGGTGGTGATCGGGCGGATGCTGCAGTTCGAACCGGGCGCCGTGTTCGGTCTCGTCGCCGGCCTGACCTTCGCGGTGACCCTCGCCGCCTCCCGGGACGCTCTCGTCGTCCTCATCGGCTCGGGTGCGGCGCTCGCGCTGTCGTTGCTCGCGTGGGTGGGCTACAGCCTGGTCGCGCCGGCCGCCGAGTCGGCGGGAGACAGTGTGCTGCTGCGCGGGCTGGCCGAGCTGTTCAGCGGCATCGTCGTGGAGGGCGTCTCGACGCTGCCGCTGGCGCTCTTGCCGCTCCTCGCCCTCGACGGCGCGGTGATCTTCGCGTGGCGACGCTGGGTGTGGGCGCTTGCCTACACGGGAGGCGCGGCGGCGTTCGTGCTGGTGATGCTGACCCTCCCGGATGCGTGGGGCGAGGTGTCGGGCGACTACCTGCACTGGGTGCTGGTGTTCGTCGGGTTCGCGGCCTTCTCGGTGGCGCTCTGGGGCGCCGACCTGCTGTTCGAGCGACGGCGTGCGCGGAACGCCGTTCCCGCGAATGTGTCGTAACCGGCACTGTCGCCGGAAGCGTCCGCTCCGCTAGTTTTCACGCATGGTTTCGCGGATGCGGCGTCTCGCTGCGACGGTCGCCGTGTTCGCCGGGGCGACGACTCTGCCGCTGGCGACGGCTACGCCGGCGGTGGCCCTCGACGGCCCGGAGGCGTGCGCGGGCACCAGCTGGGACGAGGGATCGTGGGAGCTGTTCCAGCCGCCGAGCGACTACGTGCCTCCGCCGCTGCAGGGCCACCCGTGGAGCTGCGCGGCGGTGCTGAGCGACCGGATCGTGCCCGACCCGGAGCTCTCCTACGGCTACAACCTGTTCTACGTCGACACCACCGTCGACGACCTGGTCGCGATCCTGCGTTCGTTCGAGGAGGCGGGCTGGGCGACCGGCTCCGAGGTCTCGCAGCTGGATCCGGGCGCGGGCGACGGGCAGAGCGTCGCGATCGGCGCCGACCAACTCGCCGCCCTCGACGAACCGCCGGCGTATGTGGGTGGGCGGTTCGGGAACGCGAACACCGGCAACGACGTGATCGACTTCACCTACACCGACGGGCAGGAGTACCAGAACTGGCCGGACTGGGAAACGCCGAGCCTGGTGGTCGAGGTGCAGGTGACGGCAGGCCCGTACGCCCGCGCCACGGGGGCGTCGGACCCGAGCGTGCTCAGCGCGCTGCGCACGATCGCGGAGGCCGTCCCGTCGGCGACCCAGCTGGCGGTGCTGGGCGGCTCGGCCGTGTTCCTGATGCTGGTGGTCGGGTTCCCCGGCTACCTGCTCAACAAGGTGCTCGGCAAGCACTGGTCGGGGATGCTCGACTGGCTGCACAAGCGCCGGGCGAAGCGGGTGACGAAGACCGCATCCGCATCCGGCCCTCCCGCATCCGACCCGGCGAAGCGCCGCGCCCCCTCGTGGCTGGTGTGGCCGGGGTTCGTGCTCGCGGCGGTGATCGCCGGGTTCGTGGATCCGGCGTTCGGTCTCAACCCGATGTCGGTGCGGCTCATCATCACCTCGCTCATCTCGTTCGTGCTGTTGAACGTGGTGGGCTGGATCGTGGTGATCGCCGTGCTGCGCAAGCTGCAGCCGGATGCGCGCCCCACCATCACGTTCCGGTTCGGGTCGCTCGTGGTGGTGGCGCTCACCGTGCTGGTGGCGCGGCTGCTGCAGTTCGAACCGGGGGTGATCTTCGGCCTGGTGGCGGGCCTCACCTTCGCGATCACGCTCGTCGCCTCGCGCGACGCGCTTGTGATCCTGCTCGGTTCGGGTGCGGCCCTGCTGCTGGCGCTCGGTGCGTGGATCGGGTACTCGGCGTTCGGCCCGCTCGCCGACGCGGTGCCGGGCAGCGTGCTGTTCCGGGGGCTGGCCGAACTGTTCAGCGGCATCGTCGTGGAGGGGGTCTCGACGCTGCCGTTGGCGCTGCTGCCGTTGCTCGCGCTCGACGGGGCCGTGCTGTTCGCGTGGCGCAAGTGGGTGTGGGCGATCGCCTACGCGGTGGGGGCGGCCGCGTTCGTGCTGGTGATGTTCACCATCCCCGAGGCGTGGGGCGAGGTGGGCGGCGGTTTCGGCCGGTGGCTGCTGCTGTTCCTGGCGCTCGGGCTGCTGGCTGTGGGTGTCTGGGTGATCGACGGGGTCGTCGAACGCCGCGCCAAACAGGCCGCGGCGGCGAAGGCGGGGGCCGCTACGCCCGCCGGCCCTCCGCCCGCTGCGTGACGATCGGACCGAACGACACGAGTTCGCGGCTCGTCCACACGACGCCGTCTCCGTCGAAGACGAGTTCGTGGTCGAAGCCGTGCGGGTCGTCGGCGGCGAGGGTGCGTGCGCGGAAGGTGTACTCGTCGGCCCAGCCGCCGCGGCTGATGATCGCCATGCCCGGGTGCGGGGCGAAGTCGGTGATCCCGGGCGCCCAGGTGTCGGCGCCGACCGCGATCCGGTGGTCGACACCCCCGGCGGTGAGCACCAGGGCGGTGCCCACCGCATCCGGTTCGACCCGGATCGCCTCGAACCCGCCGTCGTCGATCGTGTAGCGGACACCCGAGAGCGCGGCCGGGAGGGCGACCACGGATGCGGGGCCCGGCACCTGTAGCTGCGCGACGAGCGGGGTGCCGGCACCGTCGGAGGCGGGAGGCGTCTCACCGAACAGCGCCTCGCGATGCGCCCAGAGGATGTCGAGCGGCTTCTGCATGTCGGGCAGGCTGCCGGTGATCGCGATCACCGCGTCGTCGTCCGGGAGTACGAGGCAGAACTGCCCGAACGCGCCGTCGCCGCGGTAGCCGTGCCGGCTCGTCCACATCTGGTAGCCGTACCCCTGCTGCCAGTCGGGGTTGTCGCCCGAGTTCGGCACCAGCGGGGAGGATGCGGTCTCCACCCACTCAGGCGAGAGCAGCTGCCGCCCGCCGAACGCGCCCTTCTGCAGGAACAGCTGCCCGAACGCGGCCACGTCGCGCGTGGTGATGGTGAGGCCGAAGCCGCCCATGTCGATGCCGTTGTGATCCTGCTCCCACCGGGCGCCGGTGATGCCGAGCGGTTCAAGCAGACGCGGCGTGAGGTAGTCGAGCAGCCGTTCGCCGGTGAGGCGCTGCACGAGCGCCGACAGCACGTAGCTGGCTCCCGTGTTGTAGACGAACAGGGTGCCAGGGTCGGCGGCGAGCGGGATGCGCAGGAACGCGCTCACGCGGTCGTCGGCCTCGAGCAGGATGTCGGTGGTGTCGTCGGCGTGGCCGGTGGTCATCGTGAGCAGGTGGCGCACCCGCAGTTCGCGCAGGCGCGCGTCGGGCTCGGTCGGTGCCGCCTCGGGGAAGTGGTCGATGAGCCGGTCGTCGACCGTGAGCAGCCCCTCCGCCACGGCGAACCCGACGGCGCTCGCGGTGAACGACTTGCTCACCGAGTACATGGCGTGCGGGCGCTCGACTCCGTACGGCGCCCATCCGGCCTCGGCGACGATGTGGCCGTGCCGCACGATGACGACACCGTGTACGGAGTCGAGTTCGCTGTCGAGAGCGGACAGAAGCGATCGGAGCGCGGGCGTGGCGACGCCCTGCGCTTCGGGGGTGCTGCGGGGGAGTGCGGCGCTGGTCACAGAGGCCAGGTTAGGGGTAGCCGCCGTCGTCAGCCCTCGACCGGCTCGCCGTTGATCGTCAGCACCCGCCACCGGTCGCCGTCGCGTTCGATCGCCGAGACCGTGCCGTTGAGGATCACCTCGATCGGGTGGCCGGTGAGGCGGATGAGCGTGTACTTCATGATCGTGCCGTGGCACACCACCACCACGTTCTGGTCGGGGTAGTCGCGGTCGATGTGCATGAGGCCGTTCAGGCAGCGCTCCACGACGTCATCGAGGGGCTCCGCACCCGGGTAGCGCCGGTCGGGCCAGCGGGCCATCACCTCGGTGTCGGACATGCCCTCCAGCGGCCCGTAGTCGCGCTCCACCAGTTCGGTGTACGCGGGGCCGAGCGGCAGGCCGAGACCGTCGGCCACGATCTGCGCCGTCTCCCGCGCCCGCCCGAGCGGAGAGCTGACGATGGCATCCCAGTTCCACTCGGCGAGCATCGGAACCGCCGCGAGCGCCTGCTCGCGCCCGGTGTCGTTGAGCGGGATGTCGCTGGAACCCTGCAGGCGCCCCTCCCGGTTCCAGTCGGTCTGGCCGTGTCGGATGAACGCGAGAGTCACCATCCCATCCTGCCCCAGGAGGCCCGGTAGCCTGGGCGCATGGCGGCATCCTGGTCTCTCGGCGGCGCTCTGCGCGGCATGTTCGCGAAGCCGACGATCGACGACGGCACCTGGGACGACCTCGAGGATGCGTTGCTCGGGGCCGACTTCGGGCCCGACCTCACCGAGACGATCGTCGACGAGCTGCGCGCCAAGGTGGAGCGCTACCGCACCACCGACCCGAAGGACCTGCAGCGGATGCTGCGCGAGACCATCGAGGAGCGGCTGGCGAAGCTCGACTCCACGCTCACCCTCACCGCGCGCCCCGCGGTGGTGCTCGTCGTCGGGGTGAACGGCGTCGGCAAGACCACCACGATCGGCAAGTTCTCCAAGTTCCTCACCAACCACGGCCGCTCGGTCGTGGTGGGTGCGGCCGACACGTTCCGCGCGGCCGCGGTCGAGCAGCTCGCCACCTGGGCCGAGCGCTCGGGGGCGCGGATCGTGCGCCCGCAGCAGGCGGGGCAGGATCCGGCATCCGTCGCCTTCCAGACGGTGGAGCTCGCCCAGCGCGACGGGGTCGAGATCGTGATCATCGACACCGCGGGGCGCCTGCAGACGAAGTCGGGCCTCATGGACGAGCTCGGCAAGGTGCGCCGCGTGGTCGAGAAGCTGGAGCCGATCGCCGAGGTGCTGCTGGTGCTCGACGCCACCACGGGGCAGAACGGTCTCGCGCAGGCGGATGCCTTCATCCAACACGCCGGCGTCACCGGTCTCGTGCTCACCAAGCTCGACGGCTCGGCGAAGGGCGGGTTCGTGCTCGCCGTGCAGGAGAAGACCGGCATCCCGGTGAAGCTCGTCGGCCAGGGCGAGGGCATCGGCGACCTCACCGGTTTCACGCCGCACGTCTTCGCACAGCAGCTCGTCGGCTAGCGTGCGTCCTCAACTGAGGCGGCGGTCACCGGGCCGCAGCACCCGCATCCACCGGTACCCGTAGGCTTCGATCTCCACCTCCACGCGCCCCCGCGCCGGCAGCGGGGTCGTCGCCTCCCGCAGCAGGTCCGACAGGATCGTGCCCTCGGGTTCGTCGCGCACCCGCAGCGCCACGCTGGTCGCCTCCGGAGCGAGGTTGTGCACCGCGATCATGCGGCCCGTGTCGGAACGCACCGAGTGGGCGAACACCGACGGCTGGTCATGGTCGAGGATCTCCAACTCGCCCCACCCGATCTCCGACGACGACCGGTACCGGGTGGCGAGCAGTTGCATGTGGTGCAGCAGCGAGTCGGGGTCGTGGCGTTGGTCGATCACGTTCACATGCTCGGGTGCGTAGCCGCCCTCCGGCGGGCGCGAGACGAGCCGCGACCGGACCGCCGACGAGAAGCCGCCGTGTCGATCATCCGACCACTGCATGGGCGTGCGCACCGCGTGGCGACCCGGCATCTGCAGGTTCTCGGCCATCCCGATCTCCTCGCCGTAGAACAGCACCGGCGTACCGGGCAGCGAGAACATGAGGCTGTAGACCATGCGGATGCGGCGCGGGTCGCCGTCGAGCATCGACGGCAGCCGCCGCACGATCCCGCGACCGTAGATCTGCATCTCCGGTTCGGGGCCGAAGGCGGCGAACACCTCCTCGCGTTCGTCGTCGCTGAGCTTGTCGAGGGTGAGCTCGTCGTGGTTGCGCACGAAGTTCGCCCACTGCGCCTCGGGAGGCAGCACGGGACGGGCGCGCAGCGCTGCGGTCAGCGCGGATGCGTCACGCCGCGCCAGCGACAGGTACAGCGCCTGCATCCCCACGAAGTCGAACTGCATAGTCAGCTGCGACGCGCCGTCGCCCCCGCCGAAGAACTCCAGTTGCTGGTCGTAGGGGAGATTCACCTCGCCCAGCAGGATCGCGTCGCGTGAGCGACGCTGCAGGAACCGCCGCAGGTCGCGCAGGTGCCGGTGCGGGTCACCGGCGGTGCCTTCCGGCAGATCGATGAGGAACGGCACGGCGTCCACACGAAAACCCGACACCCCCATCTGCAGCCAGAACCCCATCACGCGGGCGATCTCGTCACGCACCCGCGGGTTGGCGATATTCAGGTCGGGTTGGTGCGAGTAGAAGCTGTGCAGGTAGTACCGGTCCACCTTCTCCTCGTAGTTCCACACGCTCGTCTCCTCGCCGGGGAACACGGTCGCTGCTTCCTTCTTCGGCTTCTCGTCCCGCCACACGTAGTAGTCGTGGAATTCGGAGTCCCGGCTTGAGCGGGCCGCCCGGAACCAGGGGTGCTGGTCGGAGGTGTGGTTGACCACGAGGTCGACGATCACCCGCATCCCGCGGTCCTGGGCCATGCGCAGCAGCTCCGCCATCCGTCCGAGGTCGCCGAGGCGGGGATCCACGTTCAAGAAATCGGAGACGTCGTACCCGTCGTCCATACCGGGGGTGGGGTAGAACGGCATCAGCCAGAGGCAGGTGACGCCGAGTTCGGACAGGTGGTCGAGGCGGTGGGTGAGCCCTTCGATGTCGCCCCGGCCGTCGCCGTCCCAGTCCATGTAGGTCTCCACGTCGAGGCAGTAGACGACGGCCGTCTTCCACCACATGTCGCTGGTGTCGGTGATCTTCATCACGCCTCCTTCAGGGCGGGCAGCACCTCGCGGCCGAACACGGTGAGGTAGTCATCGTGGGCCTGCCCAACGTTGTGCAGGTAGAGCTCGTCGATGTCGTGGCGGGTGAGCGCGCGCAGGCGCTCCAGGTGCGCGGCGGGGTCGGCGGATGCGAACACCCGCTCGGCCGTGTCGGCGCGCGTCGCGTGCGCGCTGCGGCGGTCGAACTCCTCCGGGGCCTCGATGTCCCACAGCTCGGGAGGGGTGATCACCCCGTGCCGCCACTGATCGTGGGCGATGTCGAGTGCCTCCTCGTCGGTGCGCGCCCAACTGAAGTGGGCCTGCACGGCGACGGGTCCTCGACCGCCGGCGTCCCGATACGACCGGATCACCCGGTCCAGCACGTCCGGTGCTTGGGCGGTGGTGATCAGGCCGTCGGCCCAGCGCGCCACCTCGCCCGCCGTCTCGGCGCTGATCGCGGCACCGATCAGCGGCGGTGGCACATCCGGCGCCGACCACAGGCGCGCCTCGTGCACCCGGATGCTGCCGTCGACGTCGACCGTCTCCCCGCGCAGCATCCGGTGGATCGTCTCGGCCGACTCGTGCAGGCGGATGTTGCGGGCCGAGTGGTCGGGCCACGCGTTGCCCGTGATGTGCTCGTTGACGGCCTCGCCGCTGCCGAGCGCCGCCCAGAACCGCCCGGGGAACATCTCGCCGAGCGTCCCGATCGCCTGGGCGACAACCGCCGGGTGCGCGCGCTGCCCGGGGGCGGTGACCACACCGAACCGGAGGCGGGTCGACGCCAGAGCCGCCCCCAACCAGCTCCACGAGTAGCCGGAGTGGCCCTGACGCACACTCCAGGGGGCGAAGTGGTCGGAGCACATTGCCGCCTCGAAGCCCGCCTGCTCGGCGAGCCGGACGGCGTCGAGAAGGCGGGAGGGGGGCGCCTGCTCGTGCGACGCGTGGAATCCGATGACGGTCATGGTGCTCCTTCCTGCCTTCGACGCTCGTCCGGTCGGCGAAATGCGACAAGGGCGTTGCGGTCCCGCCGGGCCTCGGCTAGTCGGTTCCACAACGTCCGGCGGCCGGCCGTGGCGGATGCGGCAGGATGGCCGGGTGAGCGACGACGCGACGACAGCCCCCTTCCTCATCGACGCGGGCGGCGACGCCGGCACCGACCCCCGCGCCTTCGCCGGGGGTGCGGCCGACCTGGAGGCGGCCGGCTACGACGGCATCTTCGCCGCCGAGACCAAACACGACCCGTTCGTCTCCCTCGCCGCGGCCGCGATGCGCACCGAGCGGGTCAGCCTCATGACCGGTATCGCTGTTGCATTCGCCCGCAGCCCGATGACGGTCGCCGAGACGGCGAACGACCTGCAGCTGGTGTCGGGTGGCCGTTTCATCCTCGGTCTCGGCTCGCAGGTGAAGCCGCACATCGAGCGCCGTTTCTCGATGCCCTGGTCGGCGCCCGCCGCCCGGATGCGCGAGTACGTGGGTGCGGTGCGCGCGATCTGGTCGTCGTGGGAGACAGGCGAGAGGCTCGCCTTCGAGGGCGAGCACTACCGGCACACCCTGATGACGCCCTTCTTCTCGCCGGGTCCGAACCCGTTCGGCCTACCGCCGATCTGGATCGCGGCGGTCGGCGAGAAGATGACCGAGTCCGCGGGCGCCGTCGCCGACGGAGTGCTCGCCCACACCTTCACCACCGAGCGGTACCTGCGCGAGGTCACCCGTCCGGCGCTCGAGCGGGGCGCCGCATCCGCCGGCCGCGACGCGGCGACGCTGGGTCTCTCGGTGCCGGCGTTCATCGCCGTCGGGGATACGCAGCAGGAACTGGACCGCGCGATCGCCGCCACCCGGCAGCAGATCGCCTTCTACGGGTCGACTCCCGACTACCTGCCGGTGCTCGCCCTGCACGGGTGGGAGGCCGCGCACGAGCGCCTGAACGCTGCGGCCCGACGTGGCGAGTGGGCCGAGATGGGCGCCGTCGTCGACGACGACATGCTCGCCGCGTTCGCCGCCGTCGGATCCGCGGCCGAGGTCGCCGCGCAGCTGCGGGAACGCTTCGCGGGGCTCGTCACCCGCCTCTCGTTCAGTGCGAACTACGAGATCCGACCCGAGACGGGCGCGGAGCTGCTCGCGGCGCTGCGCTAGCCGACGCCCGGCACCTGCACCTGGCCGGTCGCCACCAGCACGATGCTCGTGATGACGAGGATGATCAGCATCAGCAGTCCGGCCGAGATCGCCACCACGAGGGCGAACAGCCACGGCCGCACGTTGGTCCAGCCGATGGTGCCCGGGTAGCGCGCCTGCATATCCTGCGCGGGAAGACCGCGCGGCACCTCGTGCACGGTGAGGCCGGTGGCGCGGGCGATGTCGTCGAGCGCCGAGCGCTCCCAGAAGTCGCCCGACAACCAGAACAGCCGCTCGTTGAGGTGTGACACGGCGTACAGGGTGGCGGGGATCGGGTGCTCGCGTCCCGGAGGCGTCGGCGGGGTGCCGGGGCGCGGCACCATCACGAGCGCCGCGATGTCGCCGAGCGACCAGCCGCGGGTGCGGAACGGCCCACGCACCCGGATGGCGGTGCCGTCGATCCGCACCGACACGCGACCGAAGTAGAGAGCCAGAGCGAGCCCGCCGAACGCCATCGCCCCTCCCAGCATCACGAACGCGAGGCCGAGCGACGGCCACGCCGCCACGATCAGCACGATCACCAGCAGCGGGCCGAGCAGCAGCATCCGCGCCAGCAGGCGGCGGTGGAACGCCGACCACGACGGACGGAACTCGGGGGTGGCGGGGGCGTCGGCGAGTTCGGCGTCCATCACGACAGCTCCCGGTGGGCCGCCGACAGCTCCACATACCCGTCGGCGTTGCGGCGGATGCCGGCCACCTCGTCGTCGGTCAGCTCGCGGCGCACCTTCGCCGGTACCCCCGCGACGAGCGAACGGGGCGGGATCACGGTGCCCTCCAACACGAGGGCCCCCGCGGCCACCAGCGACTCGCGCCCCACGACCGCGCCGTTGAGCACGGTCGCGTTCATGCCGATCAGGCAGTCGTCCTCGATCGTGCAGCCATGCACCACGGCACCGTGGCCCACCGAGACGCCCGCGCCGATGATCGTCGGAACGCCGCGATCCACATGCACCACGACGTTGTCCTGCAGGTTCGAACGCGCGCCCAGCACGATCCGGTCACCGTCGGCGCGCACCACCGCGCCGTAGAACACCGACGACCCCGGATGCAGGGTCGCCGCGCCCACGACGGTCGCGTTCGGCGCCACCCACGCGGCGGGATCGATGCTCGGCGTGTGGCCGTCGAAGGGGAGGATGGTCGGCATCCCGCCACGCTACCGCGCGCCGGTAGACTCGACGCCGTCATGGCAACCTTCGGCACGCTCTCCGACCGGCTCACTCAGACCTTCAAGAACCTCCGCACCAAGGGCAAGCTCACGCCCGCGGACGTCGACGGCACAGTGCGCGAGATCCGTCGCGCCCTGCTCGACGCCGACGTCGCCCTCGAGGTGGTGAAGGAGTTCACCGGCAAGGTGCGCGAGCGCGCCCTCTCCGACGAGGTCAACAAGGCCCTCAACCCGGCCCAGCAGGTCGTGCAGATCGTCAACGAGGAGCTCGTCGCGATCCTCGGCGGGCAGCAGCGTCGCCTCGAGTTCGCGAAGAAGCCGCCGACCGTCATCATGCTCGCCGGCCTCCAGGGTGCCGGTAAGACCACCCTCGCGGGCAAGCTCGCCAAGTGGCTGAAGAAGGAGGGGCACACGCCCCTGCTGGTCGCCTCCGACCTCCAGCGTCCCAACGCCGTCACCCAGCTGCAGGTCGTGGGCGAGCAGGCGGGCGTGCCCGTCTTCGCCCCCGAGCCCGGCAACGGTGTGGGTGACCCGGTGAAGGTCGCCAAGAACGGTGTCGCCGAGGCGGAGCGCAAGCAGTACGACGTGGTCATCGTCGACACCGCCGGCCGTCTCGGTATCGACGCCGAGCTGATGAAGCAGGCGTCCAACATCCGCAAGGCCGTCGACCCCGACGAGGTGCTGTTCGTCATCGACGCGATGATCGGTCAGGATGCCGTCGCCACGGCCCGCGCCTTCCAGGAGGGTGTCGACTTCACGGGTGTCGTGCTCACCAAGCTCGACGGTGACGCGCGCGGTGGTGCGGCCCTCTCGGTGGCGAGCATCACCGGCCGGCCCATCATCTTCGCCTCCACCGGTGAAGGCCTCGACGACTTCGAACCGTTCCACCCCGACCGCATGGCCAGCCGCATCCTCGACCTGGGTGACATCCTCACCCTCATCGAGCAGGCGCAGGCCGCGTTCGACGAAGAGGAGGCGGCGAAGGTCGCGGAGAAGTTCCGCACCGACAGCTTCACCCTCGACGACTTCCTCGGGCAGATGCAGCAGCTGCGCAAGATGGGGTCGCTGAAGGGCATGCTCGGCATGCTGCCCGGCGCCCGCGGCATGAAGGAGCAGCTCGAGAACTTCGACGAGAAGGAGATCGACCGCACCGAGGCGATCATCCAGTCGATGACCCGCGCCGAGCGGCAGAACACGAAGCTGCTGAACGGGTCGCGGCGCCTCCGTATCGCGAAGGGTTCCGGAACCACCGTCACCGACGTCAACCAGCTCGTCCAGCGGTTCGAGCAGGCGGCGAAGATGATGAAGACGGTCGCCAAGGGCGGCGTGCCGCAGGTTCCCGGCATGGGCCCCATCCCCGGCGCGCACGGCGGCAAGAAGCAGCAGCAGGCCAAGAAGAAGGGCTCCCGCTCCGGCAACCCCGCGAAGCGCGCCGCCGAGAACGCGGCGATCGCGCAGGGGGTGAAGCCCGGCGGCGGTGCCAGCGGTGGCGGTTCCGGCTTCGGTCTCGGTGGCGGCGCGAAGGGCCCCCAGGCGCCCAGCGAAGAAGAGCTCGCCGCACTGCAGAAGCTGCTCGGCCGCTAGCCAGCGCGGCGGCGCCCGGCCGTCTTAGTGTGAGAGCGATGACTCCTCCCACCGCCTCCGCCACCCGTCCCATCCGTATCGCCGCGCAGGTCCAGCCGCAGCACGCCGACTATCCCGCCATCCGCGACACGGTCCGCAAGCTCGAAGACCTCGGCGTCGACGTGATCTTCAACTGGGACCACTTCTACCCGCTCTCCGGCGACCCCGACGGCAAGCATTTCGAGGCGTGGACGATGCTCGCCGCGATCGCCGAGCAGACCAGCCGTGTCGAGTTCGGTCACCTGGTGAACTGCAACTCGTACCGCAACCCCGACCTGCAGGCCGACATGGCCCGCACCCTCGACCACATCTCGGGCGGCCGGTTCATCTTCGGCACCGGCTCCGGCTGGTTCGAGAAGGATTACGACGCGTACGGCTACGAGTTCGGCACCGTCGGGTCGCGGCTCGACGCGCTCGCGGAGGCGCTTCCGCGCATCGAGGACCGCTGGGCGAAGCTCAACCCGGCCCCGCTGCGCGACATCCCGATCCTCATCGGCGGCGGCGGCGAGAAGAAGACGCTGCGGCTCGTCGCGCGTCACGCCGACATCTGGCACTCGTTCCCCGACCCCGAGACGCTGACCCGCAAGCTCGGCATCCTCGCCGAGCACTGCGCCGCCGAGGGGCGCGACCTGGCCGAGATCGAGATCTCGGTCGAGAACCGCGACGGCGACGAGGCGAAGGCCGACGCGCTGCACGCGCTCGGAGCGACCCTATTCACGGTCGGCATCTCGGGCCCCGACTACCCGCTCGACGCGGTGAAGCGCATGCTGGCGTGGCGGGACGCGAACAGCTGACCGATAGCGTGGCCGGGTGAGCCGCAACATCAGGGTCGGGGTGCAGATCGCCCCGCAGCACGCGTCGTATCCGGTGCTCCGGGATGCGGTGCGCCGTGCCGAGGACCTCGGCGTCGACCTCGTCATGGGGTGGGATCACTTCTTCCCGCTCACCGGCGACCCCGAGGGGGCGCACTTCGAGGCATTCACCGTGCTCGCGGCGATCGCCGAGCAGACGGAGCGGGTCGAGTTCGGTCCGCTCGTGTCGGCGACGCCGTTCCGCAATCCCGACCTGGTGGCCGACATGGCGCGCACCATCGACCACATCTCCGCGCACGACACCGGCACCGGCCGTTTCATCCTGGGCCTCGGCGCCGGGTGGAACGAGCGCGACTTCGACGAGTACGGGTTCCCGTTCGGCACCGTCGGGTCGCGGCTCAGCGGATTCGAGGAGGCGGTGCCCCGCATCCGGCGGCGCCTCGGTCGACTGAACCCGGCGCCCACCCGGCGCATCCCGATCCTCATCGGCGGAGCGGGCGAGCGCCGCACCCTGCGGGTCGTGGCGGAGCACGCCGACATCTGGCACGCGTTCGGCGACGTGGAGACGCTCGCCCACAAGTCCGCCGTGCTCGACGAGCACTGCCGGGCGGTGGGCCGCGATCCGGGTGAGATCGAACGCTCCACCGGCACGAGTGTGCGCGGCCTGGGTGTCGGCGACCCGGTGACCGCCGAACGGTTCGTGGAACTCGGCTTCACGACGTTCATCGTCGCGATCACCGCCCCGGAGCTCGACGACACCGCCCTCCGGGCGTTGCTGCGCTGGCGCGACGAACGCTAGGACGCTGCGGCGTCGCCGGCGTCGTCGGATGCGGGAGAGATGTGGGCGCGGTACCGCGCCACCACCCGCTCCAGGTATTCGGTGATCGCTCGGCGTTCGTCGTCGGTGAAGCCGTCGAGTTCGCGGTCGAGTCCGCGGATCATCGGCATGAGCCGGCCCATGGCCCGTTCGGCGGAGCGGGGTGAGGGCACGATCAGCACGCCGCGGCGGTCGACCGGGTTCGGTTCGCGGCGGGCGTGCTCGAGTGCTTCGAGCCGGTCGATCGCGGTGGTCATGGATGCGGTCGAGATGCCCAGCCGACGGGCCAGTTCGGTGGGGGTGAGCGGGCCGCTCATGATGAGCTGCTCCATCGCTTCGAGGTCGGTCGGGTTGACGCCGAGCTCGGTTCCGAGAGTCTTCTCGAATTCATCGCTGACCTCGACGAACTCGCGCAGCAGCAGCGTCGCGCGGCTGAGTGCCGGGGGCGCTGTCTGGTCCATGGCAACAGGATAGCCGCGAGATAGTTAGAAATGCATGTAATATGTCAATCTAACTAAATGGTCGACTCCGAGAGGACCCCCATGTCGGGCCTGCTTCGCTTCATCACCTCCGCGAAAACGTCGTGGATCGTGCTGCTCGCCACCCTGGCCGCAGCCGCCGCGCTGTTCGCCGTCAACGGGGCCGAGAAATCGGAGACCGCACCCGGTGTCGGCCTGCCCGACTCATCCGAGTCCGCGCAGGTCGACCGCCTGCTCGAGGAGTTCCCCAGCGCCGAAGCCACCTCGGCACTGCTCGTGTTCGCGAGCGACGACCCGCTCAGCGACGACACCCTCGCCACGATCAACGAGAACGCATCCGGTGCCCTCGCCGATTTCACGCCCGACGGTTTCGTGCCGCCCGCCCAGGTCTCCGACGACGGCACCGTCGCCCTCGTCGTCGTGCCGCTCGACCCCGAGACCGACGTGAAGGCGCAGGCCGAACGCGCCCAGGAGCTGCGGGATGCCGCCGCCGAGGGTCTCGACGACGACGTGCGCGTATACCTCACCGGCGCCGAAGGCTTCGAGGTCGACGTCGCCGCCGTGTTCGCCGGAGCCGACTTCACGCTGCTGCTCACGACGGTCATCGTCGTCGCGATCCTGCTGCTCATCACCTACCGCAGCCCGTGGCTGTGGCTCGTGCCGCTCGCCGTCGTCGGCACCGCCGACGCGCTCGCCGGCATCATCGCGCGCCAGGTCGCCCAGGCGGTGGGCGTGGAGCTCGACGCCTCCATCACCGGCATCCTGTCGGTGCTCGTCTTCGGCGCCGGCACCAACTACGCGCTGCTCCTCATCGCCCGCTACCGCGACGAACTGCGCCTGCATGAAGATCGCCGCGAGGCGATGCAGTTCGCCCTGCGCGGTGCAGGCCCCGCGGTGATCGCAAGCGGCTCCACGGTCGCGCTCGCTCTGGCGACACTGCTGCTCGCGGAATTGGCCGGCAACCGCGCCCTCGGTCTCGCGTGCGCCATCGGCGTCGTCGTGGCGATGATCTTCGCGCTGCTCGTGCTGCCCGCCGCCCTCGTGCTGTTCGGCCGCTGGCTGTTCTGGCCCTACATCCCGCGCTTCGGGTCTCCTGACGCCATCGCCCGCAGCCCCTGGGGTCGACTGGGGCGTGCCGTGTCGCGTCGGCCCCTCGTGGTCGCGATCACCGGCTTCGCGGTGCTCGCCGCGCTCGCCAGCGGGGTGCTGTTCCTGCAGACGGGGCTGTCGCAGAACGACCGCTTCCTGCAGAAGCCGGAGGCAGTGCGCGGCCAGGAGGTGCTGGCCGAGGCGTTCTCCGCCGGCACCACCTCGCCCGCGGTCGTCGTGGTCCCGCTCGACGACGCCGACGCTGCGGTCGAGGCGATCTCGGATGTGCCCGGGGTCGATGCCGCCGCCATCACCGAGACCACCGAGGACCTCGCCAAGCTCAGCGTCACCCTCGACGCGGGCGCCGAGACCCCGGAGGCCTTCGCCGCCATCGAAGACATCCGCGCCGCGCTCGACGACGTGGGCGACGGATCGGGTCTCGTCGGTGGGCTGGACGCGCAGGCACTCGAAGTCTCCGAGGCGCAGGCCCACGACCAGGCGCTCATCATCCCGCTCATCCTCGTGCTGGTGCTGCTCGTGCTGATCGTGCTGCTGCGCGCCTTCGTGGCACCGCTGCTGCTCCTGATCGCCGTGGTCGCGAGCTTCTTCTCGGCCGTCGGAGCGAGCTGGTGGCTGTTCCAGACGCCGCTGTTCGGGTTCCCCGCCATCGACGACAACGTGCTGCTCTTCAGCTTCCTGTTCCTCGTCGCCCTGGGGGTCGACTACTCGATCTTCCTGGTGACGCGGGCCAATGAGGAGTCGCGCCGACTCGGCACCACGCAGGGCATGATCCGCGCACTCGCCGCCACCGGCGGGGTGATCACCAGCGCCGGCATCCTGCTCGCCGCGGTGTTCGCCGTGCTCGGGGTACTGCCGCTGATCACGCTCACCCAGATCGGCATCATCGTCTGCATCGGCGTGCTCATCGACACCCTTCTGGTGCGCACCGTCGTGGTACCGGCGCTCGCGTTCCTCACGCGCGACCGCTTCTGGTGGCCGCGTCGACCCGCGATGACCGACGCCGAGGCGACGGCGGCGGGCGCCGACGCGCTCAGCGGCCCGGCGCCCCGTCCCTGAACTCGCGGATGAGGTGGGCGGTGACCGCGCGCAGGTCGCCCCCCGCCGCATCCGCGACGGCGAGTTGGCGCTGGTAGCTGGCGCCGATCGCGAGGGTGTGCCGCACGCCTTCGAGTTCACTGCGGCAGCCGAGTTCGGAGGCGATCGGCAGCAACTCGTCGAGCAGTTCCTCCAGGTGCGAGGTCACCGGGCGTTCGAGGCCGCGACGGTCGACGATGATCTCCGCGTCGAGCCCGTAGCGGGCGGCACGCCACTTGTTCTCGCGGTGGTACCAGGGCTGCAGGGTCGGCAGTTCCCGCCCGGCGTCGAGCTCGCGCGAGAAGTACTCGACGAGGGTCTGCGTGAGGGCCGCGACGGCGGCCAGCTCCGGCAGCGTCGACATCCCGTCGCACGCGCGCACCTCGATCGTGCCCCAGCGGGGAGCGGGGCGGATGTCCCAGCGCACCTCGGTGGCGTCCTCCATGATGCCGGTGCGCACCATGTCGTCGAGGTACTCCTCGTAGTCGCTCCAGGCTTGCAGCGGCCACGGCAGGCCGGCCGTCGGCAGCTGCTGGAACACGAGCGCGCGGTTCGACGCGTACCCGGTGCGCTCGCCCGCCCAGAACGGGCTGGATGCGCTGAGCGACTGCAGGTGCGGGAGGTAGAGCGAGAGCGCGTTGATGAGCGGCATCACCTTGCGCACGTCCTCCACGCCGACGTGCACGTGGATGCCCCAGATCATCATGTTGCGGCCCCACCACTGGGTGCGCTCGATGAGCGTGTGGTACCGCGTCTTGTCGCTCACCGCCTGGTCGTACCACTGCGCGAACGGGTGGCTCCCGGCGCACATCAGCTCCAACCCGATCGGGTCGGTGTGGGTGCGGATGGCTGCGATCGCCGCGGCGATATCGGCGACCGCCTCCGACACGTCGCGCCCCACCCCGCTCGTCACCTCGACGGTGTTCGTCAGCAGCTCCGCGGTGGCCGTGTGCCGTGCATCGGGGGAGGCGGATGCCATCACCTGGTCGATGATCTCGGGGCCGCGGCCCACCAGCTCGCCGGTGGCGGGGTCGGCGAGCATGAGCTCCCACTCGATCCCGACGGTGCTGCGCTGCGATGGGGCGAAGTCGACCTGCATGTCGCGAGTCTCGCACCCGGATGCATCTGGCGGGAACCCGTTGTCATCTGGCGGAATGGGCGGTATCCGGGTGTCGTCGGAGCCGCGTACGGTGGCGACGTGCCCAGCTCCGCCCGCATGTCGCCGCTCGTCCTCGCCGCCATCATCTTCACCCTGTTGGCGTGGGCCAGCGCGTTCATCGTCATCCGCGGTGTCGCCCCCGAGATCGGGGGAGGGGCGCTCGCGCTCGGTCGCATCACGGTGGGCAGCCTCGCGCTCGGTGTGCTCATGCTCTTCGCCCGCCGCTGGGTGCGCCCCACCGGTCGCGAGTGGGCTCTACTGGCGCTTTACGGTGTCGCCTGGTTCGGCGCGTACAACGTCACCCTGAACCTCGCCGAGCACTCGCTCGATGCCGGCACCACCGCGATGATCGTCAACATCGGCCCCATCCTCATCGCGCTGGGTGCGGGAGTCTTCCTCGGCGAGGGTGTGCCGCGCTGGCTCGTGATCGGTGCCGCCGTGTCGTTCTCCGGCGTCGTGCTCATCGGGCTCGGCATGAGCGTCTTCTCGGGCGGCGGTCACCTCGACGTCGCCGGCGTGCTGTGGGCGCTCGCGTCCGCGGTCACCTACGCGACGGGCGTCCTCGCCCAGAAACCCACGGTGCGGCGGCTCCCCGCCGTGCAGGTCACGTTCATCGGATGCGTGATCGGCACGCTCGCGTGCCTTCCGTTCATCGGGCAACTGATCGGTGAGGCGGCGCAGGCGTCGCCCGCCGCGATCGCCGGTGTCGTCTACCTGGGCATCGTGCCGACGGCGCTCGCCTTCACCACCTGGGGTTATGCCCTCGCGCGGGTACCCGCCGGCCAGCTCGGCGTCTCCACCTACATCGTGCCGCCGCTCACGATCATCGCCGGGTGGCTGGTGTTCGACGAGGTGCCGACGCTGCTCGCTGTCATCGGCGGCGTTCTCTGCCTCGCAGGTGTGGCCCTCTCGCGGCGCCGTTCGCCCGCGCCGCAGACCGCATCCGACGCACCCGTTGGTAGCCGAGCGCCTCAGGACGTGTCAGAATAGTTTGTTGGAGCCGCGCAGCCCGACCCTCTATCAGGCGCGATGGTTCCCCCTTCAGAGCTTTCTGCCGGAGTGTGCCCCCACGCGCACGGGAGCAGTTCGACCCCTACACACACGTTTTCAGGAGAATTGTGGCTGTCAAGATCCGCCTCAAGCGGCTCGGCAAGATCCGTGCCCCGTACTACCGCATCGTCGTCGCCGACTCGCGCACCAAGCGCGATGGTCGCGTGATCGAGGAGATCGGCAAGTACCACCCCACCGAGGAGCCCTCGTTCATCGAGGTCAACTCCGAGCGTGCCCAGTACTGGCTCTCCGTCGGCGCTCAGCCGACCGAGCAGGTGCTCGCGCTCCTCAAGCTCTCGGGCGACTGGGGAACCTTCAAGGGTGAGAAGGGTGCCAAGAGCACCATCAAGACCAAGGAGGCGCCGGTCGCGTTCGTGGCCGACGAGAAGAAGAAGCCCGTTCTCAAGCCCAAGGCTGAGAAGAAGGCTCCCGCCGAGGAGGCTCCGGCCGCCGAGGAGACCGAGGTCGTGGCCGACGCGGATGTCGTCGAGGCCGAGGCCGAGGTTGTGGCCGTCGAGGGTGCCGAGGCCGCTGAGGCCGAGGCTGCCGACGCCGACAAGGAGTAGTTCATGCTCGCATCCGCCCTTGAGCACCTCGTGAAGGGGATCGTCGATCACCCCGACGACGTGCAGGTGGATTCGTCGAGCAGCGCGCGTGGCGAGGTCCTCGAGGTGCGTGTGCACCCCGAGGACCTCGGCCGCGTCATCGGCCGCTCGGGTCGCACCGCGAAGGCGCTGCGCGCCCTCGTCACGGCGCTCGCCGATGGCCGCCGCGTGCGCGTCGACGTCGTCGACACCGACGCGGCGTGAGCGGGACCAAGCGTCCCGGCACCACCCAGCTGCGCGTCGGGCGGCTCGTCAAAGCGCACGGCCTGAAGGGCGCGCTGAAGGTCGAGCTGTACACCGACGATCCGGGCAAGCGTTTCGTTCCCGGGGCGACGTTCTCGCTCCAGGTGCCCACGTCATCCGACTGGCACGGCAAGACGATCGAACTGGTCGAGCTGCGCTGGTACAACACGCACCCGGTGGCGTTCTTCGTGGGTGTCGACGACCGCACGGTCGCTGAGACTCTGGTGAAGGCGATCCTCTGGATCGATGCCGACATCGCCGAGGAGCAGGAACCCGACGCGTGGTACGACCACCAGCTGGTGGGTCTGAGCGCGCTGCGCGACGGCGTCGAGGTGGGCAAGATCGCCCGCGTCGAGCATCTGCCCGCCCAAGACCTCCTGGTGGTGAAGACCACCGACGGCGAGGTACTGGTGCCGTTCGTCGCCGCGATCGTCCCGGCCGTCGACCTGAAGGCCGGCACCGTCACGATGACGCCGCCTGCGGGCCTCTTCGAGGAACTCCCCGACACCGACCCCGAGCCCGCGTCTGAGCCTGCGGCGAACTCCGACGAATAGCCTCGGTCGACCGCACCGACAGCTCGTAGGGTCCCTGCGTCGGATTTCACCACATCGATAGCGGCCGCCGGAGGTGTTCGTCCCGGCGAACAAGCTCCAGTATCTGCGCTTCGACCTCGTCCCAGCCGTACATCAGTTGGCGGTAGCTCACGCGAAACGGCAGATACCCGGCCAATATGAGTGCGCGATCGCGCGCCCGATCCCGGTCGAAGTCGTGATGGAACGTCTCGCCGTCGAGCTCGAGCACCAATCGGTCGCCGATCACGAGGTCGACCCTTCCGACCCCGGGAATGATCACCTGGGATCGCACACGAATGCGTCGGCTGCGCAGTGAGAGTCGGGCGAGGCTCTCGAGCCCTGATTCGCTCCGAGGGTCGAGAGCGGCTGCGACCCGCCTTCCGGACGCCGTCTTGCGCAGCACCCGATCGATGGTGTTGAGCGGAAGGATGCCTCTATTGGCCAAGGAGTCGGCGGTGACGACGGCGGACCTGAACGGAAGACATACCGCCGCCAGCGCGAGTGCGGTTTCCGGCGGGTCGAGGGGTGCATCGGTGAGATTGCGTTGGTCGCTCCAGTGCGCCTCTACCCCGCCTCCCTGTGCGACCCCGCGGGAGATACGCACGTGAGGACGCTCGGGTGCCAGCACCCACGCGCCGTGCGCCTGCAGCGCGGAAACACAGCTGAGGCTGCCGCCCGCTCGCACGGCCGCACACACGGCGGGCGGAGCGTCAGGCGTCGCGAATCTCCCACGTCTCAAGCGGACGAGGCGGCCTTCGGAGACGGCCCGCGCGATGGCGCGATCGCCGACCCCGATTTCTTTGAGCTGGGCGGTGGTGAAGAAGCGTTGCTCGGTCATGCCCGCAACGCTTCCCGCAACGGCGCCGACACCGCGGACGTCGAGGCCATACGGGGGACGGCGCGAACTCCGACCGGATGGGGAGGTGAGGTGCTGCGAGAGCTCGTTCCACGCCGACGGTCGGATTTCACCCCGGTACGCTCGACGGGTGCGCATCGACGTCATCACGATCTTCCCCGAGTTCTTCTCGGTGCTGGATGTGTCGCTCGTCGGCAAGGCGCGCGCGGCCGGTCTCATCGACATCCGCGTGCACGACCTGCGTGACTTCACGCACGACCGGCACCGCACCGTCGACGACACCCCGTCGGGCGGCGGCGCCGGCATGGTCATGAAGCCCGAGCCGTGGGGTGAGGCGCTCGACACCGTGCTCGCCGACTCCACGGATGCGGTGGTCGTCTTCCCGACGCCGGCCGGGCAACTGTTCCGGCAGCCGATCGCCCGCGAGCTCGCCGTCGCCCCGCACCTGGTGTTCTGCTGCGGGCGCTACGAGGGCATCGACCAGCGCGTCGTCGACCACACCCGCACCCGCCCCGAGGTGGCCGAAGTGCGGGAGCTGAGCCTCGGCGACTACGTGCTGAACGGCGGCGAGGTGGCGGTGATGGCGATGATCGAGGCCGCGGGCCGACTGGTGCCGGGCATGGTGGGCAACCCCGACTCGCTCGTCGAGGAGAGCCACGAGGATGGCCTGCTCGAGTACCCGAGCTACACGAAGCCGGCGGTCTGGCGCGAGCTGGAGACCCCCGCGGTGCTGCTCTCGGGCAACCACGCGGCGATCGACGCGTGGCGTCGCGAGCAGCAGCTCGAACGCACCCGCCGCGTGCGGCCCGAGCTGCTCGGCGAGTAGCCGGCCTCAGGCGGCGACGTCGACCCGGTAGCCGCGCTTCACGACGGTGGAGATGATGGGTGCTCCGAGGCTGCGGCGCAGCCGGCTCAGCACCATCTCGAGCGCGTGCTCGTCGGCGGTGCCGACCGCACGCAGCAGCTGCTCCCGCGAGACGACCGCGCCATCCGCATCCAGCAGCGCCCGCAGCAGGGCGAGCGGGGTGGGGGTGAGCGGGATGCGGCGCCCGTCGAGTTCGACGATGGTGCCGCGCACCACGACGAGTCCGTGCGCGGTGCGCACCCGCGCGACCCGCAGCTCGGGCAGCCGTTCGCAGACGAGGCGGATGAGCGCCCCCATCCGGAAGCGGTCCGGCTGGATCGGCACGATGTCGACCGACAGCAGGGGTCCGGCGGTGACCGGACCGACAGCGGCCGCCACCACACCCCGCCGGAACGCGGCGATCATCGCGTCGAACATGCCGATCCCTTCGGCGGCCGCGAAGAGGGCGTCCACTGCGGGTGCGCTGGTGAAGGTGACGCAGTCGAGTTGGCCGGTGCAGATCGCGTCGATGAGCCGCGGGATGCGTTCGTCGGTGTCGTCGAGGCTGCGCCAGCGGTAGGGCGCGACGGTGAGCACCCGGTGCCCGGCCTCGCGCAGCGGGTCGAGTTGGCGTTCGTCGAGGTAGCCGTGCGCCTGAACGGCGATGGTGAGGTCGCGCGGGCATTCGGCGACCACTTTCGCGACGAGGGATGCGGTGGTCTCCTCTTCGCTCATTCCGTCGTCGTCGAGTCCGGCGGCGCGTATGCCGCCGCGGGCTTTCGGGCCGCGCACGAGGATGCGGGATGAGGCCATCGCCTCGGTGAGGTCTTCGCCGAGGCCGGCGGCATCCGCCACCTCCAGCCAGCGCCGCACCCCGAAGGCGGTGGTGGCGAGAACGATGTCGGGTATTGCGCGGATGATGGCCCGGGTGTCGGCGATGACGCGTTCGTCGTCGCGGGCGTGCTCCATCCGCAGTGTGGGGGCGTGCACGACTTGGGCTCCGCGGCGTTCGAGGGCGTCGATGAGGTCGGCGGCGCGGCGTTCGCTGGTGACGCCGATGCGGAACCCTTCCAGCTGGTCGGGTCGGAACCCGGGCACCTGGGTGTCGTCGACGGCGGTGATCACGGCACCACCGCGATCTCGCCCGCCCGACGCAGCACGGCATCCGCTTCGGCGTCGCCGCCGAGCGCGAGCCGCACGACCTCGCCGATGACGATGACGGCGGGGGAGCGCACGCCCGCGATCGAGGCGGCCGCGGGCAGCGCCGAGACGGCGGCCGCGGTGGTGCGCTGGCCGCTGCGGTGCCCCCGTTCGATGACGGCGGCGGGGGTGTCGGGGTCGAGGCCTGCGCGCACGAGGCCGGGGCAGAGGGCGGGCAGCGCGTTCACGCCCATGAGCACCACGATGGTGCCGCCGAGCCCGGCGAGGTGCTCGAATTCGGATGCGGTGAGCGGCGCGTGCCCGGAGATGACGGTGAACGCGTGGCTGATGCCGCGGTGGGTGAGCGGGATGCCGGCCGCGGCGGGCACGGCGATCGAGCTGGTGACCCCGGGGATCACCTCCACGGGCACCCCCGCGGTCCGGCACGCGAGCACCTCCTCGCCGCCGCGTCCGAAGATGTAGGGGTCGCCGCCTTTGAATCGCACCACGTGCGCGCCGGCGAGCGCGTGCGTGACGAGCAGCCGTTCGATCTCGTCCTGCGGCACGGCGTGATGTCCGGGGCGTTTGCCGACGTCGATGTGGAGGGCGTCGGGGCAGAACTCGGCGAGCACGTCGTAGGGGGCGAGTCGGTCGAACAGCACGACGTCGGCCTGTCGTAGCGCGTCGACGGCGCCGAGGGTCAGCAGGTCCCGCGATCCGGGTCCGCCGCCGACGAGCGTGACCCGCCCCATCCGCTCAGTCATCGTCGCCTCCGCGAACCGGGATGCGGGTTCCCGCCAGCAGCACACGGCCGTCGGCGAGTTCGGCGGCCGTCGCCGGTCGCTGCTGGCCGCGTTCGGTGACGCGCGGGATGGTGGTCACGGCATCCGCGGGCGCGTTGACGAAGCTGCGGAACCGTTTCAGTCGTTCGGGGTCGCGCAGGGTGGCCGCCCATTCGTCTTCGTACACGTCGACGTGCCGTGCCATCGCCGCCTCGAGTTCGGCGGCGAGGCCGAGCGAGTCCTCGACGACGACGGCGCGCACGTGGTCGATGCCGCCGTCGAGGTCCTCCATCCAGCGGGCGGTGCGCTGCAGGCGGTCGGCGGTGCGGATGTAGTACATGAGGTACCGGTCGATGTAGCGCACCAGGGTCTCGTCGTCGAGGTCGCTCGCGAGCAGTTGCGCGTGGCTCGGCTGGAAGCCGCCGTTGCCGCCGACGTAGAGGTTCCATCCGGCCTCGGTGGCGATGACGCCCACGTCTTTGCCGCGCGCTTCGGCGCATTCGCGCGCGCATCCGGAGACCCCGAACTTGAACTTGTGCGGCGCCCGCAGGCCCCGGTACCGCAGTTCGAGGTGGATCGCCATGCCCACGGAGTCCTGCACGCCGAACCGGCACCAGGTGGCCCCGACGCAACTCTTCACGTTGCGCAGCGACTTGCCGTACGCCTGCCCGGATTCGAAGCCAGCTTCCACGAGCTGCGCCCAGATCTCGGGCAGCTGGTCGAGGCGGGCGCCGAACATGTCGATCCGCTGCCCGCCGGTGATCTTCGTGTAGAGCCCGAAGTCGCCGGCGACGCGGGCGATCACGCCCAGCTTCTCGGGGGTGATCTCGCCGCCGGGGATGCGCGGCACCACCGAGTAGGTGCCGTCGCGCTGCATGTTGGCGAGGGCGCGGTCGTTGGTGTCCTGCAGGGCGCCGCGTCCGCCGTCGAGGATGTAGCCGTCGTGCTGGCTGGCGAGGATGGAGGCGACGGCCGGTTTGCAGATGTCGCATCCGCGGCCACTGCCGAAGCGGGCGAGTGCGTCGTCCCACGAGGTGATGGCGAGCACGCGGATCAGTTCGAACAGTTCCTGGCGGCTGTGGGCGAAGTGCTCGCACAGCGCGTGCGAGATGCTGACGCCCGCCTTGGCGAGCTCCTGCTCGAGGGTCTTCTTCACGAGCGGCACGCAGGAGCCGCACTGGGCGCCGGCTCGCGTGCACGCCTTCAGGGCGGGCACCGTGTGGCACGCCTCCTGGTCGTCGCTACCGTGCACGGCGGCCCGCACGGTGCCGACGCTCACGTTGTTGCAGGCGCAGAGCAGCGCGTCGTCGGGCAGGTCGTCGGCACCGGCGGGTTCCGCACCCGAGGCGGAGAGGTAGGCGGCGGGTTCGGATGCGAGTTCCCGGCCGAGCAGCGGACGCAGCGTCGTGTAGGGGCTGGCGTCGCCGACGAAGATGCCGCCGAGCAGGGTGCGGGCGTCGTCGGAGACGACCACCTTCTGGTACATGCCGCGGGCGGGATCCGCGTAGACCACCTCGAGTGCGCCTTCGGAGGCGGCGAGCGCGTCGCCGAAGCTGGCCACCTCGACGCCCGCGAGTTTCAGCTTGGTGGCGTCGTCGATGGTGGTGAATTCGGCGGTCCCGCCGAGCAGTCGGTCGGCCACCACCTCGGCCATGGCGTTGGCAGGGGCGACGAGCCCCACGCAGCGGCCCTGGACGTGCGCCACCTCCCCGATGGCCCACACGCGCGGGTCGGACGCCTGGCAGCCTTCGTCGACGACGATGCCGCCGCGGGGGGCCACCTCGATGGCTGCTGCGGAGGCGAGCTCGTCGCGGGCGCTGATGCCGATCGCGAAGACGATGAGGTCGGCGTCGACGGTGCGTCCGTCGGTGAGTTTCACCCCCGAGACGGCGCCGTCGGTGGTGAGGATGGCGCGGGGCCGGGTGCCGAGGTGCATGGTGATGCCGCGCTCGCCGATGAGTCGGCCGAGTGCGCGTCCGGCGCCTTCGTCGAGCTGCGCCGACATGAGCCAGCCGCCGGAGTGGACGATGGCGGAGTCGGCGCCGAGCTCGGCGAGCCCGCCCGCGGCTTCCAGGCCGAGCAGTCCACCGCCGGCGACGAGGGTGCGCGGCGGTCGGCCGAGCACGGCGCTGAGCAGGCGCACCTCGGCGGCCAGGTCCTCCACATCCGCGATCGTGCGGTAGACGCGTGCGTGTTCGGCGCCTGGGATGTCGGGCACGGGGGCTCGCGAGCCGGTGGCGAAGACGACGTCGTCGTAGGGCAGCACGCGCCCGGCGTCGGTCGACACGGTGCGCGCCATGCGGTCGAGGGCGATGGCGCGTTCGCCGTTCAGCAGCGTGATCGTGGGGTGCTCCCACACGCTGGTGTCGAGTGTGAGGTCGTCGCCGCCGATGAACCGCTTGCTGAGCGCGACGCGGTCGTAGGGGAGGTGCTCCTCCTCGCCGATGACGGTGAGGCGGATGCGGCCCTCGCCGTCGCGGGTGCGGAGCGCGTCGGCGAGGCGGTGGGCGGCGGGCCCCGCCCCGATCACGATGACACGGCGTGGTGCGGTCGTTTCCGTCATGTGCTGCCTCCCGTCGATGCCTCGACAGTAGGAAGCCGCCGTTGCCCGGCTGTTTCCCCTATGTAACAGACGCCTCACATCTGCCCCACGAGACCGGGTGCGAGTTGTGAGTCAGACGTCACGAAAGCGAAACCGGCGGGTGACCGCCGGCGAAACACGGCGGCCGTACCGTCGAGGCCATGACGCTCACGATCCCCGCCGCCGCCTCATCCGGGAACGCCGCCACGGAGCCTGCCGCGGTCGCGTGGCATCCGGTGTGCGAGGTCGCCGAGCTGGAGCCCGCGTGGGGCGAGGCGGTCGTCGTCGACGGTCGCCAGATCGCGCTGGTGCTGGTGGAGCCGGGGGAGCTGTACGCGGTGGACCACCGCGACCCGGTCACCTCGTCGTACGTCATGGCGCGGGGCATCGTCGGTTCGCGCGGGGAGCGCGCGACGATCGCGTCTCCGCTGCTGAAGCAGGTGTACGACCTGCAGACGGGCGCCTGCCTCGATGACCCGTCGCTCGCTCTCGCCACGTTCCGCACCCGTGTGGTGGGAGGGATGATCGAGATCGAGGTCGCCGCGTGAGGCCGGCGGCCGAGGTGGTTCTCGCCCCCGCTCTGCTCGCGATCTCGCACGGCACCTCCTCGCCCACGGGGCAGGCCGCGGTGTCGGCGCTCGTCTCCGGTGTCGCCGCCGCCCGCCCCGACCTCGCGGTGCATGAGGGGTTCGTCGACGTGCAGCAACCGGATGTGCCGACCGTGCTCGGGGCGCTTCCGCCGGCCCGCGACGCGGTGATCGTGCCGCTGCTGCTGTCGGCCGGCTACCACGTGCACGTCGATCTGGCCGAGGATGCGGCGGGCTCCGATGGCGCGGTCGTCGCGGCCGCGCTCGGTCCCGACGACCGGCTCGTCGCGCTGCTCGCCCGCCGCCTCGACGAGGCGGGGCTGCGACCGGATGACGTGGTCGTCCTCGCGGCGGCCGGTTCGAGCGACGCACGCGCGGTCGCCGACTGCGCCGAGACCGCCCGCCGACTCGGCGAACGCATCCGCCACCACGTCACCGTCGGGTACATCTCGGCGGCGCTGCCGCGTCTCGCCGACGAGGTGGCCACCACCCGGGCGGCGCATCCGCACGCCCGCATCGTCGTGGCGAGCTACCTGCTCGCCCCCGGGTACTTCGCCGAGCTGGCCGCGCGAGCGGGCGGGGATGTCACCTCCGAGCCGCTGCTCGCCGCCCACGGCGCACCGCCCGTCGAGCTCGTCGAGCTCGTGATCGACCGCTACCTGGCGGCGGCCCGCGCACCTCACCTCACGCATCCGGCGATGTGATCGCTTCGTTCGAAGGTCGCAACAGGACCGCGCGGCAGGCGAAACATCCGGGTTCCAGGATGAGTGCAGACCCCTTCACCCCCTACTTTTCGGAGGTTCACCGATGTCCTACATCAAGCCCGCCGAGCTGGTCGAACGCATGGTCGACGCCGGCGAATACAAGCTCAAGCTCTCCACCCGTGACACCCTCATCCGCGCCTACATGGGGGCCGCGCTCCTCACCCTCGGCGCCGCGTTCGCGGTGACGGTGGGGGTGCAGACCGGTCAGCCGCTGCTCGGCGCCGTGCTGTTCCCCGTTGGGTTCGTGCTGCTCTACCTGCTGGGCTACGACCTGCTGACCGGCGTCTTCACGCTCGGCCCGCTGGCCCTCTACGCGAAGCGCCCGGGACTGAAGCTGCGTCACCTGTGGCGAAACTGGGGACTCGTGTTCCTCGGCAACTTCCTGGGGGCGTTCACCGTCGCCGTGCTGATGGCGATCTACTTCACGTACGGCTTCTCGTCCGACCCGAGCCCCGTCGGTCACGCGATCGGCGAGATCGGCCACGGCCGCACCGTCGGCTACGCGGAGCACGGTGCCGCCGGCATGCTGACGCTCGTCGTCCGCGGCATCCTCTGCAACTGGATGGTGTCGACCGGCATCGTCGCGTTCATGATGTCGGACACCCTGGTCGGCAAGGTCGTCGGGATGTGGCTGCCGATCATGCTCTTCTTCTACATGGGCTTCGAGCACTCGATCGTCAACATGTTCCTGTTCCCCTCGGGCCTGCTGCTGGGGGCCGACTTCACGATCAGCGACTACCTGCTGTGGAACGAGCTGCCGACGATCGTGGGCAACCTGATCGGCGGTCTCACCTTCGTGGCGATCCCGCTCTACGCCACCCACCGCAAGCGCGCCGAGGGTACCGGCAAGCTGTCGCTCCCGGGGGACGTCGGCCGCACGCAGCGCGCACGCCGACCCGTCGCCGGCAAGAACGCGGTCCCCGTCGTCGCCACGGTCGCCGCCGACTGAGGAGGTCGCGCAGCGGCCCTCTCGGGCGATCCGTCAGCTGGTGCGGGCGGTGAGCACGAGGGGGCCGTCGGGCGTGATGGCCACGGTGTGCTCGGCGTGGGCGCCGCGGGAGCCGTCCTTGGCGCGCAGAGTCCATCCGTCGCGGTCGGTGTAGATCTCGTCGGTGGTGTGCATGAACCACGGCTCGATCGCGAACACCAGTCCGGCGCGCAGCGGCAGTCCGCGCTTGCGGCGGCCGTCGTTGGGGATGTGGGGGTCGCCGTGCATGACGCGACCGACGCCGTGCCCGCCGAAGTCGAGGTTCACGCCGAGCCCGGCGGCCTCCGCGACGTCGCCGATGGAGGCGGAGATGTCGCCGATCTTGTGCCCGATGGTGGCGGCGGCGATGCCGGCCTCGAGGGCGCGTTCGGTGGTGGCGATCAGTTCGAGGTCTTTCGGGTCGGCGTCGCCCACCACGATCGACAGTGCCGAGTCGGCCACCCATCCGTCGACGGATGCGGCGAAGTCGAGCGACAGCAGGTCGCCGTTCTTCAGGCGGTAGTCGTGGGGGAGCCCGTGCAGCACGGCGTCGTTCACGGAGGTGCAGATCACCTTGCCGAACGGGGAGCCGCCGAACGACGGGTGGTAGTCGATGTAGCAGCTCTCGGCGCCCGCCTTGCGGATCATGTCGTGCGCGAGGCGGTCGAGGTCGAGCAGGTTGACGCCCACGTCGGCGGCGTCGCGCGTGGCTTCGAGCACACTCGCCACGAAGCGGCCTGCGGCTTTCATCTGCTCGATCTCAGCGGGCGTCCGGAGTTCAATCACCTGGGAAGCGTAACCTTGTGGGATGGTCGTCCGCCGAGTCGTCTATCGCCTGCTGTTCCCGTTGGCGTTCCTCCTGCCCGTCTGGGTGCTGATCGGCCGCGGGATCCTGCTCGACGGCATCGGCTGGGACTTCCTCGTCTACCTGTTCGTGTGCCCGATCCTGTTCGTGGCGCTTCTGGTGGTGGGTGGCCTCATGGTGTGGCGTCCGGGGGCGCGCGAGGAGCGTGCCGTCACCGGGTGGGATGCGGCGGTGCTGATCGTGCTGTGGCTCACCCTCATCGCCACCGGCTTCGTCGCGCATCCGGCGCTCGTGGCGCTCGCGGTGGTGCTGGTGCTGGGCGCGTTCTGGTTGGCACTCTGGGAGCTGCTCACCGAGAGCCGTCGGCGCTTCCAGGCGGTGATGGACGACATCGACGCCACCTCGAAGGGGGCCCGCGCGTCGATGCCGCAGCAGAAGCCGCTCGACCTGGGCGAAGTCATCGTGGTCACGTCGGAGGATGTGACCAAGCGCGACGGCGAGAGCTGACCGAGGCGACCTCGCCCTGAGTCGCGGCCGTGCCCTCCGGTATGGCATCATTGATCCTTGTGCTTCCGCACGGCCCTGCCACAGGGGGACCGTCGCAGCGTGAAGCCACCCAATCCTCAGAATCTTCATACCGCGTTCGACCTGTGGCGGGCGCAGAGAGCGAATAACTCCATGCACATCCTCGACGACGTCGACGCCGCATCCCTGCGTTCCGACATCCCCGACTTCCGCCCGGGCGACACCGTCAAGGTGCACGTGAACATCATCGAAGGCACCCGCAGCCGTATCCAGGTCTTCCAGGGTGTCGTCATCGGCCGCTCCAACGAGGGCGTGCGCGAGACCTTCACGGTCCGCAAGGTCAGCTTCCAGGTGGGCGTCGAGCGCACCTTCCCGGTGCACTCGCCGGTCATCGACCACATCGAGGTCGTCACCCGCGGTGACGTGCGTCGCGCCAAGCTGTACTACCTGCGCGAGCTGCGCGGCAAGAAGGCGAAGATCAAGGAGAAGCGCGAGTCCTGAGACTCCCTCTCCGTCGAGAGCCCGGTTCCCGCAAGGGTGCCGGGCTCTTCGCATTCCGGATGCCGCGCGCGCTCGCGTGGCTCGGCATCCGCTCAGCGGGCGCCGCCTATGCTGGCTGAGGACTTTCAGGGGAGACATGAGCGACGAGATCGACGCAGCCGCGGCGCCCGCCACCGACGACCGCGAGACGACGGAATCGTCGTCTCGGGAGACGAGCCGCAAGCGCGGTTTCGTCTACTTCCTTCGGGATGTGGCCCTCATCGTGCTGGCCGCGATCATCATCTCGTTCCTCATCAAGACGTTCCTCATCCGCTCGTTCTACATCCCGTCGGAGTCGATGGAAGACACCCTGATCCGCAACGACCGGATCATCGTGAACCAGCTGGAGCCCGACCTGATCCCGATCGAGCGCGGCGACGTGGTCGTGTTCAAGGACCCGGGCGGGTGGCTGCAGCCGGTGCCGCAGCCGGAGCAGAACCCGGTGGCCGGGTTCTTCGACTGGCTGCTGTCGTTCGTGGGCCTCACCGCCCCCGACTCGAACGACCACCTCATCAAGCGTGTCATCGGTCTGCCGGGCGACACCGTCGTGTGCTGCGACGACTTCGGGCAGATGTCGGTCAACGGGGAGGCGCTCGACGAGTCGCCGTACGTGAAGCTGCCGCCGAACGCCACCAAGGTCTCGAAGGACGACTTCGAGGTGACGGTGCCGGAGGGGTCGCTCTGGGTGATGGGCGACAACCGCTGGAACTCGCGCGACTCCCGCTACAACCGTGAGAACCCGGGCAACGGCTTCGTGCCGATCGACAACGTGGTGGGCCGTGCGGTGCTGATCTCGTGGCCGATCGACCGGTGGGCGCTGCTCGACAACTACCCGATCGTATTCGGCGACGTGCCGGATGCGGGCGACGCCCCGGCGGTCGAGAACACCGGCTCGCCCACGCCCGACCCCGCCAACACGGAGACGTCGGGCGGATGACCGTCGCCGACCCGACCCTCAGGGTGGAGCGGTCGCTGTTCCGCGACGGCGCCACGCTGGTGATCGGGTGCGACGAGGTGGGCCGGGGCGCGATCGCCGGCCCGGTGGCTGTGGGTCTCGGGGTGTTCCTCCCCGATGTGAAGCGGATGCCGGTGGGTCTGCGCGACTCGAAGCTGCTGTCAGAGGCGAAGCGCGAGGCACTGCATCCGGTGGTCGCCGAGTGGGCGCCGCACTGGGCGGTGGGACTCGCCGACAACGCCGAGGTCGACAGCATCGGCATCGTGCCGGGGCTGGGGCTCGCCGCGACCCGCGCGCTGGAGACGCTGATCGTCTCCGGGGTGCCGGTGGAAACGGCGGTGGTGGTGCTCGACGGTTCGCACGACTGGCTGACGCCGGCACTGGCCGCCTGGCCGGAGTCGTCGAGGCCGCGCGTGATCACCCGCGTGAAAGCCGACCGCGACTGCGCGACGGTGGCCGCCGCATCCGTGCTGGCGAAGGTGCACCGCGACCGCATGATGATCGAGGCGGACGGCGTGCACCCCGGCTACGACTGGGTGAGCAACAAGGGCTACGCCTCGGCCAGCCACTACGCCGCCATCGACCGCCTCGGGTCGACGGCGCTGCACCGTTGGAGTTGGCTGAAGCAGCCCGCACTGTTCTAGAGAACTAGACTCGTCGGGATGGACGACGACGATTTCGACGACTACGACCGCGAGGTCGAGCTGGCGCTGTACCGCGAGTATCGCGACGTCGTCGGCCAGTTCAAGTATGTGATCGAGACCGAGCGCCGTTTCTACCTCGCGAACGAGGTGTCGCTGGAGCGTCACGACACGGAGCACGATTTCTACTTCGAGCTCACGATGAACGACGTGTGGGTGTGGGATGTGTACCGTTCCGACCGTTTCGTGAAGAGCGTGCGGGTGCTCACGTTCAAAGATGTGAACGTCGAGGTGCGCGGCGACAAGGATCTGGAGCTCCCGAAGGAGCTCGCGCTCGACGAGTAGCGTGACCGATCCGGCTGCCTGCCCGTGCGGTTCGGGCCGACCCTACGAGAGGTGTTGCGGGCCGATCCATGCGGGGGAGCCTGCGCCGACGGCGGAGGCCCTGATGCGTTCCCGGTTCAGTGCGTTCGTGCGGGGGCTGGTGCCGTACCTGTTGGCGAGCTGGCATCCGTCGACGCGTCCGGCGACGCTCGACCTCGACGACGGCACCGTGTGGCGGCGTCTGCAGATCGTCGACACGGTCGCGGGTGGCGCGTCGGATGCGGAGGGCGTGGTGGAGTTCCGTGCGTCGTTCCGCTCACCGGAGGGGGCGGGGCTGCTGCACGAGCGGTCGCGTTTCGTGCGGGTCGGGGCGCGCTGGGTATACCTCGACGGTGAGATCTTCTAAGCCACCAGCACCCACACGCCGAACATGGCGGATGCGGCGGCCAGCAGCATCGCGATGACGACCAGCACCTGGTGCACCCGCAGGAACCGGGTGGGTCGGCCGGCGTCGTCTCGTGCGCGCGGGTCGCGTGCGACCCGCTTCAGGAAGGTGGGCCAGGTGAAGACATTGAAGGCGGCGTTGAGCAGCAGCAGGATGCCGAGGGCGACGGTCACCCCTCGAGCCTAGGTGGCGCGATTCAGGCGAGCACGACCTCGACGCCGAGCTCGCGCAGCTTCTGCAGTTCGTCGGCGTCGGCGCTCTCGTCGGTGATGAGCACGTCGATGTCGCTGCTGTCGGCCATCCGGGCGAGCGCCGCGTGGCCGATCTTGGAACCGTCGGCGACGACGATGGTGCGTTGCGCCTTGGCGACCATGGCGTGGTTGGTGCGGGCTTCGGTTTCGTCGTGGGTGGTGACCCCGGCGTCGGCGGTCACGCCGTCGGCGCCGAGGATCGCGGTGCCCACGTTGATGGCGCTGAAGGTGCCTTCGGCGAGCACCCCCACGAGTTCGAGCGACTGGGGGCGCAGGATGCCGCCGGTCATCACCACTTTGAGTCGGGGGTAGGAGGCCACGAGCGACGCGATGGAGAGCGAGTTGGTGACGATGGTGAGGTCGGCGTGGTTGACGAGCTCACGGGCGACGCCGGCGGTGGTGGTGCCTCCGCTGAGGGCGACCGCGTGGCGTTCGCGGGGGATGCGGATGGCGGCGGCGCGGGCGATGCGCCGTTTCGCGTCCTGGAACCGGGTGTCGCGCAGGGCGACCGGCACTTCGGCGAGCGATCCAGCTGCCTTGGCGCCGCCGTGCGTGCGCACGATGAGGCCCTGGTCGGCCAGCACGGTGAGGTCGCGGCGGAGGGTGGCCGCGGAGCTGGAGAACAGCTCGGTGAGTTCGGCGAGCGAGATCTCGCCGCGTTCGGCGATCGCGTCGAGGATGTCGGCCATGCGCCGGGAGCGCTTGGGGGAGCCGCCGAGCTCGGCGACGGTGCTGGTGCTGTAGGCGGTGGCCATGGAAAGCGAGCATGGCAGATGAGCGTTTGCGCGTCAATTCGATCATTTGCTTGCTCAATATGAACAGTCTCCCCAGAATCGAGGCATGCCGACGATCGTCTTCCTGGGTGCGGGCAGCGTGGTCTTCACCCGCCAGCTGCTCACCGACCTGCTGCGCTTCACCGACCTGCCCGTGCTCGACATCCGCCTGCACGACATCGATGAGCAGCGCCTCGACGTCGCGCGCCGGACGGCCCTCAACGTGGCCGCGCAGCTCGGCCGCGAGGCGCGGGTCGACGCATCGCTCGATCGCCGCGCGGCTCTCGCCGGGGCCGACTTCGTCGTCAACATGATCCAGGTGGGTGGCATCGCCGCGACCCGCATCGACCTCGAGTTGCCCGCCCGTAAGGGTCTGCGTCAGACCATCGGCGACACGACCGGCGTGGGCGGTGTCTTCCGTGCCCTGCGCACCTTCCCGGTGCTCACCGGCATCGCACGCGACATGCAGGAACTGTGCCCCGACGCCTGGTTCCTCAACTACACGAACCCGATGGCGATGAACGTGTGGTGGATGTCGCAGGTCGCCCCCGAGATCAAGGCCGTGGGGCTGTGCCACAGCGTCTACTGGACGGTCAACGACCTCTGCGAGCTGATCGGCGTGCCGCTCGAGGGCACCCACTACCGCGCCGCGGGTGTGAACCACCAGGCGTGGCTCACCGAGTGGAGCCGCGACGGGGAGGACCTGTACCCGCGACTGCGCGAGCGGATCGCATCCGACCCCGAGCTGGAGCGCCGGGTGCGCGTGGAGATCTTCCGCCGCATCGGTTTCTACCCGACCGAGACGAGCGAGCACTCCTCCGAGTACCTCGACTGGTTCCTGCGCGACGACGCGCAGATCGAGCGGTTCCGCCTCGAACCGCTGCAGTACATCGGCATCTCCGAGGAGAACGTGGACGAGTTCCACGAAGCCCAGCGCCTGCTCGCGGAGGGCGCCGACGTGCCGCTGCACGAGGAGGGCGACGCCGCCGAGTATGCGCCGCAGATCATCCACTCGATGCTCACCGGCACCGCGCGCGAGATCCACGTGAACGTGCCGAACGCGGGCCTCATCGACAACCTCCCCGAGGGTGCCGTCGTGGAGGTGCCGGCTGTGGTGGATGCGACGGGCGTGCACCCGGTGGCGTGGGGCTCGGTGCCCGCCGCCGGCGCGGCCCTCAACCGCACGTACCTCTCGGTCGCCGAGCTCACTGTTCGGGCCGCGCTCACGGGCGACCCCGAGCTGGTGCGCCGGGCGGTGCTCGTCGACCCGAACGCGAGCTCGTCGCTGACGCCAGCCGAGATCTGGGAGCTGTGCGACGAACTGACCGCGGCGCACGCGGGTCTGCTGCCGACCGCCCTCGGCGGAACCCTCGAGGTGCCTGCGTGACCTGGTCGTCGACGGCTCGACTCGTGGCGGATGCCGCGGGTCGCGGGCGTGCGGTCGCCGCCTTCAACGTCATCACCCTCGAGCAGGCCGAGGCGGTCGTCGCGGGGGCCGAGGATGCGGGCGTCGGCGTGCTGCTCCAGCTCAGCCAGAACGCGATCGCCTTCCGCCGCGGTTTCGCGCCGCTGCTCGCCGCATGCCGCGAGCTCGCTGCCGATGCCGCCGTTCCGGTCGGACTCCATGTCGATCACCTCGAGGACGCGCAGCTCGCGGCCGCGATCGTGGAACGCGGTGCGGAGCTCGGCGTCGGGTCGCTGATGTTCGATCGGGCGAGCCTTCCGTACGCGGAGAACGTGGCGCTCACCGCCGGTGTCGCCCATGCGGCGCACGCGGCCGGCCTGTGGGCTGAGGGGGAGCTCGGCGAGGTGGGCGGTAAGAACGGCGCCCACGCCCCCGGGGTGCGAACCGACCCCGGCGAGGCCACCGCGTTCGTCGAGGCGACGGGCGTCGACCTGCTGGCTGTCGCCGTGGGTTCGAGTCATGCGATGCAGGAGCGCACCGCCTCCCTCGACCTCGACTTGATCGCGCGGCTCGCCGCATCCGTACCGGTGCCGCTCGTGCTGCATGGAAGCTCGGGGGTTCCGGATGCGGTGCTCTCGCAGGCGGTCGACGCCGGCATCCGCAAGGTCAACGTCGGCACCGTGCTCGGCATCGTGGGTACCACTCGGCTGCGCGACGAGCTCGCCGCCCGACCGGATGCGGTCGATCCCCGTGCCTACCTGGCGGGGGTGCGTGAGGCGACCCGCGCCGAGGTGGCACGCCTCGCCGCCCTGGTGGGCTGACTCGACGTCAGAGGCCGAGCACGCGGGCAGCGTTGCCGCGGTAGAGCGCGGGCAGCAGCTCGGGGTCGAGTGCCGCGGCCGACACGGCCCAGCGCCCCTGCGGCGGGATCGGCTCGCCGGGGGCGTATTCGAACCCCTCGTCGGCCGACTCGAGGAAGCGGTAGTGCTGCCGGTACTGCTCGTCGGTCGCCGGGTAGATGTCGGTGCCGAACAGGATGCGGTCGGGGTGCTCGGCGACGAGCTGAGCGAACCGGCGGGGCTGGCGGCCGAGCTCGGCCATCCGTCCGGCGATGTCGGCGTGGTAGCGGGGGGCGCGGCTCATGAGAGCCGAGACGCGGTCGAGGTCTTCGGCCGCGCAGCCGAGGTGGGCGCCGATGATGTCGGTGCCGGGGCATGCGAGCACGAGGCGGGCGTGGGCGTCGAGCAGCGCGTCGAACGTGGGGTGCTTGCTGCGGTCGCCGAACCACCAGTCCTTGGCGCCGCGCAGCTCGTCGAGCCGTTCGTTGTTCGCGTCCAGCGGGTCGAAGAAGGCGATCGGGTCGGCGGTGTGGATGAGCACCGGGATGCCGAGCTCACCGGCGCGGGCGACGAGCGCGATCACGCGCGGGTCGTCGGGTGAGACGAGGGCTCCCGTGTGGTCGCGCACCTCGAGACCCAGGTTCTTCCAGATCTTCACCCCGCGTGCTCCGCGTCGCGCGTTGTCGTCGAGCTGCGCGAGCAGCAGCTCCGCGCCGTCGGGCTGCCCGAACAGCGACCAGTCGAGCTGGCAGAAGGTGAAGAAGCGGCCCGGGTGGGCGCGGTCGTAGCGGTCGAGGTTGGCGTCGAGTTCGTCGCCCCACATCCCGTCGAGGTTGACGATCGCCTCGACGTGCCGCGCATCCATCACCGCGAGCAGGGCGTCGACGTCGTCGATCATCCAGTCGCCGTCGTCGGTGAGCCAGCGGCCCAGGTGGTTGTGCACGTCGATGCACGGTGTGTGGGGGACCTCGACCGCGGTCTCGCGGATGCGCATCCTGCTGCGCGGGGTCCAGTCACGAAGGGCGATGTCGTCGATGCTCACGAGACCCCACACTCATGGGAACGCGCCAGATACGCAATGATCCGCTCACAAAGAATGAGCGGTTCGCGCATTCTTCTTTACAAACGATCATTCTTCGTCAGGATTGCCCCAACACAGTCCACCGCACCCCTCAGGCATCAGAGGAGAGTCATGACAATCCGCACACGTACCACCGTTCGCGCCACCGCCGGCATCGTCGCCGTCGCGACCGCGATCGCACTCGCAGGCTGCACCCAGGGCGGCGCCACCGAGCTCGACCCTGAAGCCGACGTCACCGTCACCTGGTGGACAGGCCAGTCCGACGAGGCCGAGAAGCTGCTCGAAGGCCTCGCGGCCGAGTTCGAGGAACTGCACCCCAACGTCACCGTCGACATCTCGTCGGGCGCATCCTCCACCGAGGAGCTGCTGCAGAAGCTGTCGGCCGGTTTCGCGAGCGACAACTACCCGAGCATCTCGTACTCGTTCGGTTCGTGGGCCAGCGAGCTCGAGTCGTCGCAGCGCACCCAGGACATCAGCGACAAGGTCACCGACCCCGACGTCGGCTGGGAGGAGTTCTCGGAGGCGGCGCGCGCCACCGTGCAGCCCACCGGCGAGAAGATCATCGGCTTCCCCGCCCTGGTCGACAACATCTCGCTCATCTACAACAAGACCGTCTTCGACGCCGCCGGCGTCGACTACCCGACCGACGAGTGGAGCTGGGACGACTTCCGCGACGCCGCGAAGAAGCTCACCGATCCGTCGACCGAGACCTACGGCTACGCGTACTCGGTCTCCGGCTCCGAGGAGACCACCTGGCAGTTCTGGCCGCACCTGTGGCAGAACGGCGGCGAGATCCTCACCGACGACCAGAAGCAGGCGGCGTTCGCCAGCGACGAGGGCGTCGAGTCGCTCGAGTTCCTGCGCGAGATGGCGGTCGACGACGAGAGCATCTACCTCGACCAGACCGACACCAAGTTCGCGCAGCTGTTCGCGGCCGACCGCATCGGCATGATGACGTCGGGCCCGTGGCAGTTGTACGACCTCAACACGGCGGGCACCCAGTACGGCGTGACCGTGCTGCCCGGCACCGACGGCGACCACCAGACCGTGTCGGGGCCCGACATCTGGGCGCTCTTCGACACCCAGGACGTCAACGAGAACTACTGGTCGTACGAGCTGCTCAAGTGGCTGACCGCCCCCGAGCAGGACCTGCGCTGGAACGTCGCGTTCGGCAACCTGCCGCTGCGCGCGAGCGAGATCGACACGCCTGAGTTCCAGGCGCAGGTCGAGGCGCTGCCCGGGCTCGACATCATGGCCGCCAACAACGCGAACGCGGTGAACGCGCGACCGACCGTGTCGGGCTACGTCGGACTCTCGGAGGCCATCGGCTCCGCCATCTCGAGCGTGCTGCAGGGCCAGGGCACGTCCGAGGAGGCGCTGAAGGAAGCCGCCGAGAAGGCCGACCAGGCGCTCGCAGGCAATTGATCCACCCGGCGGGGCGGTCGACACCAGGCCGCCCCGCCCCACCCCGCAGCAGGAGCGCGAAACACCATGAACCTCACCACCCTCGAGATCGAGAGCCAGCCCGACGTCTGGCGCAAGGCACTGACCCTTCTCGACGACGCGACACGGCTGCTGGCCCGACCGGGCGAGCGTGTGCTCGTGATCGGATGCGGAACCTCCGCGTTCGTCGCGGAGTCGTTCGCGCTGCTGCGCGAAGAGGCCGGCCTCGGCGAGACGGATGCGGCGTACGCCTCCGAACCGCGCCCGTGGCGGCCGTACGACGCGGTCATCGGGATCACCCGATCCGGCACGACCACCGAGGTGATCGATGCGTTGAACGCGGTTCCGGAAGGGGTGCGCAAGATCGTCGTCACCGGTGTCGCGGACTCGCCGTGCGCCGAACTCGCCGACGACGTGCTGCTGCTCGACTTCGCCGACGAGCGCTCGGTGGTGCAGACGCGCTTCCCGACGACGTTCCTCTTCCTCGCGCGCGCCGCGTTCGGAGAGGACGTGTCGAAGTTGCCCGCGCTCGCCGAGGCGGCGCTCGCGGGAGACGCCCCCGAGGCGCCCGAGGGATTCGACCACGTCGTGTACCTCGGCCGCGGTTGGACATACGGCCTCGCCCAGGAGGCGGCGCTGAAGATCCGGGAGGCGGCGCAGGCGTGGGCGGAGTCGTATCCGCTGCTCGACTACCGGCACGGTCCGCTCGCGGTCGCGCACCCGGGTTCGCTGGTGTGGTTCATCGGCGCCCGCGACGACGAGCTCGCCCGCAACATCGAGGCGACCGGCGCGACCGTCGTGCAGCGGGTGGCATCCGATCCGCTCATCGAGTTGGCGCTCGCGCAGAAGCTCGCCGTGCGCACCTCGCTCGCGCGCGGGCTCGACCCCGACCAGCCCCGGCACCTGACCCGGTCCATCGTCCTTTCCTAGACGCAGAGAATGGTCGAGGAGCCGAAGATGACGACGATGACCGAATCACCACCCACCCGAGACGACCGGCGCAGGCCGGGTTCGGCGCCGGACACCCCGGCCGGCTCGCGCAAGCGCCGCGGCCTCAGCGACCTGACCGGGTGGGCGTTCGTCGCGCCAGCGCTGATCGTCATCCTCGGCCTCTCGATCTTCCCGGCGGTGTGGGCCTTCGTGCTCTCGCTGCAGAAGTGGAACGGCTTCGCGCCCCCGAAGTTCGTGGGCGCCGACAACTACGCACGCCTTATGAGCGATTCGGAGTTCTGGGATTCGGTCGCGCACACGGGCCTCTACGTGCTGCTGTTCGTGCCGGCGTCGGTGCTTGCGGGGCTGTTCCTGGCGGTGGCGCTCAACCGCAACATCGCCCTCATCGGGCTGTACCGCACGGCCATCTTCGTGCCGTTCGTGGCATCCGCCGCCGCGACCGGCATCCTGTCGAACTACCTCTTCAGCCCCCAGTACGGCCTCGTCAACAACGTGCTGCGCAACCTGGGCCTGCCGGCGCAGAAGTGGCTCGAGGATCCGAACCAGGCGATGCTCGTCATCGCGATCATGTCGCTGTGGGGCCAGGCCGCCTTCACGACCGTGATCTACCTCGCCGCTCTTCAGGACATCCCGAACGAGCTGCTCGAGGCGGCGCGCATCGACGGGGCGAACCGCTGGCAGACGTTCTGGCGGATCGTGTGGCCCGAGCTGTCGCCGGTGACCGTGTTCGTCACCATCTGGCAGGTGATCGGCGCGCTGCAGCTGTTCGACCTCGTGTACACGACCACCCGCGGCGGCCCCATCGACGCCACCAAGACGGTCGTCTACTACCTCTGGGAGAAGGCGTTCAAGGCCTTCGACTTCGGTCTCGGATCGGCGGCGGCCTACGTGCTGTTCGCCGTCACCCTGCTCATCACCATCGGCGTCGTGCTGTACGCGCGTCGTCGGAACGTGGAGGCCTTCTGATGGCTCTCGCCCAGCTCACCCGCACCCCTCAGCTCGACGCCCCCGCATCCGCGCGCCGTCGCAGTCAGAAGCGCCGCTTCAGCGGCTGGCATTTCGTGCTCGCGCCGATCGCTCTACTCTTCGTGATCCCGTTCGCGCAGATGGTGCTCGCCTCGCTCGCGCCGGCCGAGGAGCTCGTGAAGTTCCCGCCGCCGTTCATCCCGTCGTCGTTCACCCTCGACGGCTTCGTGAGCCTCTTCACCACCACCGACATCCTGCGCTGGCTCGGCAACAGCGCGATCGTGTCGATCGTCTCGATCGCGTCGCACGTGGTGCTCTGCTCGCTCGCCGGGTACGGCTTCGCGCGCCTCAAGTTCCGCGGGCGCAACTTCGGCTTCTTCGCGATCGTGGCGACCATCATGATCCCCACGCAACTGCTGATGATCCCGACCTACATCCTGTTCTCGCGGTTCGGCATCGTCGACACCCTGGCGGCCGCGTTCGTGCCGTGGCTCGCATCCGCGTTCGGCATCTTCCTGATGCGGCAGTTCTTCCTGTCGATCCCGGTCGAGATCGAGGAGGCGGCGGCGATCGACGGCGCCAACAAGCTGGAGACGTTCCTGCGGGTGGTGCTGCCGCTGGCGCGTCCGGCGATCACGACGCTCGCGATCTTCACGCTGCTGAGTTCGTGGAACGACCTCATCTGGCCGCTCATCGCGATCAACAACGACGACGCCTTCACGGTGCAGTTGGGTATCGCCAACTTCCAGGGCACCCGGCGCACCCAGTGGTCGCTGCTGATGGCCGGTAACGTGATCGCCACCGCGCCTCTCGTGCTGTTCTTCCTGTTCGCCCAGAAGCAGTTCGTGCAGACGATGACCATGACGGGACTCAAGGGATGACGGCACGCGTACTCGTCGCCGGTGACGCCAACCTCGACCTGGTGTTGCGCGGCGACGTCGTACCGCGGTTCGGTCAGGCAGAGCAGCTGCTGGCGGCGGCGGACCTCGTCCTCGGCTCGAGTGCCGGCATCTGCGCGTCGGGGCTGGCGCGTCTCGGCGTCGACACGGCGCTCGTGGCCCGGGTCGGCGGGGATGTGTTCGGTGCGCGCACCCGGGAACTCCTCGCCCAGGCGGGGGTCGCGACGGATGCCGTGCGCGTCGTCGCCGACGAGCCCACCGGTGTCTCGGTGATCCTGTCGGCGCCCGACGACCGCGCCATCCTCACCCTCACGGGGGCGCTCGCCGCGCTCACCGCCGACGAGGTGCTCGCGGCATCCGCTGATGCCACGCACCTGCACGTCGCGTCGTACTTCCTCGTGCCGACCCTCGCCGCAGCGCTGCCCGCCGTGCTCGACGCGGTGCGGGCCCGCGGGGTGACCACGAGTCTCGACACCAACTGGGACCCGGCCGAACGGTGGGCGGGCGTGGGCGACTGCCTGCCGCACCTCGACCTGCTGCTGCCGAACGCATCCGAAGCGGTCGCGCTCGCGCGCGCGCTCGGCGACGACCCCGCGGATGCCATCGAGGCAGCGAAGGCGCTCGCCGCACGTGGTCCCGTGGTGGTGGTGAAAGACGGCGCTGCCGGAGGTTTCGCGGTGGTGGGTGATGACGTAGTGCGCGGCGCAGGGCTCACCCTGGAGGTCGTCGACACCACCGGTGCCGGCGACAGCTTCGACGCCGGCTTCCTCGCCGCCTGGCTCGAGGGTCGTCCGCTCGCCGAGGCGGTGCGCTGGGCCGCGGTCGCCGGATCGCTCTCCACCCGCGGTGCCGGTGGCACGGGAGGCCAGGCCACTCGCGCGGAGGTCGCCGCCGAGGTCGACGCGTGATCACGTGCCTCGGGCTGTCGCCGTCGCTCGACATCACCTACGGTGTGCCGACCCTTCATGAGGGCGGCATTCACCGGCCCGAGTGGAAGCTCGCGCTCCCGGGCGGTAAGTCGCTCAATGTGGCCCGCGCCCTGCACCGGCTCGGGGGTTCGGTGCGCGCGATCGCTCCGCTCGGCGGACCGATCGGCGACGGCATCCGCGTCACCCTCGACGAGCAGGGGGTCCTCGTGGAGCCGGTGCCCACCGGTGAGCCGACGCGGCTGTGCGTCAGCGTCGTCGACGCCGGCACCGAGCGGATCACCGAGTTCTACGAGAACGCGCCGCCCCTCGACGACGAGGTGTGGGCGGGCGTCACCGCGGCACTCGGCCGGGTGCACACGGGCTGGCTCGCGGTGTCCGGATCGGTGCCGCCCGCCCGCGCCAGATCGCTCGCCGACGCGCTCGCCGACGCCGCCGACCGCGGGGTGCGCCTCGCGCTCGACCTGCGCGGCGAGGCGCTCGAACAGGCGCTCTCACGCACGCGGCCGCACCTGGTGAAGGTCAACCGCTCGGAGGCCGAAGAAGCTCTCGGGGCGGGCGGACTCGAACAGCTCGCCGCGGGCCTGCGCGGTCGCGGGGCCGAGGTGGCCGTCGTGACCGACGGGGCAGCCGGTAGCCTCGCCGCGGATGCCGACGGCGCCTGGCGGGCCGGTTCGCCTCCCGCCGGGCCCTACACGGTCGGCGCGGGGGACTCCTTCCTGGCGGGACTCCTGCACGCGTTCGAACGCCACACGCCGCTGCCGGAGGCGCTCCGGTCGGCTGCCGCGATCGCCGCAGCCAACACCCTCGTGCCCGGGGCGGCCGTGTTCGACACGGACGCCGCCGAGGCCCTCGCCGCCGGCATCGAGGTGCGGTACCTGGCCGGCGCGGAGGCCCGCGGTGCGTCGTGATCGTGTGCGCGCATCCGTCGTCGCCTTCGCTGTCGCGGTGGCGGCGCTCGTCGGGTGCACCGTGAACCCGGCCCCCCTGCCGTCCGGCGGGCCCGACGGCATCGACCTCGACGTCGGACCTCGCTTCCCCCTCGTGGATGCGGGCGACGGGGTCAGCATCGCCGACGGTGACGACTGGTCGCTGCCCGACTGGGTGCGCCCCGCAGCCAACTCCGGCTACTTCTCCGAAGAGGCCGACGCCGGCGAACTCGTCGCGGTTCGGTCGATCGATCTCAGCTGGCGGCAAGTGCGCCCCACCCAAGGTGGCGGCCTCGACCGAGGGGCCTCCGGCACCGCCCAGGGGATGAGCTTCGACGGCCTCGACGCCCAGCTCGCCGAACCCGGTGACTTCTGGATGCGCCTGTTCGCCAGCGGCGAGGAGTGGGCACCCGAGTGGGTCGCCGAAACCTGCGGCGTCGCGAGCTACGGACCCGACTACGACGACCAGCGGCACCTGCCGATCTGGGACGACTGCGTGTGGGGTCACCTGCTCGACACCTACCGGATGCTGTTCGTCGACACGGGGCTCGCCTCCGATCCGCGCCTGCGTTTCGTCTACGTGCCCGGCGCGTTCACCTGGGCCGAGTACGACTACGAGATGGTGCACGCTGCCGTCGACGCCGGCGACCTCGACGAGAGCACCTACCTGCGCTGGTACGCCCACGCCTGGACCGACCTGGTGCAGCTGTTCGGCGACGCCTCCCACAAGCTCGTCTTCACGGGCGAGGACTACCCGTGGGGTCCGTTCGGCGAGGCGGACGATCTGCGCGCGCAGCAGGTGGTCGAGGCGGGGATGGGCATCCGCACGGGCATCACCGAGCCGTCGAACTTCCACCTGAGCGAGGCGCCGGCGTACGGATCGCACATCCAGCCCGACGGGCACATGGTGGTCGACGAGACGCTGCCCATCCACTCGGGGCGCTTCGTGGTGGCCACCGAGAACGAGTGCTTCACCGACTGCGGGTACGACACCGACGAGCCGTATTACGCGGTGCGGCAGGCGAACCTGAAGGCGCTGCAGCTGCGCATGAACTGGGTGTACGTGGTGCCCGGGCCGTCGTACATGGCCGAGTTCCCGGAGCACTGGGACTGGCTGCGGTTGTCGATCGGGCAGACCGCGTCGACGTCGGCGGACGCGTGGGCCGCGTTCCGCGACGCCGAAGACCGGTACTGGGTGGAGTCGGGGGAGGACGGCCCGTTCGCGGATCAGTCGTCGTGGCCCGGGCGCCCGTTCGTGCGCAACCTCGAACGCTGGCTCGTGCAGACCGACGAGCCCGGCTCGGTGGCCCACCGCACCGACGCGGACGTGCACGAAGGGGTGCTCGAGCAGGAGAACGGCACCGCCTACGAGGGGCTGTCGACGGATGTGGCGGCCGGCGACACCGGGTTCGTGCTCGACGTGGATCCGCGTTTCGCGGCGGCGGCGACGGACGCCGGCGGTGCTGTCGTGCTCAAGGTCACCTACCTGGATGCCGGGGCGGGGGCGTTCGCGATCGACACGTCCGCGGGAACGTCGGGTTCTGTCGACCGCGCGGGTTCGGGGGAGTGGCGCACGGCCACGATCGCCCTGCCCGAGGGAGCGCTCGACGGTTCCGGTGGCGCGGATGCGGTCCGTCTGCGCCTGTCGCTCGCGGAAGGTGCGGACGACCTGGTCGTGCGGTTCGTGCGGCTCGTGCGCCTGGACGGGTGAGCAGCGTGGGCGTCGGCGTCATCTTCACCCCGTCCCGCCCTCCGGAGGAGTTGCCGGCGTTCGCGCGCGCCGCGGAGGCGGCGGGACTCGACGAGGTGCTGCTGTTCGAGGACTGCTTCGGCGCATCAGCGCTGGCCTCGGCGGGGGCGGCGCTCGCCGCGACCACGCGCATCCGGGTGGGTGTCGGCATCCTGCCGATGCCGCTGCGCAATGTGGCGCTGCTCGCCATGGAGATCGCCACCATCGACCGGCTGTACCCCGGGCGCCTGCGGCTGGGCGTCGGCCACGGGGTGCAGGAGTGGATGCAGCAGGCAGGGGTGCGCGCCGGGTCGCCGCTGACGTTGATGCGGGAGTTCGTCCCGGCTCTGCGGGGCCTGCTCGCGGGATCGCAGGTGAACGCGGAGGGCCGCTACGTGCGACTCGACCGGGTGGAGCTGTCCTGGCCGCCGGCCCGTGCGGTGCCGGTGCACGCGGCGGGCGAAGGGCCGCGCACGCTCGACCTCACCGGGGAGGTCGCCGACGGCACCCTGTTGACGACCGGGTCGTCACCCGCCGTGGTGGCGGATGCGGTGGTGCGGGTGGCGGCGGCCCGGGCGGCCGCGGGGCGCACGGGACCGCATCCGGTCACCGTGTTCGCCATGACCGCGTTCGGCCCGGATGCGGCGTCGGCGCTCGCGGACGAGCTCGCCGAGTGGGGCTACCGCGGCACCCCGTGGGGCGCCGCCGGGTCGGTCGCGGAGGTCGCCGCGGCGGTGCGGGAACTCGTCGCCGCGGGGGCCACCGATGTGCTTCTGCAACCGCTCGACCGCGCCGACGCCGGCTCGTTCGTGCGTTCGTGCGGTGAGGTGGCGCAGCTGGTGCGGGGCTGAGCGGCTAGGGGTTGGGCGCCTGCGGGCGCAGTTCCATGCGGTGGCACGACACCAGCACGTGCGTGTCGGGGCCGGTCTCGGCGGGGTAGGAGAACTCGCCCGCGTCGGTCCAGCCTTCGCGCTCATAGAAGTGGCGTGCGCGGGCGTTGCCGGTGGCGACCGCCAGCCACGGAACGGCGGTGCCGTGGGCGCGCAACTCGGCCGCGGCATCCGCGAGCAGACGTGCCGCTACGCCAGTGCCGCGGGCGGCGGCGTCGACGTAGAGCTGGTCGACTTCGTCGCCGTCGAGGATCGTGAACCCGACGATCACCCCATCGACCTCGGCGACGCGGGTGCGCCCGATCTTCTGCGCTGCCCGCTCGCGGAACGCGTCGAGTCCGCGGTGCTCGAGCAGTTCGTCGGGCACGTGACCCAGGTGCCCGTCGCGCCACCCCGGAGCCCAGATGGCGGCGACCGCCTCGACGTCGGCGGCGGTGGCGGGGCGGATGCGGGAGGCCATGCGGCGAGGCTAGCGCGGGGTGGTGTCGGTGTCGTCGTCGCTCTTTATGTAGGGGTCGAAGTCGCCCCGGCGGGCCCGCACGTGGACGCGCACGAACACCACTTCCATCGCGGCGGCGACTACGAGCATGGGCAGCCCGAGGCCCTCGCCGATGACCAGCATCGATGCGCCGCCGACAAAGAGGACGCCGCAGAAGAGCGCGTTGATCAGCGAGCCGACCACGCTGAACGGCCCGACCGCGACGGTCAGCGCGTTCATCGGTGCCCATCGCTGGATCCCGTCATGGATCCCATCGATGTAGAGGTCCAGCCACTTCACGTGCTCAGTATGGTGGCGGTCGCGGCGACCTCTCCTCCCCAGTTCGCGTCGGTTCGCGTCCATCCGCCGTTCGGTGATCGTCGCGTTCGCCGCGACCCGCACCCGGCCACGCTGGTCGGATGGCAGCGAAAGACGAACTGGGCCGGCGCGGTGAACGGATGGCGGAGAAGCACCTGGAGGCTCGCGGGTATCGCCTGATCGAGCGCAACTGGCGGTGCCGCCACGGCGAGATCGATCTGGTGATGCGGGGTGGCGACGTGATCGCGTTCGTCGAGGTGAAGACCCGCACCTCCACGGCATTCGGGCACCCGCTGGAGGCGATCACCGGCACCAAGCTCGCTCGCCTGCGGCGGCTTGCGGGGCTCTGGCGCGAGGCGCATCCCGACCAACGGGGCCGCAGCCGTATCGATGCGGTCGCGGTGCTCGCGCCTCGTGGCGGGGTCCCCACCGTCGAGCACCTCGCGGGGGTGTTCTGATGGGCGTCGGACGCGCCCACTCGGTGGCCCTCCTCGGGCTCGACGGCGCCCTCGTCGAGATCGAAGCCGACACGGCGCGCGGCCTGCCCGCGTTCGTACTCGTCGGACTCCCGGATACCGCACTCGGTGAGGCGAAGGCCCGCGTGCGCTCCGCAATCGGCAACACCGAGTTCGAGTTCCCCGCGGGCCGGGTCACCATCAACCTGTCGCCGGCGTCACTACCGAAGACGGGTGCCGCTTTCGACCTCGGCATCGCGCTGGCGCTCCTCGCCGCCGAAGGTCTCGTCGATCCGGCGTCCGTCGCCGGAGTCGTACACCTCGGCGAACTCGGGCTCGACGGTCGCATGCGCCCCTCCCGCGGCATCCTGCCCATGGTGCTGGCCGCCGAGCGCGCAGGGTTCGACACGGTGCTCGTGCCGGCGGGCAACGCCGACGAAGCAGCACTCGTACCGGGGATGCGGGTCGTCTCGATCGCGAGCCTGCGTGATGCCGCGATCTGGCACGGATCCGAGCTGGAGCCGGTGGAGGTCGAGCCGCTTCTCCCTGCGCCGGCTGCGGAGCGCGAGACCGAACCCGGCGACCTGTCGGAGGTGATCGGCAACCGCGACGCGGTGGAGGCCGTGCAGGTCGCCGCCGCGGGTGGTCACCACATGTTCCTCCTCGGTCCGCCCGGTGCCGGCAAGACGATGATCGCGGCGCGGCTGCCCGGCATCCTGCCCGACCTCGACGAGCGGGCCGCGCTCGAAGTGAGCTCGATCCGCTCCCTCGCGGGTGCGCCGGTCGGGCATTCGCTCGCCACCCGGCCGCCCCTTGAGGCTCCCCACCATTCCGCGTCGCCTGCCGCGATCGTGGGCGGAGGCAGCGGCGTGATCCGACCGGGGGCGGCGGCACGCGCCGCCCACGGCATCCTGTTCCTCGACGAGGCGCCCGAGTTCGCCCCCAGCGCCCTCGACTCGCTGCGACAGCCGCTCGAATCCGGCACCATCACCATCTCGCGGGTCGGCGCCGCAGCCACCTTCCCCGCCCGGTTCCAGCTGGTGCTGGCGGCGAACCCGTGCCCGTGCGGCAACGCGGGCGTACGCGATGCCGAATGCACTTGCACCCCCTTCGCCCGCCGTCGGTACCTCGGGCGCCTCAGCGGTCCTCTGCTCGACCGCGTCGACATCCAGCTCGACGTGCCGCGGGTCACCGCGGCGCAACTGCGCATGTCGGCCGACGAACCCGTCACCACCAGCGGCGCCGCGCGTGCACGCGTCCTCGAGGCGCGCGCTCGTGCGGGGGCACGACTCGAAGGGAAACCCTGGCGCCTCAACGCGCACGCGCCCGGGACGTGGTTGCGCAGCGACGGGGCACCCATCACGGGGTCCACCGCATCGCTCGACCGTGCGCTGGAGCGCGGAGCCCTCACCATGCGCGGCTACGACCGCGTCCTCCGTCTCGCCTGGACTCTCGCCGACCTCGACGGCGTCGACCGCCCCGGACTTGAACAGATCGGGCGAGCCCTCCACCTGCGAAAGGCAGCCACATGAGCATCCTCGGAATCGCCACCTCCACCGTCACCGCGCTCGTGCGGCCGGTCACCGCCCCCGAGCACGACCGTGACGCCGTCGCCGAACGGTTTGCCCGCGCCACCTGGACCGCCATCTCCGAACCCGGCGACCGCGTCGCCAGCCGAGTCGTTCAGACCGTCGGTGCCGAGACGGCGCTCGGGAGCCTCATCGACGACCACTCCGGCGGAATGCTCCAGCACACCCTCACCGACGCGGGAGTCGACATCGACCCGAGCGAACTGGCGGATGCGGTGCAACGTTGGGTGCCGCGCATCTCGAAACCGGATGCGCTGCTCGCATTCCGGCAGGCCGCCCGGTTCGGGCTGTCGCTCGTCGTGCCGGGCGACCCGGATTGGCCGACAGCGATCGACGACCTCGGCGAGCATGCGCCCCACGCGCTCTGGGTGCGGGGCAACCGCGGCGCCCTGATCGCCCTCGACGCGTCGATCGCCGTCGTCGGCGCCCGAGCCGCCACCGGGTACGGCGAACACGTCACCGTCGAGGCAGCGGCAGGCCTCGTCGATCGCGGCTACGCAATCGTCTCCGGCGCCGCCTACGGCATCGACGGCGCCGCCCACCGCGCAGCGCTCGCCAGCAGCGGCACCACCATCGCCTTCCTCGCCGGCGGGCTCGACCGCTTCTACCCCTCCGGGCACGACGCGCTCCTCGGACGCATCATCGAACAGGGCGCCGCCATCTCCGAGGTCCCCTGCGGAGTGGCACCCACCAAGTGGCGCTTCCTCCAACGAAACCGCCTCATCGCCGCCGCAGCCCGAGCCACCGTCGTCGTGGAAGCGGGGTCCCGATCCGGATCGCTGAACACCGCCGGCCACGCGGCGGCACTCGGCCGGCCCCTCGGCGCCGTACCGGGGCCGGTAACCAGCTCCGCGTCGGCCGGATGCCATCGGCTGCTCCGCGAATACGACGCCGCATGCGTCACCACCGCCGACGAGATCGCTGAACTCTTCCCGCTCGACGAACGTCGACCGCCGACAGCGGGCGACGTCGTCCGGCCCGCAGCCGACCCGACAGGCACCCGCACCCGCCTGCTCGACGCGCTCGCGCCGCGCAGCGCGCGGACCCCCGACAAGCTCGCCGCCATCTCCGGACTCGCCGTCGACCGCGTGCGCGCCGAACTCGGCCTCCTCGCCCTCGACGGACTCGCACGCGAACGCGGCGATGGCTGGATCCGTTCACCAGAGCGGCAGCAACAGTCGTGACGGCTAAAGTGCCCACATGGTCCAGCTCGGGCAGCATGCACCCCCCGTCCACGTGATCGCCCACATCAGCGACACCCACCTGCTCGGCGGCAGCAAACCGCTCTACGGTGCCGTCGACACCGACGCCACCGTCGCCCGCGCATTCGCGCAACTCGAACGCTCCGGCATGCGCCCCGAAGCGATCGTCATCACCGGCGACCTCACCGACCTCGGCGAACCCGACGCCTACGAACGTCTCAAAACCCTCATCGAACCGGCAGCAGAGCGGATGGGTGCCCGCGTCATCTGGGTGATGGGCAACCACGACGAACGCGAACCGTTCTCCTCCATCCTTCTCGGCGAAACGCCCAGCACCGCCAGCCAAGACCGCGTCTACGACCTCGGCGGCCTGCGCATCATCGCCCTCGACTCCACCGTGCCCGGCTACCACCACGGCGACCTCGACCCCGAACAACTCGACTGGCTGCGGCAAGAACTCGCCAAGCCGGCACCCCACGGCACCCTCATCGCCCTCCACCATCCGCCGCTGCCCAGCCCCGTCGAACTGATGGCCATCCTCGAACTCGACCACCAGGCCGAACTCGCCGACGTCATCCGCGGCAGCGACGTTCGCGGCATCCTCGCCGGGCACCTGCACTACTCCACCTCCGGCACCTTCGCCGGCGTCCCCGTCTCCGTCGCATCCGCCACCTGCTACACGATCGACGCGAGCGCCGAACCCGGCACCCTCTCCGGCATCGACGGCGGCCAGACGTTCAACCTGGTCAGCATCTACGCCGACCAGGTGGTGCACTCCATCGTCCCCATCGGCGACGCACCCCGGGTCGCCGGATTCACCGGCGCCTACCTCGACGCGTTCGCCGCCATGACACCCGAGGACCGCCGCGAAGCGTTCTCCAACAAACGCTCCACCTTCAACCTGGCCGACGCCGAACGCGCCTCCGGAGCCTGACCGCCCCGCGGTGACACCATGAAGCCATGGAGCTCCAGCAGGCGGTCGAGACCTACCTCACCGAACTGACGCTCGAACGCGGCTACTCGCCGCACACGGTGAAGGCGTACCGCACCGACCTCGCCGACCTCACCCGCTTCACCACCGCACTCGGCGAGACGGATGCCGCCCGCATCGACCTCGAGACCCTGCGCGACTGGATCTGGAAAGGCTCCCAAACGGGCCTCGCCGCCTCCACCCTCGGCCGCCGCGTCGCATCCGTGCGCTCCCTCACCTCCTGGCTGCAGCGCAACGGCATCACCCAGACGGATGTGGGACTCCGGCTGCGCACACCCCGCGCCGGCCGCCGCCTCCCGCGCGTACTCACCCGCGCCCAGATGGACGCCATGCTCGAACGCCTGCAGGCAGCCGCATCCGGGGGAGACCCCGTCGCGCTGCGCGACGTCGCCGTGATCGAACTGCTCTACGCGTCCGCCCTGCGCGTCAGCGAACTCGCAGGCCTCGACCGGAACGACGTCGACCCCGCCGCCCGCACCGTGCGGGTACTCGGAAAGGGTTCCAAGGAGCGGGTGGTGCCGTACGGCGGCCCCGCCGCGCACGCGCTCACCGACTACCTCGACCGTGGTCGACCTGCGCTTGCGAACGAGACCTCCGGCGACGCCCTCCTGCTCGGCGCCCGCGGGGCGCGCATCGGCACGCGTACGGTGTACGACCTGGTCGCGCACGAACTCCGCGAACTCCCCGGAACTGGACCCGCCGGACCCCACTCGCTGCGCCACACGGCGGCCACCCACCTGCTCGACGGCGGCGCCGACCTGCGCATCGTGCAGGAACTGCTCGGCCACGCCAGCCTCGCAACCACGCAGCTGTACACGCACGTCTCCACCGAGCGGCTCCGCGAAAGCTACCGTCTCGCGCACCCGCGCGCCTGAGCTACCCGCTGAGAGAGAATCCGACGGAGGAGTTCACTCAGAGTGGGAGCAACACGGCTCGCGGCTGGCCGCCGAGGAACCGCAACGGCGACACGTACTCCCCGTTCACCCGCACACCCAGGTGCAGACAGGCGGACGTACAGTGCCCGGCCTCCAGCGTGCCGATCACGTCGCCCCGCCGCACCAAATCCCCGGCGGCGAGAACGGTACTCACCGGCTCGTAGCTGGAGATCACCCCGCCCCCGTGGGCGATCGACAGCACCGGCCGGTCGACCACGAACCCCGAATAGTGCACGACACCGTCTGCCGGCGCACGCACGACATCCCCGTCGGATGCGCCCACGTCGATGCCGCGGTGGCCGGATGCGTAAGGCGTGGCAGGCGCCAGGTAGGGGCGCGCGATCGGATGCGGGGCGGCCAGCGGCCACGCCCAGAGCGCGGCGAGGCCCACCAGAGTGATCAAGCGCAACAGGCGGCGAAGGGGATGCATCCGAACAGCATCCGATCCGTGGGTCCCCCGGAGGCCCGGCACGCGACCAACGGGGGAGTGGTCGCGTGCCAGGCACTCTGGGGAGGGCTAGAACAGCTCGGCGAGCGCGCGGGCGAACAGCTCACCCGCATCCGCCGGGTGGCCGCGCCGCGTGAACCACTCGCACACGTTGCGGCAGTCACGCTCCAGCAGCTCGAACCCGTTCGGGTTCGCCGCCACGTCGACCAGCTGCGGCAGGTCGATCACGACGACGCGATCCTCGTGCACCAGCAGGTTGTACGGCGACAGGTCGCCGTGGGCGCACCCGGCGCGCGCGAATCCGAGCAGGATCTCCACCACCTGTTCGAACAGCCCACCGAGTTCGGCGCCCGCCGCCGACGACGCCGCCAGGCGCGGCGCCGCCACCGTGCCGGTGCCGATGAACTCCAGCAGCAGCTCGGTGCCGTTCACCTGCACCGGGTAGGGCACCGCCACACCCAGCGCGTACATGCGCGACAGCGCTGCGAACTCGGCGTACGACCACGCGACGGCCGCGACCGAGCGCCCGTACGCGGTGCCGCGGTCGACGGCCCGCTGGTCGCGGCTGCGCCGCTCGACCCGCCCTTCGCGGTAGATGCCCGAGCGGGTGAAGTCGCGGTGCTCCGCCGAGCGGTACCGCTTCGCCGCGAGCAACACGGCGTTCCCGGGCTCGTCGGGCACGGCGCGCTCGATGAGGAACACGTCGGCCTCCTTACCCGTCTTCAGGATGCCGAGCTCGGTGTCGACGGCCGCCGCCGAGGTGACCACCCAGTCGGGCCACGGCTGCGGCCCGCGTTCGGATGGGGTGATCGCCGGCCATGTCGACCAGCGTTGGCCGAGGACGATGTCGTAGTCGGCGAAAGTGGGGACGACGTAGCCGTCGCCGAAGAAATCAGTGGCGACGTAGTCGTCGTCGCCGGAAAAGTTGTTCACGATGGACTCCGGGTGGGGAGGCCACCGCGGGATCAGGAAGCGGCGGCCTCGGGGATGAGGGTCGGGGTGCAGACCACGACAAAGACGGTGTTCATCAGGTATCCCCTCCTCTCGGCATCCCCGGGCGTTCCGGGCCGGCGATCAGCATAGACCCGGAAGCGGCGGCCGCAACACCCCCGCGCTGCTACACTGGACGTCGCACTTCCTTCGGGGAGTGACTTCGCGTGCCCACTTCGTGGCAGCTATCCCTTCAGTCCCACCAGAGATGGTGTGCGGGATCGCGTCCGGGCACCAGGGATTGCGGCCGACCGGCCGTGACAGACAACTGAGATAAATGCAGGCCCGGCATCGCCCTGCCTGCAGAGAACGGAGAACGGCCATGGCCGTCGTCACCATTCGCCAGCTGCTCGACAGCGGCGTGCACTTCGGACACCAGACCCGCCGGTGGAACCCGAAGGTCAAGCGCTTCATCCTGACCGAGCGCTCCGGCATCCACATCATCGACCTGCAGAAGTCGCTGGGCTACATCGACAACGCCTACGACTACGTCAAGGAGACGGTCGCCCACGGTGGCACCATCCTCTTCGTCGGCACCAAGAAGCAGGCCCAGGAGGCCATCGCCGAGCAGGCGACCCGCGTCGGCCAGCCGTACGTCAACCAGCGTTGGCTCGGCGGTCTGCTCACCAACTTCCAGACGGTCTCCAAGCGCCTCGCGCGCATGAAGGAGCTCGAGGAGATCGACTTCGACGACACGACGAAGGGCTTCACCAAGAAGGAGCTCCTCATCAAGAAGCGCGAGCTCGACAAGCTGCACAAGACCCTCGGCGGTATCCGCAACCTCACCAAGACCCCCAGCGCGATCTGGGTCGTCGACTCGAAGCGTGAGCACCTCGCGGTCAACGAGGCCACCAAGCTCGGCATCCCGGTGATCGGCATCCTCGACACCAACGCCGACCCCGACGAGCTGCAGTACCCGATCCCGGGCAACGACGACGCGATCCGCTCGGTGGGCCTGCTCACCCGCATCATCGCCGACGCCGCGGCCGAGGGCCTCATCCAGCGTCACCAGAAGACCGAGGAGTCGGGCAACGTCTCGGCCGTCGAGCCGCTCGCCGAGTGGGAGCGCGAGCTCCTCGAGACCCCGGCCGCCGAGTCAGTCGCCGAGCAGATCGAGGCCGTCGACGGCCGTGTCGACGGTGACGTCGAGGCGAGCGCCGCCGAGGTCGAGGTCGTCGTCGCCGAGGCTGCTGCCGAGGAGGCTGCCGCTGAGGAGCCCGCCGCGGAGGAGACCCCCGCCGAGGAGCCCGCCGCCGAGGAGCCCGCCGCCGACGAGGCGCCCGAGGCCGAGGCTGAGGCTGAGAAGCCGGCCAAGAAGCCCGCCGCCAAGAAGCCCGCCGCCAAGTAATCCGAACCGAACCAGTTAGGAACACATCCATGGCCAACTTCAGCCTGGAAGACGTGAAGGTCCTGCGCGAGCGCCTCGGCACCGGCATGGTCGACACCAAGAACGCTCTCGTCGAAGCCGATGGCGACATCGAGAAGGCCGTCGAGATCCTGCGCCTCAAGGGAGCGAAGGGCAACGCGAAGCGTGCCGACCGTTCCACGAGCGAGGGCCTCGTCGCCGTCGTCGAGTCGGCCACCGCGGTGACCCTCATCGAGCTCGCCTGCGAGACCGACTTCGTCGCGAAGAACGAGAAGTTCGTCGCGCTCGCCGAGAAGGTCGTCGGCGCGCTCGCCGACTCCGGCGCCGAGACGGTGGATGCCGCTCTCGCGGTCGCGGTCGACGGTGCCACCGTCGGTTCTCTGATCGAGGACCAGGCCGCGATCATCGGCGAGAAGATCGAGTTGCGTCGCGTGGCCCGCATCGCCGGTGACAAGTTCGCGGTCTACCTGCACCGCACCAGCAAGGACCTGCCGCCGCAGATCGGTGTCGTCGTCGCGTACACCGGTGACGACGTCGAGACGGCCCGTTCGATCGCGCAGCACATCTCGTTCGCCGACCCCACCTACCTCTCCAAGGAGCAGGTGCCGGCCGCCGACGTCGAGAACGAGCGTCGCATCGTCGAGCAGATCAGCCGCGAGGAGGGCAAGCCGGAGGCCGCCCTTCCGAAGATCGTCGAGGGTCGCCTCGGTGCCTACTTCAAGCAGGTCGCCCTGCTCGAGCAGGACTACGCGCGCGACAACAAGCTCAACGTCGGCAACGTCCTCAAGGACGCCGGCCTGACCGTGACCGGGTTCGCCCGTTTCAAGGTCGGCGCCTAAGCCGTAGCGCTGTCGAAAGGGCCCGGTCTCCGCAAGGAGGTCGGGCCCTTCGCCGTTTCCCCGGATGCGACGGGGTACGATTCTTGACGGCCCACCGGCCCGCATTCCCCCCTCTTCGGAAGGTCCCCCATGTCGAAGCGCCGCCGCGTCCTCCTCAAACTGTCGGGTGAGGCGTTCGGCGCCGGTTCGCTGGGCGTCAACCCTGATGTGATCTTCGGGATCGCGAAAGAGATCGCGGCCGCCACACCGAAGCACGAGGACGACCCGGATGGCGTCGAGGTCGCCGTGGTCGTCGGCGGCGGCAACTTCTTCCGCGGCGCGGAGCTGAGCCAGCGCGGCATGGACCGCGGCCGTGCCGACTACATGGGCATGCTCGGCACCGTCATGAACGCGCTCGCCCTGCAGGACTTCCTCGAGCAGGCGGGCGCGCAGGTGCGCGTGCAGTCGGCGATCGCGATGACCCAGGTGGCGGAGCCGTACATCCCGCTACGTGCCGAGCGGCACCTCGAGAAGGGTCGCGTCGTGATCTTCGGAGCCGGCGCCGGTCTCCCGTACTTCTCCACCGACACGGTCAGCGCCCAGCGCGCACTCGAGATCGGTGCGGCGGCGGTGCTCGTGGCGAAGAACGGCGTCGACGGCGTCTACGACGACGACCCGCGCAAGAACCCCGAGGCGAAGAAGCTGGAGCGCATCAGCTACCAGGAGGCGCTCGTGCAGGGCCTCAAGGTGGTCGACTCGACCGCGTTCAGCCTCTGCATGGACAACGGCATGCCGATGCACGTGTTCGGTATGGAGCCGGCCGGCAACATCACCCGCGCCCTCAAGGGCGACCACATCGGCACCTTGGTCACCGCTTGAGCGGGTTCGACCCGTACGGGGGCGATGTGCTCTCGGGCGATTGGCGCGCCCGCGGCAAGAAGGTGGTGCCGGAGGTTCCGGCGCAGAAGGATCTCGTGGTGGAGCTGCCCGACGGGTTCGTCGGCGCGGTGGTGCGGGTCGAGAAGGGCAACGTCGGCCTCGAGGACCGCCACGGCAAGGTGCGGTGGTTCCCTCTCGGCCGCGGTTTCCTCGTCGACGGCGAGGCGGCGGTGCTGGTGGCCCCGAAGGCCGCGCCGCAGGGCACGCTGCTCACCGCATCCGGGTCGCGTGCGGTCGCCGATCAGCGCGCCCGGGTGGCGCGCGCGAGCCGCATCTTCGTCGAGGGGCGGCACGACGCCGAGCTGGTCGAGAAGGTGTGGGGCGCCGACCTGCGGGTCGAGGGTGTCGTCGTGGAGTACCTGGAGGGCATCGACCATCTGGCCGAGGTGCTCGCCGAGCGGCGGCCGGGTCCGGATGCTCGGATCGGTGTGCTCGTCGACCACCTGGTCCCCGGTTCGAAGGAGTCGCGGATCGCGGCGCAGGTCACCGGCCGGCACGTGCTGGTGGTGGGTCACCCGTACATCGACGTGTGGCAGGGGGTGCGTCCGGAGCGCCTCGGCATCCGGGCGTGGCCGCAGATCCCGCGGGGCACCGACTGGAAGCACGGCGTGTGCGAGGCGCTCGGCTGGCCGCACGACGAGCAGGCGGACATCGCCGCCGCCTGGCAGCGCATCCTCGGGTCGGTGCGCACCTACACCGACCTCGAACCGAGCCTTGTGGGCCGCGTGGAGCAGCTCATCGACTTCGTGACCGCGCCCTGACTTCCCCCGCAACATCCGGTCACTAAGCTTGAGCGACGGATCATCCGCAGCAGCATCGAAGGAGCACCCCCGTGATCAGTGACGTTCTCGCCGAGGCCAAGGAGAAGATGAACCGGGCGGTCGACGTCGCCAAGGACGACTTCTCGACGGTGCGCACCGGTCGCGCCAACCCGGCCCTGTTCCAGAAGCTGATGGTGGAGTACTACGGCACCCCCACGCCGCTCGCGCAGCTCGCCGGCCTGCAGAACCCTGAGGCGCGCGTGCTCATCATCACGCCGTACGACAAGGCTGCGCTCAAAGACATCGAGAAGGCCATCGTCGCCGCCTCGCACCTGGGTGCGAACCCCAGCAACGACGGCAACATCATCCGCGTCACCATGCCCGAGCTCACCGAAGATCGTCGCAAGGAGTACGTGAAGCTGGTCCGCGCGAAGGGCGAGGATGCGAAGGTCGTGCTGCGCAACCTGCGCCGTAAGGCGAAGGACGACCTCGACGCCACCAAGGAGGTCGGCGAGGACGAGATCGCCCGCGCCACCAAGGAACTCGACGCGCTCACCAAGTCGCACGTCGACGCGATCGACGAGGCCCTGAAGCGCAAGGAAGCCGAGCTTCTCGAGGTCTGATGCAGGCTGACCCGGGCGACGACACCTCCTCGAAGAAGCGCTCGGCGCGCGAGGAGTTCGAAGCGCGCGCCCACCAGACCCGGGTCGACATCGAGCAGCACGCCCAGCATGCCCGCGACGAGTTCGAGGCGCAGGTGAAGCACGCCCGCGACCAGTTCGACGCCACGCAGGAGAAGATCAACGCCCGCACGGGGCGCAACCTGCTCGCGGCGATCGGCATCGGCGTGGTGCTGGGCATCGTCCTGCTGGTGAGTCTGCTGTTCTACAGCGAACTGTTCATGCCGTTCGCGGCGGTGCTCATCGGTTTCACGGTGTTCGAGCTGAGCAGCGCCCTCCGCGTGGGCGGACGCGATGTGCCCCGGGTCGTGTCGATCGTCCTCGGTGTCGCCACCGTCCCGATCGCGTTCTACTTCCATGTGCCGGGCCTGTGGCTGGCCACGCTCGGCGCGATCCTCGTGATCACGCTGTGGCGCGTCGCGGAGCTGGCGCGTCCCAGCCACCGCGGCCCCGCCCGCGAGGTGCTGGCCGACATCGGCGCCGGCATGTTCGTGCAGCTCTACATCACCTTCCTCGCGGGCTTCTATGTGGTGCTCGCGGGGGAGAAGGAGGACGGCGGCCAGTGGTGGGTGCTCGCCGCGCTCATCATCGTGGTCACCACGGACGTGGGTGCGTACGCTGCCGGCCTCAGCTTCGGCAAGCACAAGATGGCCCCCAAGATCAGCCCCGGCAAGACCTGGGAGGGTTTCGCGGGCGCTGCCGTCGCGGCGATGATCGCCGGTACCCTGCTGGGCTGGCTGATGCTCGGTCAGCCGTGGTGGGAGGGCACCATCATGGGCCTCACCCTCATGCTGGTCGCCACCATGGGCGACCTCATCGAGTCGCTGATCAAGCGCGAGCTGGGCATCAAGGACATCTCGGGCTGGCTGCCCGGTCACGGCGGGTTCCTCGACCGTCTCGACTCGATCATCCCCTCGGCCGCGGTCGCCTACGCCTTCTTCCTGATCTTCCATTGAGCCGATCGGGTGGCGGCTTTCGCTACCCTTGACAGGTGAGCATGACCTTCCCGCGCGCGCGCAAGGGCCGACACGGCTACGACATCGAAGAGGTCGAGGAGTTCCTCGAGGATGCTCGGCGTGCGTACACGTCCGACATCCCGGGCTCCGTGGTGACGGCCGACAGCATCCGCACCACCGCGTTCTCGATGCGCAAGAGCGGCTACTCCACGACGCATGTGGATGCGGCGCTCGAGCGCCTGGAGGACGCGTTCGCGGCCCGTGAGCGCGACCGGGAGATCGCCGAGGTCGGCGACGAGGCCTGGTACGCGAAGGCGCGCGAGACGGCGCAGGTGATCCTGGATCGGGTAGTGCGCCCCGGGGGCAAGAAGTTCCAGCGGGTGAGCGTGTTCACCATCGGCTACTCGGTTCGCGACGTCGATGCGTTCGCGGACCGCATCGCCGGGTACTTCCAGTCGGGTGCGGCGCTGACCGCCGAAGATGTGCGCACGGTCGCGTTCCGGGCGCAGCGGGGCGGCTACCGGGAGGCCCAGGTCGACCTGGTGCTCGACACCGTGACCCGCGTGATGCTGGCGGTCCGCTGAGCCGGGTTCGGGCCGGCGACCCCCCGTTCGGGAGCAGCCGCACCCATGTCCTTCTCGGAAACCGTGGCTACACTGGTGCGACTGTGAGCGGATATCGGCGTCGAGGGACCCCCCTCGCACCGCCCGAACAGGCGGTTGAGGTGACGCGCGCCCGCATCTCCGCGGCCTCGATGCGGCCCCGCTGGCTGCTCGGCACCTTCGCCTACCTCGTCTCGATCGGCCTGGTCGCGGTGTTCCTGGTGGAGCCGAGCGGGTTGAGTTCCGCCGCCACGCTGGCCGCCGCCACCGACGCCGAGAGCGCCTCCGACGATCCGGGCCAGACGGTGCAGGTGAGCGCCACCGGCGACTTCGGGCACGCCCGCGACGCGTTCAGCGTGGTGAAGATCGCCCCGCCGAAGCCGGTGCAGCGTCCCGCTCCCGCCGTCGGTGTGCCCGACCCGGGCACCGCGCAGGCGATCGCCTACGAGATGGTGACGGCGCGCGGATGGGGCCAGGGCGAGTTCGACTGCCTGGTGGCCCTGTGGAACAAGGAATCCCACTGGAACGTGTACGCCCACAACACCCGCTCGGGTGCGTACGGCATCCCGCAGGCGCTGCCCGGCGACAAGATGGCCAGTGTGGGCGCCGACTGGCAGACCAACCCCGCCACCCAGATCACGTGGGGCCTCGGCTACATCCAGGGCCGCTACGGAACGCCGTGCGGCGCGTGGGGTCACTCGCAGAACAAGGGCTGGTACTGACCACACCCTGACCGCCGGCGCGCTCCGGCGTGAGCCCGCTCGATACGATCGAGTATGGAATACGCGCTGGTGGCCATCGGAGGGATCGTGGCCATCGTCGCGGCCGCGGCCTGGGCGCCACGTCTTGGTGTCGCCGCGCCCCTGCTGCTGGTCATCATCGGGGTGGGCTACAGCCTGATCTCCGGCGTCCCGCCGATCGACATCGAGCCCGACATCATCCTGTTCGGCGTGCTCCCGCCTCTGCTGTATGCGGCGGCGATCACGGTGCCGCTGGTCGACTTCCGCAGGAACTTCTCGACGATCACCGTGCTGTCGGTGGTGCTCGTGATCGCCAGCGCCCTGGCCACCGGGTTCGTGCTGTTCATGATCCTCCCCGACCTCAACCTGGCCGCGGCGATCGCGCTGGGTGCGGTCATCTCGCCCACCGATGTGGTGGCGGCGACATCGATCGCGAAACGGATCGGCCTGCCGGCGCGACTGGTGTCGATCCTCGAGGGCGAGGGGCTCGTCAACGACGCCACCGCGCTCGTGCTGCTGCGGGCAGCGATCGCGGCGACGGCGCTCACCGCCGATGGCGCCGACTTCGTCGCATGGAACGCGATCGGCGACTTCTTCTACGCGGTGCTGGTGGCGATCGCGATCGGCCTCGTGGTGGGTGTCATCGCGGTGCTGGTGCGTCGCAAGCTCGACAACCCGATGCTCGACACGGCCATCTCGTTCGCCGTCCCGTTCGTCGCCTTCATCCCGGCGGAGGAGCTGCACGGCTCGGGCGTGATCTCGGTGGTCGTCGCCGGCCTCTACAGCGGCCACCACAGCGCGAAGGCGTTCACCGCGCAGTCGCGCATCTCGGAGCGGTTCAACTGGCGCACCGTGCAGTTCGTGCTCGAGAACGGCGTCTTCCTGCTGATGGGTGCCCAGATCTCCACCATCATCGGCGACGTGCGCGCCGACGACCTGTCGGTCGAAGAGGCGGTGCTGCTCGGCCTGCTGATGACCGCGATGCTCATCGCGATCCGGTACCTGTTCGTGTGGCCGCTGATCTTCTTCATGCGGCGGCAGGAGCAGCGCGTCGACGAACGGCAGAGCATGCTGCAGCGGGCGCTCGACCGGGTGCAGGCGATGACCGTCAGCGGCAACGCGCGCGTCGAGAGGCGCAAGGCCGGGTTCGAACGCCGCATCGACCGCCGTCGCAACGACCTCGCCCAACTCCAGGCGGAGGGCCTCGGATGGCGGGGCGGCATCGTGCTCGGCTGGGCGGGGATGCGCGGAGTGGTCACGCTCGCGGCGGCCCAGTCGCTGCCGCGCAGCACCCCCTACTACGAGCAGTTGGTGCTCATCGCGTTCACGGTCGCGATCGTGACCCTGCTGGTGCAGGGCGGCACGCTGCCGTTCGTGATCCGGCTCACCGGCATCCGTGGCAGTGACCGCGCCGCCGACCGGCGCGAACTCGCCGCGCTGCTGGAGGAGATGTCGACGGCGGGCGTCGAGGTGCTCGACCGCGACGACATCAGCGTCGAGGGGGTGCCCGTCGACCCCGCGGTGGTGAGCCGTGTGCGCGACGACACCCTGCTCGCCGCGCAATCGGCGTGGGAACGCGCGGAGCACGCTGATGAAGAGGGTGGCATCGCGAACTCCCCACACCAGCAGTACCGGTCGCTGCGCCGTGAGGTGCTCGCCGCGGAACGCGACGTGTTGCTGGAGGCCCGCTCCCGCGGCTCGTACCCCTCGCGCATCCTGCAGCGGGCGCAGAGCCTGCTCGATCTGGAGGAGGCGCGCCTCCAGCAGATCGACACAGGCGGCCGCGTCGAGGAGTAGTTCGTAGACTGGCGAGCATGCCCCGTTCGCATCGCCCCCGCCGTCGCGGGAACGATCCGGAGCCGGAGCCGCTCGACCTGGAGCGCATCCTCGGCGGCGCGCGCCACACCGAGACGCGTCGCGACGGCGTCTGGAACGTGCAGCCGCAGAGCGCCGCGGCCGCCACCAAGGAGTACACCTGCCCCGGATGCGGGCTCGGCATCGCGCCGGGAACCGCGCACGTCGTCGCGTGGCGCGCCGACGGGCTGTTCGGGGAGGAAGCCGACCTGGCGGCACGGAGGCATTGGCACACCCACTGCTGGAGGACCCGCACATGAGCACCCCCATCACCGGCGGCATCGAGCTGCCCGCGTTCCGGGAAGACATCGAGCTGCGCACTGCAGACGGCCTCACCCTGGTGGGCGAGCTGTCGCTGCCCGAGAGGGCGGATCCGGTCGCGACGCTCGTGTTCTTGCACCCCCTGCCGACGCACGGCGGCTTCATGGACTCCCACATCATCCGCAAGGCGGCGGCGCGCCTGCCGGCGCTCGCCGACCTCGCGGTGCTGCGGTTCAACTTCCGCGGCGTCACCTCGCCGCGTGGCACAAGCGACGGCTCGTTCGGCGACGGCGTCGACGAACGTCACGACCTGGCCGCGGCGATGGCGTTCGTCACCGGGCGGGGGCTGCCGAACCCGTGGTTGGTGGGCTGGTCGTTCGGCACGGAGGTGACGCTCAAGTACGGGCTGGAGCACCCCATCGAGGGCGCCATCCTGCTGTCGCCGCCGCTGCGGCGCACGAAGCCCGACGAGTTGGCCGCCTGGGCCGGCCGCGGCGTGCCTCTCATCGCCCTGGTGCCCGAGCTCGACGACTACCTGCGGCCCGTGGAGGCGGCGGCGAAGTTCGCCGTCGTGCCGGAGGCGCAGGTGATCGCCGTCGACGAGGGCAAGCACCTGTGGGTGGGCGAGAAGCAGACCTACCGGGTGCTCAGCGAGATCGTCGGCGCCGTGAACCCGTCGGCGCTCCCGCTGCCGACCGAGTGGAACTGACGCGCGTCAGATCTCGTTCTGGCGGGGGATGATGACCTGCTTCACGATGAGCAGGATCGACGCCGCCACGGGGATCGCGACGAGGGCGCCCAGGATGCCGAGCAGCGTGCCGCCGGCGAGGGCCGCGATCACGACCACCACGCCCGGCACCTTCACCGCGCGGTTCATGATGTTCGGGCTCAGCACGTACGCCTCGACCTGCATGTAGACGAGGTACCAGATGCCGACCACGAGCACCGCAGGCCATCCGTCGAACAGCCACACCGCGGCCGTGATGATGACCGAGCCGGTGATGGTGCCCACGAGCGGCACCAGCGAGAACAGGAACGCGATGAACGCGAGCAGCGCCGTGTACTCGATCGGGTCGCCGAGGATCCAGCCGAGCACGGTGAGGAACAGGAACGTCAGGATGCCGTTGCAGGCGCCCAGCGCCGCCTGCCCGATCACGTAGCGGCCCACCGAGCTCGAGATCTGCTCCGAGATGTCGATGAACTTCTCACGCTTGCTGGCGGGGACCAGCTGGTAGAGGCCGCGCTTGATGCTGCCGAGCGACGACACGAAGTAGAGCATCAGGATCAGCACGATCAGCGCGCCGAACACGCCGCTCGCCACCGCGAAGACGGTGCCGAGCACACCGGAGGTGATCGCCTGGAAGTTGTCGGTGAACCAGTTCTGCACGTTCGAGACGGCGTCTTCGTACTTGAGCCATGGGATCGTCGACTCCCACCACTCCTTCAGCAGGTCCTGCTCGGTGATGCCTTCGACGAGCTTCGGCACCTGCGTGATGAGGGTGCCGACCTGGTCGGCGATCACGGGGATGATCGCGAAGATGAACCCGGCGAAGACGCCGAGGATCGCGGCGAGCACGATCACGATGGCGAGGGCCCGGGGTACTTTGTGGCGTTCGAGGAACGACACCGCCGGGTCGACGCCGAGGGCGAGGAACAGCGCGGCACCCACGTAGGTGAGGATCGTCGCGAGGCTGCCGATGCCGGCGCCGATGACGACTGCCACCAGCACGCCCAGGCCGCCGAACAGCCCCAGGCGGAACGCGTTCTGGATCTTCATCGCCGTCCCCCTCGTCTCCGCGTCCTGCGGGATAAGGGCAAGGCTAGCGTCAGGCTTCGGTGGCGGCGTGCGCGGTGGCGCGTGTGTTCCCGGACTGGTCGTCGGACGCATCCGCACCCTGCTCGGCGGCAGGCTGGGTGTCGACTTCCTGCTGGTCCGCGGGCTCGGCTGCGGCGATCGCCGCCGGTTCGTCAGCCGGCACGTCGGCAGGCACCGGGAAGTCGACGGAGGCGGGCGCCAGCTTGTCGGCGCCGGCGAGGAGTCCGCGCAGGTTCTCGAAGTAGCCGGCGACCGCTTCGCGCTCGACCCGCAGTGCCGCGAGACGCTCCTCCGCATCCGCGATCAGGGTGCGCGCCTGGGCTTCGGCGTCCTTGACGATCTTCTTGGCCGTCGCCGCGGTCTCGCGCTTGAGCTGGTCGGCGTCCGCGCGGGCGTTCTCGGAGATCGCCTTCGCCTCGGCCATGCCCTCGGTCTGCAGCTTCTCGACCTCGGCACGCTTCTCGGCGGCGCGGGCGTTGGCCTCCTGCAGCTGAGCGGTGGCCTCGTCGAGGTACTTCTGGGTGGTCGCGGCGGCGTCCTGCTGCTTGGCGAGGTAGTCCTTCTCGGCTTCGTCGCGGCGGGCGGCGAGTTCGACGTCGAGGTCGGCGCGGGCCTGCTCGGCCTCCGCGAGGAGGCGGGCGGACTGCTCGGCGTTCTCATGCTCGATGCGTGCGCGGGTGCTCTGCTGCTCGGCGGCGAGTTCGGCGCGCACCCGGGCGACCTCGCGGGCCACGTCGGTGCGCTCGCGCTCCACATCGGATGCGAGGGTGGCGCGGGTCTGCGCGTCTTCCTGCTGCGCTTCGGCGCGCAGGGCGGCCAGTTCGGCGGTGAGGCTCTCGCGGGCGCCGAGCAGTTCGGCGTCCCATGCTTCGCGCGCGGAGGTCTGCTCGGTCTCCCACGAGACGCGTGCGGCGGAGAGTTCGGTGTCGTGGGCGGTGCGCGCCTGCGCCAGCTCGGTGGCGAGCGCTTCGCGTGCCGCGCCGGTCTCCGTCTCGAAGGCAGTGCGCGCCCCGGCGAGCTTCGTCTCCTGCGCCTCGCGTGCAGTGGAAAGTGCCGTCTTCTGCGCCTTGCGCGCCGCGAGCAGGTCGGCGGCCTGAGCCTTGAGCGCGGCGGACAGCTCGGATTCCTGCGTCTCGCGGGCGGTGCGCAGCTCGGTCTCCTGCGTCTCGCGGGCGGTGCGCAGCTCGGCTTCCTGCGTCTCGCGGGCCGCGGCCAGCTCGGCCTCGACGGCCGCGCGAGCGGACGAGGTCTCGGCCTCGAGCGCCGCACGGGCGGTGGCCAGTTCGGCTTCGAGGTTGGCGCGGGCGCCGTCGACCTCCGAAGCGAGCGCGGAACGAGTGGTCTCGACCTCGGACGCGAGCGACGCGGTCGTGGTCTCGACGTCGGCCGCGAGGGCCGCCTTGGTGGTCTCGACCTCGGAGGCGAGTCGCGCCTTCGTGGACTCGACCTCGGCCTTCAGCGCCGACTTGGTGGTCTCGACCTCGGAGGCGAGTTCTCCGCGGCTCGTGACGAGCTCGTTCTCGAGCTCGGCGAGCTTCTGGGCCAGCTCGGCGTCGAGCTCGGCACGTCGGGTGGCGATCTCGGTCTCGAGCGCGGCACGGGCCGACGACGTCTCCGTCTCGACCGCCGCGCGCGCGGCGGCCGTCTCGGCGGCGAGGGCGGCACGATCGGCGGCCGTCGCGGCGGCGAGCTCGGCGCGGGCCTTCTCAGTGTCGGCGGCGAGGGCGGCGTTCGCCGCCTCCGTGTCGATCCGGAGCGCCTCGCGGCTGTCGGCCTGCTCACGAGCCAGGTCGGTGCGGCCCTGCTCGAGGTCGTGAGCCAGTTCGGCACGCAGGCGTGCGTCTTCGGCCTCGAACTCGGCGCGGGTGCGCTCCGTGTCGCGGGCGAGGGCGGCTGCCGCCTCGCGCGCCTCGGCGACCTCACGC
>JAEWJX010000080.1 GCA_023386365.1 Actinomycetes bacterium | reverse complement strand
ATCTCGGCCTGCCGGTGCCTCCCGGCTTCACCATCCCGACCTCGGTGTGCACCTATTTCTACGCGCACGGCAAAACCTACCCCAAGGAATTGAAGGCGCAGGTCGAGAAGGCGCTCGACTATGTCGGCAAGCTCACCGGCAAGGCATTCGGTGATTCCCAAAATCCGTTGCTGGTCTCGGTGCGCTCCGGCGCGCGCGCCTCCATGCCTGGCATGATGGACACCGTGCTCAATCTCGGCCTCAACGACCAGACGGTGGAGGCGCTTGCCGAACTCTCCGGCGACCGGCGCTTTGCCTATGACAGCTATCGCCGCTTCATCACCATGTATTCGGACGTGGTGCTCGGCTTCGAGCATCATCACTTCGAGGACATCCTCGACACCTTCAAGGACGGCCAGGGCTACTCGCTCGACACCGACCTCACCGCCGCAGACTGGGTCGAACTGGTCGGCCGCTACAAGGAAGCGGTGGCGCGCGAGACCGGCGCCGACTTCCCGCAGGATCCGCATGCGCAGCTGTGGGGCGCGATCGGCGCGGTGTTTTCATCCTGGATGAACGCGCGCGCAGTGACCTATCGCAAGCTGCACGATATTCCGGAGTCCTGGGGCACCGCCGTCAACGTCCAGGCCATGGTGGTCGGCAACATGGGCGAGACGTCGGCGACCGGCGTTGCGTTCACGCGCAACCCTTCGACCGGCGAAGGCAAGCTCTATGGCGAGTTTCTGATCAACGCGCAGGGCGAGGACGTCGTTGCCGGCATCCGTACGCCGCAGGACATCACCGAGGACGCGCGCAAGGAATCCGGCTCCGACAAGGCCTCGATGGAAACGGCGATGCCGGATGCGTTCAAGGAGCTGACCCGCATCTATACGATGCTGGAGAAGCACTACCGCGACATGCAGGACATGGAGTTCACGGTCGAGCGCGGCAAGCTCTGGATGCTGCAGACCCGCGGCGGCAAGCGCACCGCCAGGGCCGCGCTGCGCATCGCGGTCGAGCTTGCCAATGAAGGGTTGATCTCGAAGAAGGACGCGGTCACCCGCATCGAGCCCGCCTCGCTCGACCAGTTGCTGCACCCGACCATCGATCCCGAGGCCAGGCGCGACGTGATCGCCACGGGCCTGCCGGCATCGCCCGGCGCCGCCTCCGGCGAGATCGTGTTCTCCTCGGATGAAGCTGCGAAACTTCAGGCCGACGGTCGCAAGGTCATTCTGGTCCGCGTCGAGACCAGCCCCGAGGACATTCACGGCATGCACGCCGCCGAAGGCATCCTGACCACCCGCGGCGGCATGACATCGCACGCCGCCGTGGTGGCGCGCGGCATGGGTAAGCCCTGCGTCTCCGGCTGCGGCGCGATCCGCGTCGATTACGGCCGCGGCACGATGAGCGTGGGTCAGCGCACCTTCAAGGCCGGCGACGTCATCACCATCGACGGCACGGTGGGCCAGGTGCTGGCTGGCCGCATGCCGATGATCGAGCCGGAACTGTCCGGCGAGTTCGGCACGCTGATGGGCTGGGCCGATCAGGTCCGCAAGATCGGCGTCCGCGTCAACGGCGACACGCCCGATGACGCGCGCACCGCCATCAAGTTCGGCGCCGAGGGCATCGGCCTCTGCCGCACCGAGCATATGTTCTTCGAAGAGACGCGCATCCGCACCGTGCGCGAGATGATCCTCGCCGAGGACGAGCAGACGCGCCGTGCGGCGCTGTCGAAGCTGCTGCCGATGCAGCGCGCCGACTTTGTCGAGCTGTTCGAGATCATGAAGGGCCTGCCCGTCACGATCCGCCTGCTCGATCCGCCGCTACACGAGTTCCTGCCGCACACGCAGGCCGAGGTCGAGGAGGTCGCGCGCGCGATGAACACCGACCCGCGCAAGCTCGCCGACCGAGCCCGCGATCTCGCCGAGTTCAACCCGATGCTCGGCTTCCGCGGCTGCCGCATCGCGATCGCCTATCCGGAAATCGCCGAGATGCAGGCGCGCGCGATCTTCGAGGCCGCGGTCGAGGCGGGCAAGCGCACCGGCAAGCCCGTCGGCCTCGAGGTGATGGTGCCGCTGATCGCGACCAAGGCGGAATTCGACCTGGTCAAGGCGCGCATCGACGCCACTGCGGCGGCGGTGGCGAAGGAGACCGGCGTCAAGCTCAGCTATCAGGTCGGCACCATGATCGAGCTGCCGCGCGCCTGCCTGATGGCCGGCGAGATCGCGCAGACCGCCGAATTCTTCTCCTTCGGCACCAACGATCTGACGCAGACCACCTACGGCATCAGCCGTGACGATGCCGCCAGCTTCCTCTCGACCTATGTCTCCAAGGGCATTCTCGAGATCGATCCCTTCATCTCGGTCGATCGCGACGGCGTCGGCGAACTCGTGAAGATCGGCGTGCAGCGCGGGCGCAAGACCCGGCCGAACCTCAAGGTCGGCATCTGCGGCGAGCATGGCGGCGATCCCGCGTCGGTGGCGTTCTGTCACCAGATCGGGCTCAACTACGTCTCGTGCTCGCCCTATCGCGTGCCGATCGCGCGGCTTGCCGCCGCGCAAGCCGCGCTAGGCAAGCAGGTCGCGAGTCAGGCGTAGTCACTATTCTGCGCTGACATTCAACAAAGACTTCGTCATGCCCGGGCTTGCCCGGGCATCCACGTCTTTGCAG
>JAEWJX010000042.1 GCA_023386365.1 Actinomycetes bacterium | reverse complement strand
CGGGCCCCCGGCGGGGGGGGCGGCCCCCCCCCCCCCCCCCCCCCCCGCTCTCGTGTGTCTGGCTCAGTGGCCGTGACCGTGCTTCGACGCCTCGATCTCGCCCTTGGTGACGGGGGCGATACGGTCTTCGAAGAACCAGCGTGACAGCACCGCTCGGGCGCGGGTCGAGAACGTGATCTTGCCCTTCGCGTTCGGGCGCACCATGAGCGGCGCGTAGTCGTCGTAGCTGACCAGGCGCCAACGCTCGTACTCGGACAGCTGCTCGTGGACCTCGATGTACTCGCCGCCCGGCAGACGCACGATGCGTCCCGACTCGAAGCCGTGGAGGGCAATCTCGCGGTCCTTCTTCTGAAGGCCGATGCAGATGCGCTTCGCGACGATGAAGGCGACGATCGGGCCGACGATCAGCAGCACCTGCAGGGTGTGCGTGACGCCTTCGATCGACAGCATGAAGTGGGTGGCGATGAGGTCGGAGCTCGCAGCCGCCCACATGACCGCGTAGAAGGTGACACCGGCCGCACCGATCGCGGTGCGGGTGGGGGCGTTGCGCGGACGGTCGGCGATGTGGTGCTCGCGTTTGTCGCCGGTGATCCACGCCTCGATGAAGGGGTAGATCGCCACAGCGACGATGAAGAGGCCAAGCACGACGATCGGGATCAGGATGTACCAGGTGAAGGTGTATCCGAAGATCACCGACTCGAGGTGCGGCGGGATGAGGCGCAGCATTCCGTCGGCGAAGCCGATGTACCAGTCCGGCTGTGTACCGGCGGAGACGGGCGACGGGTCGTACGGTCCGTAGTTCCAGATCGGGTTGATCGTGACGGTGGCGGCGACCAGCATGATCACGCCGAACACGATGAAGAAGAAGCCGCCGGCCTTCGCCGCGAACACGGGCATGATCGGCACGCCGACGACATTGCCCTCGGTGCGGCCCGGGCCCGCGAACTGGGTGTGCTTGTTCACGATCAGAAGGATCATGTGCACGCCGATCGCCGCGATCACGAGGGCGGGAAGCAGCATGATGTGCAGCATGTAGAGGCGTCCGACGATGGCCTCGCCCGGGAACTCGCCGCCGAAGAGCAGGTACGAGATCCAGGTTCCGACGATCGGGATGCCGTTGACCATGCCGTCGATGATGCGGAGGCCGTTGCCCGAGAGCAGGTCGTCGGGGAGCGAGTAGCCGGTGAAGCCTTCGGCCATCGCGAGGATGAACAGCACGAAGCCGACGACCCAGTTGATCTCACGCGGCTTGCGGTATGCGCCGGTGAAGAACACGCGCAGCATGTGCAGGCCGATGGATGCGACGAACAGCAGCGCCGCCCAGTGGTGCACCTGGCGCATCAGCAGTCCACCGCGCACGTCGAAGCTGATGTCGAGCGTCGACGCCATCGCGGCCGACATCTCGACGCCCTTGAGCGTCGGGTAGGAGCCCTCGTAGATCACGGGCGCCATCGACGCCTGGAAGAAGAAGGTGAGGAACGTGCCCGAGAGCAGGATGACGACGAAGCTGTAGAGCGCCACCTCGCCGAGCATGAACGACCAGTGGTCGGGGAAGATCTTGCGACCGAGCTCCTTGACGAGCCCCGACATGCTGGTGCGGTCTTCGATGTAGTTGGCCGCACCGTTGACGAAGCGCATGCCCGGTCCGGGCGGGACCTTCTCTTCGGTCGCGGCGGGTGCGGTGGTAGTGGCGGTCACAGCGAACGCTCCCAGAAGCTCGGTCCGACGGGCTCGTGGAAGTCGCTCTGCGCGATCAGGTAGCCCTCTTCGTCGACGGTGATGGGCAGCTGCGGCAGCGGACGCTTGGCAGGGCCGAAGATGACGGCCGCCTCACGCGTGATGTCGAACTGCGACTGGTGGCAGGGGCACAGAAGGTGGTGGGTCTGCTGTTCGTACAGCGCGACCGGGCACCCGACGTGCGTGCAGATCTTCGAGTACGCGACGATGCCGCGGAACGCCCAGTCCTCGCGCTCGGGAGAGGGGTTGAGGTCTTCCGGCTTCAGACGCATGAGGAGCACGGCCGCCTTGGCCTTCTCCTCGAGCGGGTGCGAGGACTCGTGCAGGTTCTCGGGGATCACATGGAAGACCGAGCCGAGCGTGACGTCGGACGCCTTGATCGGGATGCCGTTGGGGTCACGCGCCAGACGCGTGCCCTTCTCCCAGAGGGTGTGCTTGAGAAGCGGAACCGGGTCGGCGGCGGGCGCGAAGTCGCGGAACAGCACGACGGCAGACAGCGGAGCGATGGCGAGAGCACCGATCAAGCTGTTGCGGATCAGCTTGCGCCGGGTGAAACCGGACTCCTGGTTTCCGAGGGTGAAGATCTCGGCCGCGCGCGCGATGGTCTCGGGCTTGCCGCGCGTGTCGTGACGCTGCTCGACCATGTCGTGGCCGTCCATGAGCGACTTCGACCAGTGCACGGCGCCGAAACCGATCCCGAGGAGGCCCAGCGTGAAGCCGAGGCCGAGCAGCAGGTTGTTGACGCGGACCGACTCGATGTCGCCCTCGTGGATGGGGAAGGCGATGTAGGCGACGACCGCGAGGATGCTTCCGGCGATCGAGACCAGGAAGAGCCAGAAGACGCGACGCTCGTTCTGACGCGCCTTGACCGGGTCGATGTCGGAGACGCGGGGCCGGAACGGCGGGAAGCCCGGGTTCTCGACCGAGTCATCCGAGATCACGGCCACGCCGGTCGACACCGACGCGGGTGTGTGCGTCTCGACGGCGGTGCCGGCGGATGCGCCGTGCGTCTCAGCCATGGAGTTCCCTTCCTGTGTTTCTGTACTCACGACTCAGTTCGACTTCGCCGTCAGCCAGACAGTGATTCCGACGATCGCGCCGAGCGCGAAGATCCAGACGAACAGACCTTCCGACACCGGACCCAGGTTGCCCAGGTCGAGTCCGCCGGGCGAACCGCTCTCCTCGACGTACTTGAGGTACGAGATGATGTTCGCCTTGTCTTCGGGCGTGATGTTCATGTCGTTGAAGACCGGCATGTTCTGCGGACCGGTGATCATGGCCTCGTAGATGTGCTTCGCCTCGACGCCCATGAGCGACGGGGCGAACTTGCCCTGGGTGAGAGCGCCTCCGGCGCCGGCGACGTTGTGGCACATGGCGCAGTTGATGCGGAACAGCTCAGCGCCGGTCGGCAGGTCGTCACCGTGGAGGTACTGCTCGTCCGGGATGGCGGGGCCGGGGCCGAGGCTCGCAACCCAGGTGGCGAGGGCGAGGATCTGCTCCTCGGTGAACTGGACGGGCTTAATGGGGGCCTGCGGTCCCTGGGCAGCCATCGGCATGCGTCCGGTTCCGACCTGGAAGTCGACCGCGGCGGCGCCGACGCCGATCAGCGTGGGGCCGTCTTCGGTACCTTCGGCCTGCAGGCCGTGGCAGCTGGCGCAGTTGGCCGCGAAGAGCTTCGCGCCCTCGTCGGCGAGTGCATCGACGTGAGCCTGGCTGGCGGCGTCGGCGCTCGTCGTCGCGGTGACGGCGGCGTAGGCGCCACCGGTCGCCAGCAGTCCGATGAGCAGAAGGGCCGCGGACGCCAGCGGTGAACGCCTGCCGGACCGGCGGTTACGAGGTGTGGAAACGGAACTCATGGTTCTGAGGTGATCCGATCTGCCTATTTGAGGACGTAGATGACGAGGAACAGGCCGATCCAGACCACGTCGACGAAGTGCCAGTAGTAGGAGACGACGATCGCGGACGTCGCCTCCTTGTGGGTGAAGTTCTTCACCGCGAACACGCGCCCGATCACGAGCAGGAAGGCGATGAGACCGCCGGTCACGTGAAGACCGTGGAAGCCGGTGGCGAAGTAGAAGACCGAGCCGTAGGAGTCGGACTGGAGGCCGACGTGCTCGGAGACGAGGATGCCGTACTCATAGATCTGACCGACGACGAACACTGCGCCGAGCGCGAAGCTCAGGAAGAACCACTCGACCATTCCCCACTTCGTGAACGCGAAGAGGCCGCCGGTGCGGCGCGGCTGCATGCGCTCCGCGGCGAAGACACCGAACTGGGCGGTGAACGACGACAGCACCAGGATGATCGTGTTGATCAGGGAATAGGTGACGTTGAGCTTCGCCGTCTGCTCTTCCCAGAGACCGGGCGAGGTCGACTTGAGAGTGAAATACACCGCGAAGAGCCCGGCGAAGAACATCACCTCGGATCCGAGCCACACGATCGTGCCCACGGAGACGGTGTTCGGCCGGTTGATGACCGCGGTGCTCGGTGCGCTGACGGCGGAGGTAGTGGTCACCTGTCCATTATGGCCGATATCGCTCCCAGCGAATCACCAGCGCTGGCCTGTCGTGACCTTTTGGTGATCGATTTCGCGTCCCCGCGAGTCGGTACGATCGTGCGCATGCCCACCGAACTCACCTGGCCCGCCGTGCTCACCGAGTTGTTGGCGGGGGGTGACCTGTCGATCTCCGAGGCCGAGTGGGCGATGAAGCAGGTGATGACGGGCGAGGCGACCGAGGCGCAACTCGGCGCGTTCCTGGTGGCGTTGCGGGCGAAGGGCGAGACGGTCGATGAGATCGTCGGCTTCCGCGACGCGATCCTCGCGAACGCCCAGCCGCTGGATGTCGATCCGATGGCGCTGGACATCGTCGGCACCGGGGGCGACCGTTTCGGCACGGTGAACGTCTCGACGATGTCGTCGATCGTGGCAGCGGCCGCGGGCGCGAAGGTCGTCAAGCACGGGAACCGTGCCGCGAGTTCCTCGTCCGGCTCGTCGGATGTGCTGGCCGCGCTGGGCGTCGATCTCGCGCTGGAGCCGACGCGGGTGGCCGAGGTGCTCGACCGCGTCGGCATCACCTTCGTGTTCGCGTCGCTCTTCCACCCCGGATTCAAGAACGCGGGTCCCACGCGCGCCCAGCTCGGCATCCCGACGGTGTTCAACTTCCTCGGACCGCTCTGCAACCCGGCGCGTCCGGAAGCCTCCGCGGTGGGAGTCGCCAGTCTTGAGAAGGTACCCCTGGTCGTGGGCGTGTTCCAGACGCGTGGGGCGACGGCGCTCGTGTTCCGTGGCGACGACGGGCTCGACGAGCTGTCGACCACCGGGCACAGTCACGTCTGGGAGGTCTCGCGTGGCTCGGTCACCGAGCACGACCTCGACCCGGCCGACCTCGGCCTGCCGCGCGCCACGATCGAGCAGCTTCGGGGCGGCGATGCGGCGCACAACGCCGACATCGTGCGCCGGGTGCTCGCGGGGGAGTCCGGCCCCGTACGCGACATCGTGCTGCTGAACGCCGCGGCGGGGCTCGTCTCGTGGGACCTCGCGCAGGATCACACGCGCGCGGAGATCGACATCCGCGAACGCTTCCGCGAGAAGATCGCCCTCGCGGCATCCGTCATCGACTCGGGCGCCGCCTCGACGAAGCTGCAGGAGTGGGTCGAGGCGACCCGATCCTGATCACCGAACCCAGTCGAAGGTACGGGTGACCGCGTCCTTCCAATGGGACAGCCGGTCGTCACGTTCGGCGGCAGGCATCTGCGGCTCCCATCGGCGGTCCTCCGACCACCGCTCGCGCAGTTCGTCGAGCCCTGACCAGAAGCCCACCGCGAGGCCGGCGGCGTACGCGGCGCCGACCGCGGTCGTCTCCGTGACGGCCGGTCGGATGACGGGGATGCCGAGGATGTCGGCCTGGAACTGCATGAGCAGGTCGTTCTTGACCATGCCGCCGTCCACCTTCAGCTCGGCGAAATCGCGGCCGAGATCCTGGGCGGCGGCATCGAGCACCTCGCGGGTCTGGAAGGCGGTCGCTTCCAGCGCCGCGCGGACGATGTGGGCTCGATTGGTGAACCGGGTCAGGCCGGCGATGATGCCCCGCGCATCGGGGCGCCAGTACGGGGCGAACAGGCCCGAGAACGCGGGCACGACGTAGACGCCTCCCGTGTCGGGCACGCTCAAGGCGAGCGTCTCGGCTTCGGATGCGTCGCCGATGATCCCCAGGTTGTCGCGCAGCCACTGGATGAGGGAGCCGGTGACGGCGATCGAGCCTTCGAGCGCGTAGTGCGCAGGCGCGTCACCCAGCTGATACCCGAGGGTTGTCAGGAGCCCGTTGCGCGAACGGACGAGCTCCTCGCCCGTGCTGACGATGAGGAAGTTGCCGGTGCCGTAGGTGTTCTTCGACTCACCGGCGTCGAATGCGGCCTGTCCGAAGGTGGCGGCCTGCTGGTCACCGAGGATGCCCGAGATCGGCGTCTCGAGGAGCAGGCTCGAGTGCTCGGCGACGCCGTAGACCTCGGACGAGCTGCGGATCGCGGGGAGCATCGCGGCGGGGACGCGGAAGGCGTCCAGTAGCTGAGGGTCCCAGTTGAGGGTGCGCAGATCCATCAGCTGGGTGCGGGAGGCGTTCGTGACGTCGGTCGCATGCACGCCGCCGTGCGGGCCACCCGTGAGGTTCCACAGGATCCAGGTGTCTGCCGTGCCGAAGAGAAGCTCGCCGCGTTCGGCACGGTCTCGAGCGCCCGGCACGCTGTCGAGGATCCACGCGATCTTGGCGGCGGAGAAGTAGGTGGCGAGCGGAAGGCCCGTCTGCTCGCGGAACCGATCGGGGTCGCCGTCGGCGATCGCATCGATCGTTTCCTGGGTGCGGGTGTCCTGCCAGACGATGGCCGGCGCGATCGGCTGTCCGGACGCACGATCCCAGACGATGGCCGTCTCGCGCTGGTTGGTGATGCCGACTGCGGCGACTTCGTGGCGGGTGGTGTTCGCCCGGGAGAGGGCCTCGCCGACCACCAGGCGGGTGTTCTTCCAGATCTCGGCGGGGTCGTGCTCGACCCAGCCTGCCTGCGGAAAGTGCTGAGTGTGCTCGCGCTGCCCGGTGGCGGCGATCCGCCCGTCCGCCGTGACGAGCACGGCGCGGGTGCTCGTGGTGCCCTGGTCGATCGACAGCACGTACTTCGGCATCCGGAACTCTCCTCGGGGTGGGGGACGGTTGCCACGATAGCCCGGGCGGGCAGCGCGCTCGCGCCGCCCGCCCGGGCTATCGGTCAGGCGCCCGCCGCCACCTCGCCGGCGAACACCCCGAGAGGATCGACTCGCTCGCGGATGGCTCGGGCACGAGCAACGTCCGCGTCGCTCAGCGGCTTCTGCGGTCGGGAACGGTCCGGAGCGAAGGTGGGGACGATCCGCTCCGACGCCCAGGGCGTGAGCGCCCGGCGGATGTCGGCCAGCTGCCCTCGCGCGTCGTCGTCGCGGCCTGCGGGGGAGAGGGCCACGGCGAATAGCCCGAATCGCCCGGGGTAGTGTGCGACCGCACCGCCCTGGCGCGGCGGCTCCGCGAGCGCGCCGCCGAGCTGGCGCAACTCGACGCTCGCGCAACCGGACCCCCGAGCCGCGGTGACGAATGCGTCGACGCCGCGGTCGTCCAGGTCGTGCAGCAGGAGGTGGTCGAAGTCGTGCCGCACCCCAATCGGTGGATCGACGTGCGTGGCCGGCACTTCTGCGGGTGTCGTGGAACGCCAGCTGTCGAACACGGGCGCGGCGACCTCGCGGAGGACGGTGAGCAGCCCGGCGGCGGCCGCCTCGGGGTCGTCGCCCGCCATCGCGTGGTGCGCGACGCCATCGACGACGACCAGTTGGCGCCCCCGAAGGTCTCGTGGGATCCCGGGTACGCCGGGCATGCGCACGAGCCGGAAGGATGTGGTGATCTCGCGCGGCGCCGTCAGCGACCATTCCGTCCAGCGGCGGAGCAAGGGGAGCGCGTCGGCGGCTTCGAAGGCAGCCATCCCGGTGACCACCCGGGTGAGCGGGAACAGGCGGACCGTGACCGCGGTGACGATCCCGAAGCCTCCTCCGCCGCCGCGAACCGCCCAGAACAGGTCGGGGTCGTCCGAGAGGCGGACCGTCCGGCGGGTGCCGTCAGCGGTCACGATGTCGAGCGCGGTGATCGAGTTGGCGGCGACACCCTGCGCTCGCCCGTAGAAGCTCAGCCCACCGCGAAGGAGGTAGCCGACCGCACCGACGTGGGATGACGACCCGTGCGGGGCGCCGAGTCCGTGCGGCAGGATTTCTTCGAGCACGTCGGACCACGGGGTCCCCGCGGGGATGCGTGCGGTCCGGGCGACAGGATCGACGTCGATCGGCTCGTCGATCAGCACCCGGATGAGCGCGGCACCGTCGACGGGGTCGACCGATCCGGCCGAATGTCCGGTCGAGTGGACGCGGACGGGAAGCGACGCATCGCGGGCCTGTTGAATCAATGCGCGCACGTCCGCCACAGATCGCGCGGTGGCGGCTGCTGCGGGACGGCGGGTGCGGCTGGGGTCGTAGCCGCGGACCGCTGCGCGGTAGGCGTGGGTGCCCGGACGCGCGAGTCGTGCCGGACGCGCGAGTCGCGCCGCGGGGACAGTGAGCGCGAGGAGAAGGAGTGCGGCCGCCGTGCTCGTCGCGCCGACCAGGTGGGTCGGGGCGAGCGCGGGTGTCACAACCGAGACGATCCCGACGAATCCTGCCGCGGTCGCCGCCAGCGCGAACAGGGTGCCAACCGTCTCAGCGGGCTGACCGCGCCGTGCGAGGCGCCACGTCGCCGCGACCGCGACGAGGGCCGCGAGCGTCGCGACGGTGGCACTCACCATGCCGACGGTTGACGGACCGGTCGCGACGATCGACAGGGCCCCCGCTGTCACCGCTGAGGCACGTGCGATGCGAAACCCTTGACGGCGCGCCCGGGAGATGTGCGGGGGGAGGGGGAGCAGATAGCGCGGCGTGGCTCGGCCGGTGCGCCGGATCCGGGAGAAGAGGAGCGAGAACGCGGCGGGGACGGCGACGCCTGCGCCCAGAGCGGCAAGGAGGAGCGCCGGTACGTCTTGGCCGAGCGCGATCGCGGTGACGGCGGCGATGAGGAGGAGTGTGCCGATCGCGGTCTGCCGCAGGGACGCTCCCGTGTCGGCGATTCGACCGGTGACGAAAGCGGTCAGCGCGATCAGGAACGGCGCGGCGATGCTCGCGGGCGTCGACGCCTGCGCTGCGAAGGCGGGAATCATGGCTGCGCATGCGATGAGCACGGCGGCTCCGTACAAGACCTCGGGACTTCGCCGACGCGGGAGGGGGTCGGAGGGGATGCTGTGCGCGCGGGGGCGGATGCCCGCGAGGGGGGTCGTGTTCATGGGTGATCCATTCGTCGGGGGAGTGTCGGGATGTTGTGGGAACAGGCTGGCGGCCCGAATGAATCAAGTCCAACGATAGAAATAGATAGGAACCATCAATGGATGCGATAGTTGGTGCATGGAAGTCCGACAGCTCGAGCAGTTCCTGGCGGTCGCGGAGGAGCGGAGCTTCACGCGCGCCGCCGAACGGCTCCACCTCGTACAGTCCGCGGTGTCCTCCTCGATCAAGGCGCTGGAGAAGGAACTGGGGACGCCGCTCTTCGTGCGGACCTCGCGATCGGTCACCCTCACGGCGGAAGGTGCAGGTCTCGTTCCTGCCGCACGTCGCGCCGTAGCTGCCCTCGACGATGCGAGGGACGTGGTCGCCGGGTTCCGCGGGACCGTTCGCGGCAGCGTGTCGCTCGGATTGCTCGCAGCCCCCGACTTCCTCGACATGCCCCGCATGCTGCGCGTCTTCCGCGACACCCATCAGGAGGCTTCGGTGTCCGCCCGCACCAGCCCCAACGGCGCCGCGGGCCTCATCGCCGGATTGCTCGACGAGACACTCGATGTGAGCCTGGTGGTGCTCCCGCTCCCCGCGCACCCGGATATCGAGTTCCAGGAGCTCGTCGGATCCGACTACGTGTTCGCCGCCGCCCGGGATCATCCGCTCGCGTCGCGGGACTCGATCGGCCCGCAGGAGCTCGCGTCCGCCGACGTCGTCACCATGCTCAGAGGTTTCTCGCTTCGGGGCGTCCTCGATGAGCAGTTCGCCCGCTGGGGTGTCAGGCCGGAGGTACGGATCGAGGTGTCGGACGTGATGACCATGGCGCGATGCCTCGCCGCGGGCTTGGGGGTGGGGCTGGTGCCGGACTACGTGGTCGGCGCCACCCCGGAGTTGGTCCGCCTGGCGGTGGACACGACGGAGACCCGCTGGGCAGCCGCTCTCGCTTCGAAGCGCGGTCGTCGCCGCAGTTCGGCTGCCTCGGCGTTCGTCGACCTGATGATCGCCGAGGTTCCGCTTGCCCGCGAACGGATGCGCGTCATGGCCGCCGGCGGTCGCTGAGGCTCAGAGGCGCACGAGCGCGGCGGGGGTGAGTGCCGCGACCGAGTCGAAGCCCGCGAGACCGAGCGTCAGGTCGGTCTCGGCGATCAGATTGTCGAGCGCCTCCCGAGCGCCGGCCTCGCCGGCGATGGCGAGCGCGTAGACCCACGCGCGGCCCACCCCGACGGCGGTCGCACCGAGCGCGAGGGCACGCACGACGTCTGCGCCGCCGCGTACCCCCGAGTCGAGGATTACCGGCACGCGCCCGGCGACGGCGTCGACCACACCCGGGAGCGCGTCGAGTGACCCGACGGCGCCGTCCACCTGACGCCCGGCGTGCGTGGAGACGACGATGCCGTCGATGCCCGCATCGATCGCGTGGCGGGCGTCGTCGGGGTGCTGGATCCCCTTGAGCAGGATCGGCAGTCGGGTGCGCTCGCGCAGGAACGGGAGATCGGCCCAGGTCAGCGACGGGCGGGAGAACACGTCGAGGAACGTCTCGACGGCCGCGCGGGGGCGGCCGCTGCGCAGGTTCTCCCGGAAGGTGCCCGGGTGCCGGCGTGTCATCTCGACGAGCGTGCGCGCAGCCGCAGGCGTGACGCGCGGCCGTGGGCCCGACGACGGCTGCGCGAGTCGCGCGTCGACGAGACGCTGGAACACCGGATCGCTCGTGTACTGGGCGATGCCCATCCCTTGGATGAACGGGAGGAAGGCACGGTCCAGGTCGCGGGGTCGCCAGCCGAGCATCCCCGTGTCGAGGGTCACCACGATCGCCTCGGCGCCGTTCGCCTCGGCGCGCGAGACGAAGCTGGCCACCAGGTCGTCGTCGCTCGACCAGTAGAGCTGGAACCAACGTGGGCCCGCGGCTTCGGCGGCGATGCGCTCCATGGGGACCGACGCCTGGCTGGACATGACGCTCGTGATCCCGAGGGAGCCCGCTGCGCGGGCTATTGCGACGTCCCCGTCCGGGTCCACGAGTTCGAGCACCCCGACAGGAGACACGATGAGCGGGAACGGATGGCGGCGGCCGAACAGCTCCACCGAGAGGTCGCGCGAGGACACGTCGCGCAGCATCCGTGGCACGATCCGCCACGAGTCGAAGGCGTCGTAGTTCGCTTCGGCCGTCGACTCGCGGCCCGCGGATCCCGCGATGTAGGCCCAGGCCTCGGGGGACATCGCGCGTTCGGCGCCGTCGACCAGGTCACTCCAGCGGGTGGGGATACGTGGACGCGAACCGGTCGCGCCGGCGCGGTAGATCGCCGACTGACGCGCCCGACCGGGTGCGAGGGGGACTCCGTCGTCCGTCATGGTGTTCCGTCCTGTCTGCGGGTCAGGCCTGCCCGTGCGCCGCACGCGATTTGCGTGAGATCGAGTCGATGATGACGGCGAGCAGCAGGACGCCGCCGGTGATCATGTAGCGGATGGAGGAGTCCAGGTTGAGCAGCGTCAAGCCGTTCGAGATCGACTGGATGACGGCGATTCCGAGCAGCGCACTCCACGCGGAACCACGGCCGCCGAAGAGGCTCGTGCCGCCGATGACCGCCGCAGCGATCGCGTTGAGGTTGGTGTCGCCGCCGCCCGACGACAGACTCGCCGAGCTGAGGCGTCCGGCGGCCAGGATGCCACCCACCACCGCGAAGCTGGAGCAGAGCACGAAGACGGAGATGTACACGCGATCCACCCGGATGCCGGCGCGCCGCGCCGCCTCCACCGAGCCCCCGACCGCGTACACCTCCCGGCCCCAGCGCGTGCGGGTGAGGACCACGTCCATCACGATGACGAGCGCGATGAAGAAGACGAACATCACGCCGACGCCGCGGTCGGTGGCCAGGTAGGTGACGGCGGCGGCGCAGAGGAGCAGGAGCCCGCCGGCCTTCGCCGCCTGCCAGCCGAGCGCCGTCGTCGAGAGCCCGGCGCGCCGTCTCCGTCGTTGCCGCAGAACCGCCGAGATGAAGAGTCCGCCCGCCCAGAGAGCTGAGACCGCGTAGGCGAGCCACGGCGGTAGGAACCAGCTCTGCGCGAAGAGCACGATCGGGGAGTCGAAGGGGATGTTGATCGACCCGGTGGGACCGAGCACCTTCAGCTGCAGGCCCAGGATTCCGAGCAGACCGGCGAGCGTGATGATGAAACTGGGCACGCCGAACCGCGTGAACAGGAACCCGTAGAGGAGTCCGATCGCCACACCGGTGGCCAGCGCGAAGATGATCGTCAGCGCGAGCGGCCAGCCCAGCTGGGTGAGCCCCACCCCGAGGATGGCCGCCGAGAGACCCGACACCGACCCCACCGACAGATCGATCTGACCCAGGAGCAGCACCAGCACGATCCCGATGGCGATCGTCCCGACGGCTGCGCACTGCAGCGTGAGGTTGACCAGGTTGTCGGCCGACAGGAAGCTCGGGTTCAGCGCCTGGAAGATGCCCCAGATGAGCACCAGGCCGACGACGACGGGGAGCGAGCCGAGGCTGCCGCCCGTGATGCGCGAACGGACGTCGTCGTACACGCCGGCGATTCGGGAGCGCCCGGTCTCCACCGTCTCGCTCATCGGGCCGGCCGGATCCGTCGGGGGCCGGGGAGGGGCGGCTCGGGTAGCTGACGTGCGTGCTCCGTGGCACCGGTGATGGCGGCGATGATGTCCTCGTAGCCGACGTCGGGTGCCAGGAAGTCGCCGTTGTTGCGGCCGAGTCGGAGCACGACGATGCGGTCGGCCACCGCCTGCACGTCCGCCATGTTGTGGCTGATCAGCACCACACCGTGACCCCGCTCACGGAGGCGCTCGATCAGGTTCAGCACCTCGGCGGTCTGGGCGACGCCGAGGGCGGCCGTGGGTTCGTCGAGGATGACGACCCGCGGGTCGCCGATGAGCGAGCGTGCGATCGCGACCGTCTGACGCTGGCCGCCCGAGAGCGCCGCGATCGGCACACGGACCGACGCGATCCGGGCCGACAGCTGGCGCAGCAGCTCCCACGCCCGACGCTCCATCTCCTCCTCCTCGAGCGCGGCGCCCGAGATCTCCCGTCCGAGGAACAGATTCGCGACGACGTCGAGGTTGTCGCACAGCGCGAGATCCTGGAACACGGTCGCGATCCCGAGGGCACGGGATGCGGTGGGATCGGGGATGGTGACCGGCTGCGCGTCGAACTCGATCTCGCCGTCGTCCGCCGGATGCACGCCGGCGAGGATCTTGACGAGTGTCGACTTGCCGGCACCGTTGTCACCGACGATCGCGACGACCTCTCCCGCGTAGATGTCGAGGTGGATGTCGGTCAGCGCCTGAACCTTGCCGAAGCTCTTCGAGATGCCGCGCATCGACAGCACGGGGACTCGATCCGGAGGAAGGCGTTCGGGGAGCGGGGCGACCGCTTCGACGCTCACGACGGCATCAGTCCCGCGGCCGCGCAGGCGGACGCGTAGTCGGGGGTGCAGACCTGTTCCAGCGTGAAGAACCCGTCGTCGATTACGACCGGCTTGATCTGTGCCCGGGTCACGGCGACAGGCTCGAGGAGGAACGACTGGATGGCGGTGCCGTTCACCGAGACCTCGACCTGGCCGGGAGGGGTGCGGCCGTTCACGAGCTCGATCGCGAGGGTGGCCGCCTGGTAGGCCTCCGGCTTCAACGCCTTGTACACCGTCATGTACTGGTCGCCGGCGAGGATCCGCTGCAGCCCCGCCAGTTCGGCGTCCTGTCCGGTGACGGGAGGGAGGGGCGTGACGCCCGCGGCTTTCAGTGAGGCGATGGCGCCGCTCGCTGTCGGGTCGTTCGCCGCGTACACGCCGACGATCGCGTCGCCGAACTGCGTGATCTGACCCGCCACCCAATCCTGCGCTTTGGCAGGGTCCCAGCCGGGCGTGTCGAACTCGGAGAGCACCGCGAATCCGCTGCCGTCGATGACCGAGTGCGCGCCCTTCTTGAACTGGGAGGCGTTGTTGTCGGTGGGGGAGCCGTTCACCATGAGGATGCCGCCGTCACCCGGCCGGACACCATCCGACTCGAGTTTGGCGAGCAAGGACTCCGCCTGCAGACGCCCGACGAGTTCGTTGTCGAAAGAGATGTAGTAGGCCACATCCGGGCTGTCGATGAGGCGGTCGTAGGCGATGACCGGCACGCCGCGGTTCTTCGCCAGACCGACGATGGATGCCGCAGCCTTGCCGTCGTAGGGGTCGAGCACGAGCACCGACACGCCCTGGGTGAGCATGGACTCGGCCTGTTGTTGCTGCTTCGCCGCGTCGCCGTCGGCGTTCGCGTACAGCACCTCGCATGCCGCACAGAGTTCCGCGATGCGTTCCTCGAAGTAGGGCCGGTCGGCGGAGTCGTACCGTGCCGTCACCGAGTCGGGAAGCAGGAGTCCGATCTTTGCCGTATCGGGATCGATGGGGGTGCCGCTGCCGACCGCGTTGGAGCATCCGGCGAGAACCGGCACGGCGAGAAGGGCGGCGACCGCTGCGGCGATCGCCCGTGAGGTGCGTGTCATCACTTCACCCGAGCGCCGCGCGGAGTTCGGCTGTGCCGGGGATCGCGGCGGGGAACGCGCTGACCTGGTCGCCGGCGAGCCCGATCGCGCCCATGAGCGCGGCACGGGAACCCAGCTGCCCCGCGACGATCTCGGGGGGCGGGGCGAGGCGAGTCGCGAGCGAGCGGTCGACGACCTGCCGGATCGGGCCGAGGAGGAGTTCACCGGCCCGTGCCAGCTGCCCGCCGACGACGATGCGCGCCGGGTCGAACATGCTGGCGATGTTGGCGGCCGCGACGCCGATGTGGGAGCCCGCGTCGGCGATCGCGCGGATGCAGACGTCGTCCCCGGCCATCGCTCGGACGATCACGTCACCGACTTTGAGCGAGGAGTAGCGGCTCTTCAGGCTCTCGACGATGGCGTCACCGCCGGCGATCGCCTCCAGACATCCGAGGTTCCCGCAGCGGCAGAGGGGCCCGTTCTCCACGATCACCATGTGACCGAACTCACCGGCGCTGCCGCTCGCACCGCGGTAGCCGCGGCCTCCGACGAGCATGCCGGCCCCGATGCCGTCGCTCACCTCGACGAACACGGCGTCGGTGTGCCCACGGAGTGCGCCGTGGCGATGTTCGGCGAGCGCGGAGAGGTTGGAGGAGTTGTCGACGGCGACGGGCACGCGGATGGCGCGCTCCGCGGTCTCCCGGATCGAGATGCCCTCCCAGCCGCGCAGGATGCCGGGGCGGGCGATCATGCCGCTGTCGGCGTCCATCGGCGCCGACACGGCGATACCGACGGCGAGCAGCTCGTCGCGCTCGGCCGACACGCTCTCCAGCATGTCTGCGATGAGCATGCTCACCCGGCGGATCTCGTTGTCGGATCGGTGGTCGCGCGCGAGTGGCATCTCATGTTCGGAGACGATGGTCATCGCGGTGTCCGCGAGCGCGACACGCAGTTGACGCTGCGAGAAGTGGACACCGCAGACCAGGCCGGAGGCGTGGGCGAGTGTGACGTACTGGGCGCGTCGACCCGAGCGCATCGACTTCGAGGTGCTCAGCACCCCCGACTCGGCCAGCTCCTTGACGATGTTGGAGACGGTGGCGGGCGACAGGCCGGTAGCGCCGGCGAGCTCCACCTGGGTGAGGCCGCCGTGCTTCTTGACGGCGTCGACGATGCGACCACGGTTGGCTTCGCGCAGGGACGTCTGCGAGCCCGGGGTGCGTCGCTGATCCGCCATTCGGCCAGGATAGCCGCGGACACACCGATTTCGGCGGAATCTCGCCCGTCCCGAACGGGGGTGACTTCGTCGAGGGCGAGCGCTGCGGCGCCCTAGGCTGGAGGGGTGACCAAGGTCTTGAGCTCCCTTCCTGTCGGCGAACGAGTCGGCATCGCGTTCTCCGGAGGGCTCGACACCTCCTGCGCGGTGGCGTGGATGCGTGACAAGGGCGCCGTGCCGTGCACGTACACGGCCGATCTCGGTCAGTACGACGAGCCCGACATCGAGGCGGTGCCGGTCCGAGCGCTGGAGTACGGCGCCGAGTTGGCGCGCATCGTCGACGCGAAGACCGCACTCGTCGAAGAGGGCCTCGTCGCCCTCCAGTGCGGTGCCTTCCACATCCGCTCCGGCGGGAAGACCTACTTCAACACCACGCCGCTCGGCCGCGCGGTGACGGGCACCATGCTCGTGCGCGCCATGAAGGAAGACGGCGTCGAGATCTGGGGCGACGGCTCCACCTACAAGGGCAACGATATCGAACGGTTCTACCGTTACGGCCTGATGGCCAACCCCCGGCTGCGCATCTACAAGCCGTGGCTCGACGTCGACTTCGTGCGCGAACTCGGTGGCCGCACCGAGATGAGCGAGTGGCTCGTCGCCCACGGGTTCCCGTACCGCGACTCGGTCGAGAAGGCTTACTCCACGGATGCGAACATCTGGGGCGCCACGCACGAGGCGAAGAACCTCGAGGAGCTCTCGAGCGGTCTCGACATCGTCGAGCCGATCATGGGTGTCGCATCGTGGCGTGACAACGTCGAGATCGCCACCGAGGAGGTCACGGTGCGGTACGAGGCGGGCCGACCGGTTGCCATCAACGGCGTCGAGTTCTCCGACCCGGTGGCGCTGGTGCTCGAGGCGAACGCGATCGGTGGTCGCCACGGCCTCGGCGCGTCCGACCAGATCGAGAACCGCATCATCGAGGCGAAGTCCCGGGGTATCTACGAAGCCCCGGGTATGGCACTGCTGCACATCACGTACGAGCGGCTGCTCAACGCGATCCACAACGAGGACACCGTCGCGAACTACCACGCGGAGGGCCGGCGACTCGGGCGTCTCATGTACGAGGGCCGGTGGCTCGACCCGCAGTCGCTCATGCTGCGGGAGTCGCTGCAGCGCTGGGTGGGTTCGGCCGTGACCGGCGAGGTCACGCTGCGCCTGCGTCGTGGCGACGACTACACCATCCTCAACACCTCGGGCCCGCACCTCAGCTACCAGCCCGAGAAGCTCTCGATGGAGCGTGTCGGTGATCAGGCGTTCGGTCCGGACGACCGCATCGGTCAGCTGACGATGCGCAACCTCGATATCGCCGACTCGCGTTCGCGGCTCGAGCAGTACGCGGCACAGGGGCTCATCGGGGGCGCCACCGCCGAACTGGTGGGCCAGTTGGAGGCGGGTGCCGCGGAGCAGATCCTCGGCACGCCCGAGGTCACCGCCGCCGACGAAGCGCTCGAGACGGCGATCGACGAGGCGAACGAAGGGTCCGCCTTCGACCTCGGAACCGACTGACTCAGTCCGCCGCAGCTCGTCGAAACACGTAGTAGCCGACGATCTCGCCCCGGGTGACGGTTCCCTCGCCCGTCGAGAGGATGCGCTGCGAGCTCGACGATCCGGTCTCGACGAAGACGTAGCCGGTGTGCTCCAACCGCCATCCGATCGATTCGATGTGTCCGAGGAGCCACCCGACGTCCGGGTCGCTGACCGCGAGGTTCTCGGAGGACCCCCACGACGAGCTCGCCCCGGCGAGGCGGCCCGACTCGATCTGCAGCTGCAGGAGCGTGTCGCCGCGCTGGTGAGCGGTGCGGGCGGTAGCGAGTGCGGCGTCGGCGATCTCCTGAGCGGGCATGCGTCGAGGCTAGCGCGAGGTCAGAGGGCCAGCTTCTGCTCGAGGAACGTATTGCGGAAGACGCCTCGCGGGTCATACCGCTCCGCCAGCCCGCGGAAATCCGCGAAGCGCGGATAGAGGGGCGCCAGGATTTCGGCACCCGCGTGGAACCGCTTGCCCCAGTGCGGGCGCGCTCCGAGCGGAATCAGGCGCTCCTCGAGGCGGGGGAGAAGTGCGTCGACCGCATCCTGCTGCGGGAGCCAGGTGAAGTGGACGCCCACCACATCCGTCGCGAACGCACCGCTCAACCACAGGTCGTCGGCGGCAACCTCGCGGATCTCGGTCACCTGCAGGAGGGGCGCGATGACCGACGACAACTGCCTCACGGCGCGCAACGCGTCGAGAGCGGCCGCGCGGGGGACGAGGTACTCGGTCTGCAGTTCATCGCCGTTGGACGGGGTGAACTCGAGTTGGAAGTGGGGCAGGCGGTCGAGCCATCGGCCCGGGGCGCCGAGCTGCGGTGTGCAGTGCACGGGATCGACGCCGGCGATCGGGTGCTTGGGCACCGGCGAGGGCACGGCGCCGAGTACCGCACCGGGAGCGACCCCATCGCGGTCGACCCGTCGCTTGAGCCACAGCTGGTCGACGACATCCGGCTCGCGCCAGGTCGTGAAGAGACTGACCGAGTAGCCGAGAGTCGTGACGTCGTCGAACGTGTCGAGGACGGCAGCGAGGGGCAGGTTCCGGTAGACGGTCTGAGCGACCTCGAAACTGGGCTCGACATCGAGCTCGAGCCGGGTCACGAAGCCGAGCGCACCCAGGGCGACGACGGCACCCGGGAAGTCGGGGTCGCCCCGGTGCAGGGTGACGAGCTCGCCGGTGCCGTCGACGAACTCGATCGCGCGGACGGACGTGGCGAGCGAGCCGTTGGCGACGCCGGAACCGTGGGTTCCCGTCGCGACCGCGCCCGCGAGCGAGATGTGGGGGAGTGAGGCGAGATTCGCCAGGGCGAGGCCACGGCTCTCGAGAAGCCTCGCGAGCTCGCCGTATCTCATCCCCGCCGGTGCCGACACGCTGGCGCCGTCGTCGGCGACACGGACCTCATCGACGGAAGCGAATCCGGCCGAGGAGAGCAGGGTGCCGCGGGTGTCGGCGATGGAGTTGAAGGAGTGACGTGTGCCGAGTGGTCGGAGACCGCGCGGTGGACTCGTGTGCACGAGCTCGGCGACGGCTTCCACCGATGTGGGTGCAGTCACGTCGCCGGCGAAGCTGACGTTGCCGGCCCAGTTCTTCTCGGACATGTCTCTCCTCATGATTCCGGGAGCCGCCCGCGATGACGCAGGGAGGCTCCCGGATGGCGCGGGACGACTCAGCTGACGCCGGTGCTGGTGCTGGCGACGAGGACGAGCGGCACGAACACGACGGCGAAGATGATCCATCCGAGGATGCCGAGGTAGCCGAGCACCAGGCCGATGATGGCGAAGACCTTGCCGCCCTCGGCACGCTTGGCGATCTGGCTCAGCGAGATGTGGCCGAGGATCACGGGGATGATCGCGAAGCCCAGGATGCCGAGCACAAAGGAGGCGATCGCCAGACCGTTGGTGCGCGGGGCGGGAGCGTAGGACGGCTGCACGGCGGGCGCAGGAGCGTCGGACATGGTGGTGGTTCCTTTCGATGAACGTATCGGTCACGGGTCGAGACCCGGTTCGACCCTATCGGCGCCGGGGTGCGTGGCAGACTGCCTCGGTGGAGATCGAGATGGCCAGGATCGCGGCGGGCACGGTCGAACTCCACGATGCGCGCCGGAAGCTCCGCCGGTCGGTCGAGCTTTCGGCGTTCGAGATCGGCGTGTACCCGGTGACGCAGGAGCAACTAGCCGAACTGCTGGGGGAGTCCGCCGTGCACCCGCGTCGTCCCGCATCCGACGTCAGTTGGCTGCGTGCCGTGCGGTTCTGCAATGCCGCGTCGGAGTGGGAAGGTCTCGACCCCGCGTACGGTGTCGACGGACTCGAGGTCGTGTGGCACGTCGACGCCGACGGCTACCGCCTACCCACAGAGGCGGAGTGGGAGTTCGCCTGCCGTGCCGGGTCGACCGGTGCGCACTACGGACCCCTGGCCGAGGTTGCGTGGACGAGCGCCGACGGGGTCACGGCACCGCAGGACATCGGCGGCAAGCATCCGAACCTGAACGGGCTCTTCGACACCCTCGGGAACGTGTGGGAGTGGTGCTGGGACCTGCTCGACCCGGCGCGCTACGACGACTATCGCGTGTTCCGCGGCGGGGGTTTCGCCGATGACGCGTGGAGCGCGCGCGCCTCGACGAGGCGCGGCGGAGCCCCGGGCATGCATCACGACGACGTAGGTTTCCGTGTGGCGCGGGGCGGATTCGATGCGACGGACGAGGCGCAGGGGTGGTCGGCCGCGGTCGATCGCGAGCGTGCCGCCTACGACGGTCCGCTGCCGTCGGGCTGGACACCGCGGGGCTGAACTCCGTGCGCTTCCGTGCGGATCTCCGTGTACAGCACGGATGACCCGGAGCGCCGAGGTGCCGAGAGTGGTGGGGTGCCGCATCTGCGGCCTCTCGAAAGGAATCCCCCCACCATGAACACCACCCCCACCTCGACGCCCCGCACCGCCGCACCGAAGGACCGCGCCCGTGCGATCTGGGCAGCCGGCGACTACACGCGGGTCGCGGACGAGCTGATCCCGAGCCTCGGCCCCGCCCTCCTCGATGCCGTCGGAGACGTCTCCGGCGAGCGCCTGGCGGACATCGCCGCAGGCTCGGGCAACGTCGCGATCCCCGCCGCCCTCCGCGGTGCCCGGGTCGTGGCGTCCGACATCGTCCCTCAGCTGCTCGAGGCGGGGCGCGAACGCGCCGCCGCCGCGAGCGCCCAGCTCGAGTGGCTCGAAGCCGACGCGGAGGCGCTCCCGTTCGCGACCGAGTCGTTCGACGTCGTCACCTCCTGCGTCGGCGTGATGTTCACGCCCGACCACCAGCTCGCCGCCGATGAGCTCGTCCGCGTCACGCGGGTGGGCGGCCGGATCGGGCTGCTCAACTGGACTCCTGACGGCTTCATCGGTCGTCTGTTCGTCACGATGGCCCGGCACCTCCCCGCCGGACCCGCGGGAGCGCGTCCCCCCGCATCCTGGGGCGACGTCGACTACGTCGGCGGGCTCTTCGGCGACCGTGTCCGTATCGAGCACGCCATCCCCGGAACCCTCGTGGCGGGTGCGTTCCGAGAGCGCGGAGACTTCCGCCGCTTCTTCGCCGAGTTCTACGGCCCGACGGTGATGGCGTTCGCCGCACTCGCCGGCGACGAGGAGGCGACTCGCGCCCTCGCGGACGACATCGACGACCTCGCGGAGGAGTTCACGCATCCGGACGGCATGCACTGGGACTACCTCATCGTCACCGGGCGACGGAGGGCCGACTCGTGATCTCGGCGTCGTATGAGCGGACATGGCTCACCGGTCCCGACGAACCACGGGTACAGCAGGAGTTGGAGTACCGCCGGCGTTCGCTGGAGCGCCAGGTGCGTACGACGGTGAACCCACTGCGGCGACGGCATCCGCTGCGGGACCTCATCTACGCGTGCATCCGGCTGCGTCGCGCGCTACCGTGGGCGGCATGAGCGGCGTCGAGCTGACCCCGCGGGAAGCCGAAGTGCTCTCGGCCATCGAGCGGCGCCTCACCAACAGTGAGATCGCCGACTCCTTCTACCTCTCGGTGCGAACGGTCGAGTCGCACGTCGCCAGCCTCCGACGGAAACTGGGTGCGGCCTCACGAGCAGAGCTCGTGGAGGCCGCACTCGGTCGTCGGCGGGATGTCGTCGACGCGCCCTCTGGTCGCCTCCGCGGTCGGGAGGCGGAATTCGCGCAACTCGACGGCATGGTGGAGAGGTTCGACGTCGTCGCCATCACCGGCGCACCTGGGGTCGGCAAGTCACGCCTGGCGCGGGAGCTGCTGCACCGCACGTGGCGCTCGCCCGTGCTGGTCGCGCTCGACGGCGCGCGCCCGTCGGAGCTGTCTGGCCGCCTCGCGGATGCGCTGCACGTGCTGTTGGGGCGGGACAACGACGTGGTCAACGCCTGCGCGGTGGCGTTGGCCATCCGGCCCCATGTGGTCGTCTTCGACGACGGTGACGGCGTCGTCGAGGAGGTACACGCCCTCGCCCGGCGGCTCGTCGCACGCGCGCCGGGAACCCGGGTGGTCGTCACCTCGGTGACCGCGCCGGTGGACGTCGCCGGCGAGATGCGACTCGGCACGCTGGCGCGTCGCGAGGATGCCGTTGCCCTCTTCCGCGATCGCGCACGGGGCACCTTCGGTCCCGACGACGAGACCCGGATCGCCCGCATCTGCGAGCTTGTCGACGACCTGCCGCTGGGCATCGTGCTCGCCGCCGCGGCAGCCGGAACGCTTCCCCTCGACGCCATCGAAGAGCGCCTCGGGGGTGACCTCGGCATCCTGGAACGGAACCCGACCAGCCGGCACGGCTCGCTCGGGGCGGCGATCGAACGCTCGATGGACGGCCTCGCCCCGAACGACCGAGCGGGACTTCTCGCGCTGGTCGCGGGCCCGCCCCGCTTCGCGCTCCCCGCCGCCGACATCCTCGTCGGGTACGACGCGGCGGGGCTGATCGCGCGCCTCGTCGACGCGTCGTTCGTCGTGGCGGCCGGGGGATCGCCCGACGGTGCGCTCTACCGCGTCCCCAGCGCGGTGCGCACCCACCTGCGCGCGGTGAGCGGCTCGGGTGCGATCGCCGTGGTGCGCGAGCGCGGCTTCGCGTCATGGCGCGAACGCCTGCGCGACGTCGCCGATGCGGCGCGAAGCGACGATCGCCCGGAGACGGGGGAGCGTGCCCGGTGGATCGCCTCCAACGTCGCATCCCTGCTGCCCCACATCACCCTCGGTGCCCGTGAGCGAAGTCGCGTGGCGGGCGACCTTGCGATCTGCATCGAGCAGTACGGGCCGGTTGCCGAGACGCTCGCCGTGCTGGTGGAGATCTGCACCGACGACCTGCTGAACGCGGCGGACGTGGACGATCTCCACGCGCTCGCGCTCGCCCTCTGCTACCGCGACCTACGCGACGTGCAACCGATCGTCGACGTCGCACTGGCGCGCTTCGGTGCCACGTTCCCGCATCCGCACCACCTCGACGCGCTCCTGGCTGCCTACGGAGGGGAGGGGGCACGCGCGATCGCCGCGGTGGAGGCCGCCCGACGCCTCCCGAGCGCGGGCCGCTGGATGGATGCGCACCTCCTCCACGCGGAGGGTCTCGGCTGGTTCGGCTTCCCGATGGATGTGGAGCGCGCGCTCGAGTGCCTGCGACAGGCGATCACCGCCTTCGCCGCGGAGGGCGACATCCTGCACGTCGACAACGTGCGCTTCTCGATGGCGGCGAGCGTCGCGCTGAACGGCATCGATCATCCGCAGGCGGCGACGTGGGCCCACGAATGCGTTCGCTATGCGGTCGCGCAGCACAAAGTGGTCGAGCGTGCCCTTGCGGAGCTGCTCGAGCTGGCGCTGAGCGTGCCGGCCGGCGAGCGCGAGGTGCACCCGGTGCAACTCGACATCCTGCGAGAACACGGTGCCACCCGCTGCCTCACCCGGTCGTACAAGCTGCTCGCCTGGGGCGACGATTCGGCGGTGGGGATCGAGTTGCTCGAGCATGCGGCGCGCACGGCGTGCGAGGCGGGGGACCGCGGCGGTTTCGTGCTGGCGCTCCGCGACCTGGTGCCGGCTTTCGCTTCAGCCGGGGACTGGGATTCGGCGGCGATCGCTTTTGGCGAGCTGGAGGCGGTGATCGGCGAAGAACGCGCTCTCCGGCTGTACGACGACGAGCTGCGGTCGGCGGTAGAGTCCCGCGCCACGCTCGTCGCGGAGGGGGTCGGGCGCGCGAATGCCGTGCTGAGGTGAGACGGCGTCGCCTTTCGTGGGTCAGAATGTCCGAGAGCGACAGGAGGCCCCGGTGACGGAGCACACCAGCGACACCCGCCACGGACGGCTGCCGCGGTCCCGCGCGTGGAAGAACGTGCTCGCGCTCATCGGGGGAGCGGTCGCGGTGGTCCTGGTCGCCAGCGGCTCGATCGTGGCGATCGCCGCCTACCAGTTCGCGCAGGGGCTGAAGCCGGGCGTCGTGATCAACGAGAGTGAGGCGCCGATCCCCGAGATCGGGGCCTACGAGGGCGGCTTCAACATGCTCGTCGTCGGCAACGACGCCTACTACGACCGCGACACCGTGCTCAACGACGTCAACATCCTTATCCATGTCTCCGCCGACCAGACCTCGGCGGTCGCGGTCAGCATCCCGCGGGACATGGTGGTGCCTTTCCCCCCGTGCACCGACCCCGAGACGGGTCGCACCTCCAGCGCCGCACGCGGACTCCCGATCAACAACGCGCTCTCGTACGGCGGGTTGGGATGTGTGGTGGATGTGGTGCGCGGCTTCACCGGTCTGGAGATCCAGTTCGCGGGGATGATCGGATTCGACGGTGTCGCCGCGATGGCGGATGCCGTGGGCGGCGTGCCGGTGTGCATCAAGAGCCCGATCCAGGACGACTTCACGGGACTCGACCTTCCCGCGGGCACCACCACCCTCTCCGGCTGGGAAGCGCTGATGTTCCTGCGTACGCGCCACGGTGTGGGCGACGGGTCCGACCTCACGCGCATCAGTTCGCAGCAGGTGTACCTCTCCGCGCTGCTGCGCAAACTGAAGTCGGAGGAGACGCTCACCAACGTGGGCAAGCTGTACGCGCTGGCGCAGATCGCCCAGAGCAAGATGGAGCTGTCGGCCGAGCTGCAGAACCTGACGACGATGATCGCGATGGCGAAGGCGCTCGACAACATCCCCATGGAGCGCATCACGCTGCTGCAGTACCCCGGCACGACGGGGGGAACCGGCATCTACTACAACCACGTGCAGCCCGACGAGGCGCGGGGCGCGCAGTTGATGGATGCGATCCGCAACGACCAGGCGATCGGGGTCTCGGAGGCCGGCGACGGTCGCGGGTCGGAACTCGATCCCAACGCGACGCCTGCTCCCGCCCCGACCTCCTCGGCGACGCCGGGTGCCTCCGATGCGCCGACGCTGCCCGATCAGGTCGTCATCGACGGCCTCCGGGGGCAGTCGGCGGCGGATCAGACCTGCACCATCGGCAACTGAGCACCGCGTCGTTCACCAGGTGCCGGGGGAGTAGTCCTTGAGGAACACGCCGAAGAGATCCTCTCCGGCTTCACCCCGCACGATCGGGTCGTACACGCGCGCCGCCCCGTCGACGAGGTCGAGGGGCGCGTGGAAGCCCTCCTCGGCGAGGCGCACCTTGGTGGGGTGGGGCCGTTCGTCGGTGATCCACCCCGTGTCGACGCTGGTCATGAGGATGCCGTCGGTATCGAACATCTCGCGTGCGCTGGTGCGGGTGAGCATGTTGACGGCGGCCTTCGCCATGTTGGTGTGCGGGTGACCGGGACCCTTGTAGCCCCGGCCGAATACACCCTCCATGGCGCTCACGTTGACGATGTACGTGCGGCGGGCGGGGGAGGCGGCAAGCGATGCGCGCAGCTTGGAGATGAGGATGAACGGCGCGGTCTCGTTGGCGAGCTGCACTTCGAGCATCTCGAGCGGTTCGACCGCGTCGACGCTCTGTGTCCACGAGTTGATGTCGGCCAGGTCGGGCACGAGCCCGCCGGCGTCGATTGCGGTTCCCGCCGCCAATCGTTGCAGCGACGACGATCCCGCCGCCATCGCCATTTCCGTGAGTTCGTCGGCTTTCGCCGCCGCGGCGGCGAGGATCGGGTGCGCGGCGACCGAGCGCGCGAGGGCCAGGGGGTGGGCGTCGTTGGTGTGTCCGAAGGTCTCGAGTTCGGGAAGCGGGCCGTCGGGAAGGGGTGCGAGTTCCGCTTCGACGAGCGGCTGGTAGGCGCCGGGGGAGCGGCGGACGGTCTGGGCGGCGTTGTTGATGAGGATGTCGAGCGTGCCGTGCTCGGCGACGGACTCGGCGAGCCCGATCACCTGGGCGGGATCACGCAGGTCGATGCCGACGATGCGGAGGCGGTCGATCCACTCGGCGGAGTCGGGGAGGCTGGTGAACCGACGAACGGCGTCCCGCGGGAAGCGGGTCGTGATGGTCGTGTGGGCGCCGTCGCGCAGCAGGCGCAGGGCGATGTACATGCCGATCTTCGCGCGACCACCGGTGAGGAGGGCGCGCTTCCCGGTGAGGTCCGTGCGCGCGTCGCGCTTGGCGTGGCTCATCGCCGCGCACCGCGGGCAGAGCTGGTGGTAGAACGCGTCCACCTGGGTGTAGTCCTGCTTGCAGATGTAGCAGGCCCGCGCCTTCATGAGGATGCCGGCGATGGGCGTGGTCGCCGCGCCCGAGATCGGGATGCCGCGGGTCTCGTCATCGATGCGGTCGGGGGCGCCGGTGGCGGTGGCGGCGACGACGGCGCGGTCGTTCTCCTGGATGCGTGCCCGGGTTTCGAGGCGACGCTCGCGTTTGACCTCCTTGAACATGTGCGCCGTGGCACGACGGACGGCGTGGAAGTCGGGGTGGGTCTTGTCGATCTTGGCGAGCGCGCCGAGCACGCGAAGCGTGGTCGCGAGGTCGTCGGGGTCGATGCCGCTCGGGGGGAGGGGAGGCTCGGAGGTCACGTGCGATTCTCTCCCATCCCGCCTGCAGGTTCGAACCGAGCGTTCCTCAGACTGCGAGGTGGAGGTGTCGGCGAAGGCTTCCGGTCCGCGTTCGGCGGCCACCGGATCCATCCAGCCGAACCCGAGGATGTTTCCGTCGGGGTCGATCAGCTGTCGCTGATGCGTCCGAGCCGCCTGCCGCGAGGCCGGCGGCCATGCTGGTGTCGACGGCTTCGCGGCTGTCGAGGAGGATCGCGGTGGCGACTGTGGGGACACCGAGGGGCGTCGAGGTGCATTCTCGGCGACGTGGAGGCGGGGCTTCCCTGCTTGACCTGACATAATCGCGCTTATCGGTGCAAAGTTATCCCGCTCTGAGGTCGTCAGCGGTTCATCAGCGGCGGCGGCAGCACGGGAACCCCGTACGGCGCCGGAGGCTGCTGATCGACGCTCTGCGGAGACGCATCCGGCAACGTCAGACCGGGACGCGGCGCCCAGGTCTCGACCTGAGGCGCGCTCGGCATCGGCGCAGGAACGACGGGCGTCGGCATGGGCGCAACCGGTGCCGGGGGCGCCGCGTGGGACGGATGTGACGCGTAGAGTGCGGCGGCGGCCGCAGGAACCGACTGCGGCGGCATCGGAGGCCGTTCCGGGATCGCGGGCGGGACGACGGGCGGCTGCGCGTAGGGATTACCGGCCTGTGCAGGGCCCGAAGGGCCTGCGGGAATCGGCATCGGCGCTGCCGCGCGGGGCGGCTCGGGCTCAGCGGGCCGCGTAGGCGCCTCCACGGGCGCCTGGGGTGCCGGGATGTCGACGACCGTCGCAGGGGGCGCCGCCGGGCGCGGCTCCCCCGCATCCAGTCTCTTCTGATGCGCCTTCAGCGCGCTGAGGACGGCGGAACGGATGACAACCCACACGAGGAGCAGCACGAGGACGCCGGCACCGATCGCGATGCCGACCTGGATGAGGAACTCGGGTGTGAGCTCGGGAAGGCTCATGACCCCAGGCTCGACCTCCGGCCGCGCCTCCGACAGCCCGTTTTCGGGGGTGTGGGCTGTACCCCGATCAGTCGCTGACGGCGCGGATCGCCTCGATGACGAGGGCATGATCCTCGTGGTCGGGCAGACCCGACACCGTCGCGGTGCCCACGATAGCGCCGCCGACCCGGAGCGGAACACAGCCCCCGGAGATGGCATACACGGCCGGGTCCAGCCACCCGAAACCGCCACCCTTCAGGTCGTGCTGCACGCGGATCGCGAGGCTGCTCACGGCGAAACGCTGCGTGGTGCGGATCTTGCGGGCGATCCAGTCGTCGTTGTCTGCGGTCGATCCGGGAAGGCCCGCGTGGAACACCTGCTGCTCCCCCAGCCGCACATCGATCGCGACGCCATGCTCACGTTCGCGCGCCAGCCGACGGATGGTGCGTCCCAGCTTCCACGCCTCGTCGTGGCCGAACGCGGTGAACCACGTGGTCCGCTCCTCTTCGGCGATGCGAGCCAGTAGCTTCTCGAGCTCGGCGCGGGACGCGGTCACGGTGACTCCTCGGTTCGGGACGGGATGTCGTCAGGCGGTGCACGAGGGCAGTTGCCGCCGGACGAGCTCGATCAGCTCCGCGGGTTCGAAGCGCGGACGCTCCGCCAGCAGTTCCGCGAGGCTCCACCAGCGGTGCTCGAGCACGTCGACCTTCTCGTCGTCCGTCCAGTGCTCCTGGGACGGTTCGAAGCGATCCGTGACGTGCACGAAGAACTCGGCGTGACCGGTGTCATGGTCGGCCGAGTCCCATTCCACATCGTAATCGTGCGCCCACACGGAGGCTCCCAGGTCGTCCACGAGCAGGCCCGTCTCTTCGTGCAGTTCGCGGCGCGCGCCCTCCGCGTAGGTCTCTCCTTCGTCCACTCCCCCGCCGGGCGTCAGCCAGCGAGCGACTCCAGAACTGTCCGGCGCCGTGGTGAGGAACAGGAGAACCCGATCCTCCCGGTCGAAGAGCAGCACCCGTGCCACAGGACGGTGCCGATGTGCGCTGGTCACGGTGCGCCGCCGGCGGAGGCGAGCGCCGGCTCCTCTTCCGGTTCTGCTTCGACGTCGGCGGACGGACGCCGTCGGGTGCGGACCACGACGATGATCGCCGCGACGACCGCGCCGAGCAGCAGCGCGAGACCGACCCCGAGTGCCCACCAGGGCACCGCAACCGGTCGTGTGAGCCATTCGACCGGCGTGAGCCGCGGCGTCACGACCTGCTGTGCTGCCGCCTCACCGGCGGTGATACCCCCGGCCACCGCCGCGTCGGCGGTGAAGACCGCGGCCACGTCGAGCGTGGTGCCTGGGCGGACATACTCCGCGAGCGACACGCTCACGGGCCCCTCGCCCGGCAGCACGAGGATCTCATCCTCCAGCACAGGGGCGCCGTCGCGCGTGACGGTGAGGGCCCAGGACCCCGGCGGGGTTCCGAGTGCGTCCACGTACTCCCCTGCCAATCCCAACTGGGCGTAGGGAGACGCCTCGTCGCCCGGCACCTGGAGGATTTCCAGGTTCGGAGCCAGTGCGAGGGGTGTCACCGTGATGACCAGAGGGGTGGCGGTCTGAGTCTCGACCAGTCCACCCATCTGCGGCCGGAAGACCGCGGTCGCGCGGTGCTCGCCGGCGGACAGCAGCGGCGCGTCCGCGGGGCGTGAAAAGTACACCGTGCCTCCGCGCAGGATCGGAAGGCCGGCGGAGTAAAGGCCGGGGACGTCGTCGAGCTGAATGTCGACGGTCCCCCAGGTCGCGTCGACGACGCCGTAGCCCTCGGGTGCGGTGAGGTTCACCTCGACCAGCCATTCGCCCCCGTAGGCCGTGGTGATCGACTGGGTCGCGAACGCGATCGACGGAACCGATTCGGCATGTGCCGGGACTGCGGTGCCCGTCATCAACGCGGCTGCCCCCAGGGCCATCAGCGCCTTCACAAGCACGGCGTTCGTGCGCTTCATCGCAGGCTTCCTTCCAGGGCGGGATCGGTCGATCCGTCGGATGCGGTGTCCACCTCGGTCGCCACGTCGCCGAGTTCTGGAGTCGGGGTCCGACGTGCGCGGCGGCGCACGAGCCGGATCACGATGGTCAGCAGGGCGGCCAGGAACACCAGACCAGCCAGGATCAACGACCAGAGAGGAAGCGCAGCGGATTCCGCCGCGGCGACTTCATCAGGCGCAGGTGTCGGTTCGGGTGTCGCGGGGGGCGTGGGGGCGGCGGCCGTGCTGAGCGTCGTCGTCCCGTCCGAGACCGTGTACTCCGGCGCGACACCGCTGGCCGCCACCGTGAGGGTCAGCTTCTCGCCGGGAGGCGGGTCCGCCCAGTAGGTGTTCGCCCAGTAGCGGTATCCGTCCGTCTCGACGGTGAGCTCGCGCGAGAGCACCTCCTCCCCGGCGGTATCCGTCGCCCGCAGGGTCCAGGAGCCGCCCGGCGTCAGACCGACGTAGCCCGACTCGATGTCGCTCGTCATCACGACCGACGCCATGAGTGCGTCGGGCGTCGCCGGATCTGCCTGCGTCGTGAGGGTCAACCCGAGCGCGGCGGGCTCGATCGTGATGGGTTGCGGCGCCGAGGTCGACGTCTCCGAAACGAAGGGCGCCTCGATCGTCGCGGTGAGGGCGTAGTCGCCGGGCACGAGCACGCCGGGCAGGTTCGCCTGCCAGATGGGGGTCACCCAGAAGCGCGCCGATGTCGACACGGAGTAGTCGGTCCGGAAGGCCGCCGTGAAGTCGAAGGATACGGGCCCCTCTAGGTGGATCTTGGCGAAGCAGCCACCGTAGAGGCAGCGGTACCCGAACCGTATGTCGGCGGGGTCCGCGGTGTAGGTGACGTGGGTTCCCCAGTACTCCGTGAATTGCGGGGCATCCTCCGGGGGCTCCCACACGAAGGTTCCGGGTGCGGCGACTGCAGGAGCAGCCGGCGTGACGACGAACAGCCCGCTCGCGGCGAGCGCGATCGCCGCGGACGCCGCGACGACCCGAGATATGCTCCACATGGGATGGATGCTAGTGGTGAGCGAGACTCACCGGGTCATACATTCCCCATTGGATATGTGTCAGTTTGATATCGGCGTCAGGCGCCGGTGAAATCGCTCACATCTCCGACGTAGCGGGTGTGGTCGGCGGGGATGTCCTCGACGGCTGCGCGCGCCACCTCGGCCGCGAACTCGGCGACGTTGTAGAGCTTTCCGGCGGCCTCGCGGCGCGTGGCGATTGCCCCCGGGTTCACACGCTCGAGCAGGGTCGCAGTGATGGTCCCCTCGATCATGTCGCCCGACACGACGACGAAGCCGACGCCCGCAGCATCCAGCTCGGGGATACGCGCGCGAAGGGCGTCCTCACCTGCCCGCTTGCTGCGCGCCACCTGCTCGTACTCCGGCATGGTCGGCACGGTCTCGATGAAGTGCGCCTGGTGGCTGGTGACGAACACCACACGCGATCCCGCATGCAGCAGCGGCAGGGCGGCATCCAGAACACCCACCTGTGCGTCGCGGTTGAGGCGCATCGCGTAGTCCTCGCCGAGTCCCGACTCCATGCCGCCGGACGCGTTCAGCACGAGGATGTCGAGGCCACCCCACGCCTCACGGACCTCCGCGAACATGGCCGCAACGGATGCGGGGTCGGTGAGATCCGCGCCGATCGCCAGCGCCTCTCCCCCGGCCTCCTCGATGGCGGCGACGACCTTGAGGGCGCGGGCCTCCTTGTTGCGGTAGTTGATGACCACCTTGGCGCCCGCGGACGCGAGATAGCCGGCGGTGTCGGCACCGATCCCACGCGAGGAACCGGTGATGAGCACGCGGAGGCCGCGCAGGGAATCGGAGGGGAGCACGTCGTTCACGATCCCCCAGCCTATCGAGCGCGGCGTGCCGCGCGGGCATCCGTTCGCGGTGCTAGTTTCGGAAGCGACGACGCCGTGAAGGGATGCCGCCATGGAACCCGATGTGATCAGTAGCTGGGCCTGGGTCTTCTGGCTGGTCCTCATCCTCGTCTTCCTCATCATCGAGGTGAACACGCTCGAGTTCACCTTCCTGATGCTCGCCCTCGGATCCGTCGGGGGGCTCGTCGCGGGCCTGCTCGGCGCCAGCTGGTGGCTGCAGTTCATCATCGCGGCGGTACTCGCGCTCGTCCTGGTGCTCTTCGTCAGGCCACCGCTGTTGAGAAGCCTTCGACGAGGAGGCGATCCGGCACGATCGAACGTCGACGCCCTCATCGGACTCGGGGGCGTGGTCGTGGTGGACTTCCGCGGCGGAGCCGGTCAGGTGAAGCTCGCGAACGGCGACACCTGGACCGCGCGCGTCGTTGACGACGGTCCCGCCTCTGTACTCGACGAGGGCGCACGCGTCGTCGTCACCGCCATCGACGGCGCCACGGCCGTCGTCGTTCCCGTCGAAAGGGCTGCAGAATGAGCGACTCCGACATCGTGCGGATCATCATCACGACGCTGATCGTGTTGGTCATCGTCATCTTCGTGTTGACGATCCTGTTCAAGTCCATCCGGATCATCCCTCAGGCATATGCCGGGATCGTGGAACGGCTCGGCCGATACCACAAGACCCTCAACCCCGGCCTCAACATTCTCGTGCCGCTGATCGATCGTCTGCGTCCCCTCGTCGACATGCGCGAGCAGGTCGTGTCGTTCCCGCCGCAGCCGGTCATCACCGAGGACAACCTCGTCGTCTCGATCGACACCGTGGTCTACTTCCAGGTGACCGACGCCCGCGCGGCCACCTACGAGATCGCCAACTATCTGGGCGCCGTCGAACAGCTCACCACCACGACCCTGCGCAACGTGGTCGGCGGTCTCAACCTCGAAGAGGCGCTGACCAGCCGAGACAACATCAATGGTCAGCTCCGCGTCGTACTCGATGAGGCGACCGGCAAGTGGGGCATCCGCGTGAGTCGGGTCGAGCTGAAGGCGATCGACCCGCCGCACTCGATCCAGGACTCGATGGAGAAGCAGATGCGCGCCGAGCGCGACCGTCGTGCCGCCATCCTCACCGCCGAAGGCACCAAGCAGGCCGCCATCCTGGGCGCGGAGGGTCAGCGGCAGGCCGCGATCCTCCAGGCCGAGGGTGATGCCAAGGCCGCGGTCCTCCGCGCACAGGGTGAGGCCGAGGCGATCCAGACCGTGTTCCATGCGATCCACGCCGGCGACCCGGACTCTAAGCTCCTCGCCTATCAGTATCTGCAGACCCTGCCCAAGTTGGCGGAGGGCGACGCGAACAAGCTGTGGATCATCCCCAGCGAGCTCACCGAGGCCCTGAAGGGGATCGGCGAGGGCTTCTTCGCCCCGCGCGCTGCGGGTCCAGGTACGGATGCCGGTGCCCCGCCGCGCGCGTAAGGGCGAGCCGGTCGTCTACCTCTCCCCCGCACCCCCGCGGGTGCTTGCACACCGCGGGCTCGCGCTCGAGGCACCCGAGAACACCCTCCTCGCGTTCCTCCACGCGGTGAACGCGGGGGCGACGCACGTCGAGACCGACGTACACGGCTCGGCGGACGGCGTCGCCATGGTGAGTCACGACCCCGACCTGTCGCGCGTGGCAGGTCGGGCCGTTGCGGTCGGTCAGTTGACCGCCACCGAGCTGCGCAAGGTCGCTCTCGGGTCGGGTCAGGGGTTCTGCTCCCTCGCGGAAGCTCTCGACGCGTTCCCGGAGACCCGTTTCAATATCGACATCAAGTCGGCGGATGCGATCCCCGGCACGATCAAGGCGGTACGCGACGCGCGTGCCGTCGATCGTGTGCTGATCGGGTCCTTCTCGGACACCCGGCGCCTCCGCACGATCCGCGAACTTCCCGGGGTCGCCACGTCGGTATCCGCTCGGGGCGCCCTTCCAGCCGTCCACGCCGCCCGCGCCGGGGCGACCAGGCTCCTCTCCCGCATCCTGTCCGGCGTCGACGCCGTCCAGTTGCCCGCGAAGGTCGCGGGCGCGGCCGTCGTGACACCGCGGTCGATCCGCACTTTCCACGCGGTCGGTGTGGAGGTCCACATCTGGACGATCAACGAGCCTGCAGACATGGATCGGCTGCTCGACGCAGGCGTCGACGGCATCGTCACCGACCGCGCCGATTTGGCCGTTCCGCTCGTCGCAGCGAGGCATCCTCGACGACGCTGAGGGCCCGCCCCCGCCGCGTCCCCCATCCGCTCCCCATCCGCACCGAAGAGGCTGGGAATGCTCTGAGAACGGGGGTTCTGCGGGATGCGATCCGCCACCGTAGAGGTTGTATTCACTGTCGGCGCCTCGATCCCACCGGACGACGCCGCATCTTCGCGCGTCACGACGCGCACACAATCCACCTAGCGCACAGGGAGGCCACACGATGGCGGATCGCAGCTTGCGCGGGATGCGACTCGGAGCTCAGAGCATGCAGAGCGAAGACGGAGTCGAATTCTCGCCCCGGAAGAGGGCCGTGTACCGCACGGACGAAGGCACCACGTTCGAGGTGGTCTTCGCCGCTGAAGCGGAGATCCCCGAGCTGTGGGAGTCGCCGCGCACCGGCCAGGAAGGTCGCCTCATCGGCGACGACGGCGAGCTCGTCGAGACCGAGACGGTCGAGACCAAGGCGCCGCGTACCCACTGGGACATGCTCCTCGAGCGCCGTACGCGCGCCGAACTGGAGGAGATCCTCCAGGAGCGACTCGACTACCTCCGCGCCCGTCGCGGCGAGGCGGCGAAGAGCTCGAAGAGCGCCTGACCCTCGCGGTCTAGACGCGCCGGCGCCGCCCACCGAGGGCGGCGCCGATCAGAGCGCCCATCGCGATCACGGCGACACCCCACTCGACCCCCCGGCCGATCACGACCGCGGGGGTCGTCGTCGTGCTCAAGGGCACATCCACGACCATCGCAGCCGCTGCGTAGCGCGGGAGCTGCGCCGCGATCGTGCCATCGGGCAGGATCACCGCGCTCTTCCCCACCGTCGAGATGTTCACGACGGAGCGCCCCAACTCCATCGCCCGGATGCGGGCGATGGCGAGCTGCTGCACGCTCTCATCGGTCTGCCCGAAGTCGGCATTGTTCGTCGGAGCGAGCACGAGTCGGCCGCCCTCCTCCACGCCCTCACGCATGAGCGCGTCGTCGACGATGTCGAAGCAGATCGCGAACCCGGCGAGGACCGTGCGTCCATCCGACCCCACATCCATGACCGCATCCGTTGTGCCCGGAGTGAACTCGCGCTGGATGAGGTCGATGAGGTCCGGTGCGAACTGCCGCCACACCGCCCGATCGGGCACGTACTCGCCGAAGGGCACCGGGTGCCGTTTGTCGTAGTGGTCGACGGCGCCCTCGCCGTCCCTCCAGAGCAAGGACGAGTTGAAGTACTGACCGTCCTGCTCGGTGATCGCCCACCCGACCAGCGGCGCATCCGCTTGCCGCGACACGGAGTCGAACGCGCGCGCCGCAAAAGGAACCCGCAGCGGGTCGAGGTCGGATGCGCCCTCCGGCCAGACGACGACGTCGACATCTTGGTCGTACACCGGCTCCGTCGCCTCGTACTGCGCCTTGAGGTTGTCGCCCACGTTCTCCGCGGGGTCGAAGTACCCCGTCTTCCCGTTGCCCTGGACGGCGCCCACGCGCAACGTACCGTCGGTGATCACCGGGAACGCCGGCAGGGCGACGAGCAGCGCGGTCGTCGCCGTCACGAGGATGCCGCGCGTCAACATCGGTACGTCCGTCTCGCGGACCGCCGCCACCGCGACGGCGACGAGGAAGACCATGGCGAAGCCGACCCCCGAGATTCCCAGCCACGCGAACAGCGGCGAGATCGGGCTGTCGGACTGGGATTCGGCGATGCGACCCCAGGCGAACCCCCCGTAAGGCCAGACGCTCGATACCGCCTCGCGGGCGGTCCACAGCCCCGCGACCACGACAGGAACCAGCAGCATCCGCCCGAGCGGCCCCCGCACCGCACGCGGAACCACGCGGGTCGCGACCGAGATGAGCATCGTGCCCAGCCCGCACCAGAGCGCCATCAAGGTGCTCAACGCGACCCACGGCACCGCCCGCACGATCCAGAGCTCATTCGGTCCGAGGAACTCCGTCATCCACGGGATGTGCACCAGGTAGAAGACGACCCCGAACACCGCACCCACGAGGAATCCGGCGCCAGCTCGCCGCCCCTGCGCGGCGACGAGCACCATCGCGATGCCGACGAACGCGAGCGGCCACCAGCCCCGGTCGGGGAAGGCGGCATCCGTCACGAACCCGGCGGCAGCAGCGAGCAGCACGGCACCCCACAGGGGCACGAAGGGCCGGGTGCGGTCGGGCGCGGGCACAGGGTCGGACATCGGAAGCTCAGCCTATGGGCGGGAGGCTGAGGATTCAGCCGACACTCGAATAGGCGACGATGCCCCGGCGGATCGCGTCGATCGCCGAGCGTGCCGTTCGACCCAGCTCGCCGTCGGCAACGATCGAGAGCTGGTCGAGCAGGTCGATGACCTGCTTCATCCACCGCACGAAATCACCGGCGGCGAGGTCGGTGTCGCGGAGTACCGAATCCAGCCGGGTGCCCTGAGCCCACCGGTACGTCGCCAAGGCGAGGGCGGCGGACAGCTGGCCGGTCTCGGGGAGTCGACGGTCCTCCTCCATGACGGAGAGGCGCGCCCATTGATCCTCCGTGCCGGCGAACGCCGCGGAGAACCGACCGCGGGGCACGCCACGCTCGATACCGCCGTCCTCGCGTCGCGGCTCGTACACCAAGCAGCTGGCGAGAGCAGCGAGAGTGGCGGCATCCACCCCCTCCCAGATGCCGGTCCGCAGGCACTCGGCCACCAGCAGGTCCCGCTCGCCGTAGATGCGGCGGAGCTGACGGCCCGAGGCGGCGACGACCATCCGGCCGTGATCGTAGTGTTCCAGGTAGCCGAGGTCGAGCAGGAGTTCGGTGATGCGGTCGAACACCTGCGCCACGGCGCCCGTTCGGCCGCGCACCTGACTCGACAGCCGATCGGTGTCGCGCTTGAGCCGCCACCACCGTTCCGCCCAGCGGGCGTGCGCTTCACGGTCATTGCACGAATGGCACGGATGCTGGCGCATCCGCCTGCGCAACTCGACGATGCGCCGCTGGCGACGCTCACGCTCCCCGCGGGAGCCCTCCTGGACGCGGGCCTGCTTGCGCTCCAGGTCGCTCACCTCGCGTCGGAGGCCGGCGTACTCGGCGAAGTCGCCGAGGTGGCACGTCATCGCCTGCGCGTAGCCCGCGAGGGATTTCTCCTGCTCACGGATCTTGCGGGCCAGGTCGACTACCGCGCGGTCCGCCTGGAACTGGGCGAACGAGCTCTCCAGGATCTCGCGGGTACGCTCCCGGCCGAACTGCTCGATCAGGTTCACGGCCATGTTGTACGTGGGGCGGAAGCTCGAGTTCAGCGGGTAGCTGCGTCGCGATGCGAGCGAGGCCACCGCCTGGGGGTCGAGACCCGCCGCCCACTGGATGACGGAATGGCCTTCGACGTCGATACCGCGGCGCCCGGCGCGCCCCGTGAGCTGGGTGTACTCCCCCGGGGTGATCGGAACACGTGCTTCGCCATTGAACTTCTCGAGCTTCTCCAACACGACCGTTCGCGCGGGCATGTTCACGCCGAGCGCGAGGGTCTCGGTGGCGAACACCACCTTCACCAGTTTGCGTTGGAAGAGCTCCTCCACGACCTCCTTGAAGGTCGGGATGAGGCCGGCGTGGTGGGCGGCGATGCCCCGCTCCAGCCCCTCGAGCCACGAGTAGTAGCCGAGAACCCCGAGGTCTTCGTCGCGCAGGCCCGCGCAGCGCTCCTCCACCAGGTGCCGGATCTCGTCGCGCTCCCAACGTTCGGTGAGGCGCACATCCGACCGCAGCACCTGCTGAACCGCCTGATCGCACCCGTTGCGACTGAAGATGAAGAAGATCGCGGGCAGCAGGTTGCGCTCGTCGAGGAGGCGCACGACGGCGTGACGGTCGATGCGGTCGCGCAGGACCTCGCCCTTGCGTTGGTGCCGCCCCGGGTGCGGACCACGGTAGGTTCCGGCGCCCCTCCCCCCGGCGATCGCGAGGCGCGCCAGCTCAGGATTCACTCGCGGCGGTGCGTCGGGAGACAGCGCGCCGTCGAACAGCTCGGCCAGCTTGCCGCGCACCAGGACGTGCTGCTCCAGAGGCACCGGGCGGCGCTCCGACACGATCACCTCGGTGTCGCCGCGGACCGCCTGCAGCCAGTCCCCGAACTCCTCCGCGTTCGAGACCGTGGCAGACAGGGACACCATGCGCACCTCGCGCGGAAGGTGGATGATGACCTCCTCCCAGACGGCGCCGCGGAAGCGGTCGGCGAGGTAGTGCACCTCGTCCATGACCACGAACGAGAGGTCGCGGAGCAGGGGCGAGTCGGCGTACAGCATGTTGCGGAGGACCTCGGTGGTCATCACGACAACGCGGGCGGAGGAGTTGATGTTCGTGTCGCCGGTGAGAAGCCCCACCTGCTCTGCGCCGTGCTCCGCCGCGAGCTCGGAGTACTTCTGGTTGCTGAGCGCCTTCATCGGCGTCGTGTAGAAGACCTTCGCTCGGGGGTCGGTGAGGGCGAGATGCACCGCGAACTCGGCGACGATCGTCTTGCCGGCGCCCGTCGGTGCGGCGACGAGCACGCTGCTGCCCTCCTCGAGGACGCGACACGCCTCCACCTGGAAGTCGTCGAGCTCGACGGGGAGGGCGCGCTGGAACCTCTCCAGTTCGGGGGCGCGGGTGCGGGCGCGAAACGCCGCATACCGCTCGGCGGGTGAGAGGACCGTGTCGTCGGCTGTCATGCGCCGCTGAGGCTCGCCTCGAGCGCATCCGCACGGCGCGCGATCGACCTGTCGTGCCAGAGCGCGACACCCACCGCAGCGAAGTAGAGGCCCACCATGGGGATCGCCAAGAGGAACATCGAGATCACATCCGCCGCGGGAGTCGCGATCGCGGTGAAGAGCGTGATCGCCAGGATCGCCCACCGCCAGCCCTTCAGGATCGTGCGACCCTGCAGCACACCCACGAAGTTGAGCAGCACCAGGAACACGGGCAGCACGAAGGCGATGCCGGTCGCCAGCACGAGCTTCAGCACGAAATCGAGGTAGGTCTTCGCCTCGTACAGAGTCGTCGCGTCGGGCGGGACAAAACGGAACATGATCTCGACGATGTGGGGCAGCACGAACCAGCCGGCAGCGCACCCGAGGAAGAACAGCGGCACCGCGGTGAAGAAGAAGCCGAACGTGTAGCGCTTCTCCCGCGAGTTCAGGCCCGGTACGAAGAACGCGAACAGCTGGTAGAGCCAGGCCGGGCTCGAGAGCACGATGCCCGTCACGAGTGCCACCTGGAGCTGGATGTCGAACGGGCCCGTGATGTTCGTGAAGTTGAGCGCGATCCGGTCGGGATCGGCGCCCTTCGCCTCCGCGATGCGCATCACGGGTTCGCTGATCGCCGACCAGGTGCCACGGCCCTCGAGCGCGGCAGTCGCGCCGGGGATGATCGGATTGAGAAGCTGACCCAGCCAGGTGAGGTCGTAGAGCATCCACCCCACCACCGTGCCGATGACGATGGCGATCGCGGCGCGGGTCAGCCGCTTACGCAACTCGATCAGATGCTCGCCGAGCGACATCCGACGCTCGGGATTCTTGCCGCGCGAGGTCTTCGCGCGCCGACGCTCCTCGCGGGCCGAGTTCTCGGCCACGGCGGCTACGGCTTGTCGACGGGCTTGTTCACCGGGTCGACGGACGTCGTCGTCTCGGTCGTGCTGCCCGTCGCCGCCTCGGACTTCACGGTGCCGTCGATCGGGTTGCCGTCTTCGTCGGTCTTCATCTCCTTGCGGAAGATCTTCACCGACTGGCCGACACCCTTGGCGAGAGCCGGAAGCTTGGTGGCTCCGAACAGCAGGAGCACGACGATGAGGATGACCAGCAGGTGAGGCCACCCGAAAGCGTTGCCGAAGATGCCCATGATCGATCCCGTCGTCTGTGTGCAGGTGCGTTCAGTCTACGCGTAGCGCGCCAGGCCCGCGTCCGCCCACTCGGCGACCGCGCGTCGCGCCTGCTCCGGCGCCACCACGCGGACCGTGCCCGGCATACCCGCGATGAGGCGCTTGAGCCCGTGATAGTGCGACACGCGGAGGGTCGTGCGGATGCGATCGCCCACCTCGCTCGTGAGCGCACCGTCGGGGATGTAGTCGGCGAGCAGGCCGATCACCTCCAGCGCGGCCTCGATGGTCACCTCGAGGTCCTCGTCCGACGGCTCGAACAGGGTGTCGGGCAGGCGCACCTCCTCGACGGTGTGCTCGATCGGCAGCTCCGTGACCCGCACACCGCTCATCCGATCGAATCGGAAGGTGCGCAGGTCCTGCCGCAGGTGGCACCAGCCGCGCAGATACCAGTCGGCGTCGATTGACTCGACGCGAAGCGGGTCGACGTCGCGCTCCTCGCGTTCGCCGCGCGAGTTCAGGTAGGCGAACCGCACTCGGCGACCCTCCGAAACGGCACGACGCACCAGCAGGAGCACGTCGTCCTCGCCGCCGCCGGCGACCGCGAGCTGGCTGGGTTCCGCCGACGCCCCACGCGAGAGCTTCGCGACGAGGGTCTTCAGCGCGGCGCTGTCGGCGTTCTCCGGGAGCGCCTGCAGATACTGCAGCCCGGCGATGAGCGCCGCCGCTTCCCGCGCCGACAGCCGCGGCGCGTCGTCGATCCCGACATGCTGCGTGATCGCGATCTCGTCATCCTGCTCGAACGCATCCCAGTCGATGTCGAAGAGATCCTCGTGCTGGTAGGTGGACGTCGTGCCCGGCACACCGCTCAACGCGACCAGTGAGACCGACGACCGGATCTCATCCTCGGTGACACCGAAATGAGCGGCGGCCTCCTGGACGCTCACCCGATCGTGCTCCAGGAGCCAGGGAACCAGCGCGAGGAGGAACGCGAGCTTGTCGCGCGCCTGAGGGGGTGGGACGGAGCGCGATGGAACGCGGTGGCGCTTGTCAGCCATGGTCGACCACCGTCGCTTTCAGACGCTCGATGACGGCGTCGCGCAGGGCCTGGGGCTCCTGAACCAGCACCTCCGGACCGAATCCGGCGATCTCGTCGGCCAGGATCGCCAGGTCGACATAGTGCACCCGGAGGATGCCTGGTGCGGTCTCGGTGGTGCCGCGTCGGTGCGCGAGACGGAGGGCTGCATCCGATCCGGCGCGCACCTCCAGGTCGGCGACACCCGCCTCCCACACGGCTTCCAGTTCGGCGAGAGCCCGGGCCTTGTGATCGCCCGGTCGCCCGGGGGCCGGCTTGCCCGCCGCGACCTTGCCGACGATGCGGCGGAGCAGGAACGTCTTGCCGATGCCGGTCGCCGTCTCTTCTGCCGACAGGTGCCAGCGCCCGTCGTATTGCACGAGAGCGAGAGGGATCACCTCGCGCTCTCGCGCGCGGCTCTCCCCCGGCTTGAGATAGGAGAATCGGACCAGCTGTCGCCGGTCGATCGCCTGCGTCAGCGGTTCGAAGGCCGCGTCCCGGAGCCGCAGGCGCGGCGCATACCCGAGCACCGGCTCGTCTGCAGCGATTCCCAGAGCGCGCAACTTCACCAGGGCGCGTCGCGATTCGGCGTTGAGCGACCCTTCACGCCACACCATCCCGGCGAGATTCAGCAACGCGGTCTCATCCGAGGTGAAACGCACATCCTCGGGGAGGTCGTACGCGCCCTTCGGGATGCGATACCGGAGGTTGTGGTTGTCACCGGGCTCACCGAGCGGCTCGATGGTTTCGAGCGGCACACCGAGCTCGCGGATGTCGTCCTTGTCGCGCTCGAACTGTCGCTCGAGGTTCGCGTTGTCGCCCCCGGCGACGTAGCGCTGCGAGTATCCCCGCACGCTCGAGAGGATCTCGGACTTCGTGAGCCCCGGTTCCGTCGCGAGGAGTGCCAGCACCAGGCTGAAGAGCCGATCCTCGACGGGGACCGGCGCGGGGGCAGGCTTCGTGCTCGTGTCGACCTACTTCTGGATGCCGAGCACGTCGATCACGTAGACGAGCGTGTCGCCCGCTGTCGTGCCCGACGGCCAGGCGCCGTCTGCGTACGAATCGGCAGGGGCGACCACGACCAGGACCTGCGAGCCGACCTTCGCGCCAAGCAGCGCATCGTAGACGCCCTTCGAGACGCCCTCCTGACCGGTCGGGTCTTCGGAGATCGGCTGGGTGATCGGCGTCTTGCCCCACGACGTGTAGGGCTGGCTGATCTCGCCGCCCTCTGTCGGCCAGACCCAGATGGAGAGGTTGAGAACGGCGTTGTCGCCGTCCGCGATCGCCTCACCCGATCCGGCCTTGATGACCGAGCTGCGGGTCTCCGACGGCGGGTTGCCGTCGGGCAACGTGATGCCGGGCGTGCCATCGGGGGCGGTCACCACGGAGGGCATGCCGTCCTTCGGGAGTTGGTTGGCGCCGTCGGCCTTCGCGAGGTAAACCGCCTGCACGTCGACGACGAACACGACGGTGTCGTCGTCGCCGAGGCCGACCGAGGAGAAGTCGAGGCCCGAGGCGAGCACCGTCGACGTGACGGCAATGCGCTGTCCGGCCTGCGCGCAGACAAGCGAGTCCGCCAGCGATCCGGGTTCGGCACCTTCGGACGAGCTCGAGGCGCCGGCGCGGTAGCGCACGCCCTGCGAGCCGTCGAACTTGGTCGCGAGCAGCTTGTCTCCGGTGGAGGCGTCGAAGATCGCCGCGTCGAAGTCGACAGTCATGCCGGTCGAGGCGACGATGCCGTCACCCTCGACGAGGACCGATCGTTCCGGCTTCGCGGAGACCAGGGGTGCCGGGAACTCTACCTTCGGCTCCGAGCCGACCTTGCCGGTCGCGTCGACGAGCTCCGAGGCATCTCCGGGCGCGAAGAGCGGTGCGCACGCGTCCACGTCGGTCGACGGTCCCGTCGAGCAGCCCACGAGGGTGGCGGCGAGCACCGTCGCGAGCGCGGCGGTGCTGACAAGCGCGGAGATGCGGCGCACGGAGTCTTCTTTCGTTACGGGCGCGGTCCCGACGGACCACGAGCAGTCGTCAGGAGGGGATGCACGGAGCGAGTCGAGTCTACTGTTCCGGCGCGGGCTCATCGGACCCGCCGGCCGGTGCGCCCCCGGCGCTGCGATCGGCGAGGAGCTGGGCGTCGCGCACCACCCGACGGATGCGCTTGTCGGTCTTGTCGCGGTCCCCGAGTGCGCCCGGGGTCCACAGCTCGACATCTTCATCGCCGTATTCGGTCTTGGACGCGCGACGTGCGGGCTTCGGGAGCACGGCCCCCGGGGCGAGGCGACGTGCCGAGATCAGGAACGCGGTGTGGGCGACCATGCGGTGATCAGGGCGAACGGCGAGACCCTCAACGTGCCAGCCGCGCACCAGCGTCTCGGTCGAACTGGGGTCGGTGTAGAAGCCGGTGGCGCGGATCGCCTCGGCCACCCGCGACAGCTGCGTCGCCGTGGCCACGTAGCAGACCAGCACGCCGCCGGGGGCGAGTGCCTCCGACACCGACTCCAGGCACTCCCACGGCGCGAGCATGTCGAGCACGACACGGTCGACGCTGCCCGGCTCGACGGTCTCCGGGAGGACGTCGGCGAGGTCGCCGATGCCGATCGACCAGTTCTGCGGCGTCTCGCCGAGGAACGCCGTCACATTGTTGCGGGCGACCGACGCGAACTCCTCGCGCCGCTCGAACGACAGCAGGCGACCGGTGGACCCGATGGCGCGCAGCAACCAGAGGGAGAGCGCACCCGATCCGACGCCCGCCTCGACGACGGTCGCCCCCGGGTGGATGTCGGCGATCCCGAGGATCTGGGCTGCATCCTTCGGGTAGATGATCGCGGCGCCGCGCGGCATCGACATGACGAAGTCGGAGAGCAGCGGCCGCAGCGCCAGATAGGTGTCGCCGTTGGACGCCTTCACCACCGACCCGTCGTGCTGACCGATGAGGGCGTCGTGCTCCAACACACCGCGATGCGTGTGGAACTGCTTGCCGGGTTCGAGAGTGATGGTGTGCAGGCGTCCCTTGGGGCCCGTCAACTGCACGCGGTCCCCCGCCGCGAAGAGGCTCATCGCTCCGCTCCGGCGATACGGGCGGCGTGGACGGCGCGCAGGTCGTCGAGGCCGACCCCGGCGAGTCCGTCGCTGAGCAATGTGTACGCGGGGCTCGGCGGGATGGGCACATGGAACGGGACGGCGAGCGTCGTCGCGCCCGACGCCACCGCCGAGGCGACGCCCGGTTCCGAGTCCTCGACCGCGGCGCACTCGAGGATGTCGACGCCCAGCAGCTCCGCTGCCCGCAGGTACGCGTCCGGATGCGGCTTGGGCAGTTCCACCTCGTCACCTGCCACGACGACATCGAACGCTGCGCCTCCCAGTTCGACCTCGAGCGCCGCCGCGATCCGGTCAGCCATCCGGCGGATCGACATGGTGACCAGCGCGGTCGGGATCCCCGCGGCGCGTACCTCGGCCAACAGCTCCCGCGCACCCGGCCGCCACGGCACATGGTCGGCGATCTGCTCCAGCACCCGATCGGTCAGGGTGTCGATGATCTGCTGCTCGCTGAGGGCGACACCGCGCGACTGGAACACCAGCGCCGACTCCCAGAGCCCCTGGCCCACCAGCTGGAGTCCATCTTCGTGAGTCCACACCCCGCCCCAGGCATCGACCAGTTCCCGCTCCGCGACCATCCAGTACGGCTCGGTGTCGACGAGGGTGCCGTCCATGTCCCAGAGCACAGCCGCGGGAAGCAGATCAGCGGATACGGGGGCGGGAGGTGAAGGGGTCACGACCGGCAAGTCTACGGGCGCGGTCCTATCCTGGGATGGACGCCCGCTGGGCGGAGAGGTGGAACCGTGACCGACGCACGCGACGACTGGGGCCAGGGCGGCTCGACGCTCGTCGTCGCCTTCGAGGGCTGGAATGACGCCGGCGAGGCGGCGTCCACCGCCGTCCGCGCCCTTCGCGACCAGTTGGGGCTCGTCCCGATCGTCGAGGTCGAGCCCGAGGACTACTTCGACTATCAGTTCAACCGCCCCACCATCACGTTCGACGACAACGGTGACCGAGTGCTCGCCTGGCCGAGTGTCGTGCTCTCCGGGTCGGTCGACCGGGGCGATGGCATCCATGTGCTCCTCGGGACGGAACCCTCGCGCGGCTGGAAGACCTTCGCGGAAGAGGCGCTCGACGCCATCTCGGTCGCGGGGATCGAACGGGTCGTCTTCCTCGGGGCGATGCTCGCCGACGTGCCCCACACTCGGCCCATCTCCGTCTTCGCCTCCAGCGAGAACCAGACCGTGCGCGACCGGTTCGACCTCGAGCGGTCGAGCTACGAGGGCCCCGTCGGCATCATCTCGGTCCTCGCGGATGCCGCGGAGCGCGCGGGCATCCCCACGGTGTCGATCTGGGCGTCGGTCCCCCACTACGTGCACAACGCGCCCTCCCCCAAAGCCACCCTGGCGCTCATCGAGCGACTCGAGGACTTCATCGACGTGACTGTCGAGCGTGGATCGCTCGTCGAAGATGCCGATGCCTGGGAGAAGGGCATCGACGCCCTCGCCAGCGACGACGACGACATGTCGGCGTACATCGAGCAGCTCGAACAGGCGCGTGACACGGTCGACTCGCCAGAGGCCTCCGGCGACGCGATCGCCGAAGAGTTCGAGAAGTATCTGCGCAAGCGCGACGGCGACCAGCCGCCGACGCCCTGACTACGCCTGCAGCACGCCCATGCTGAGCAAAACGATCAGCGTGCCGCCGAGCAGCAGACGGTAGATGACAAACGGCAGGAACGAGCCCTTCGACAGGTAGCGCATGAGGAACGCGATCACGGCGAACCCGACGGCGAACGCCACGACGGTGGCGGCGAGGGTCTCCAGCGGACCGTAGGCGTTCGACCCAGGCTCGCGGAACGAGGTGAGCAGTTCGTAGAGCCCGCTGCCGAAGACCGCCGGGACGGCGAGCAGGAACGCGAACCGGGCGGCTGCCGTACGGGTGTAGCCCAGGGCGAGCCCAGCACTGATCGACGCCCCGGAACGACTGACCCCAGGGATCAGCGCCAGCATCTGCGCGAGCCCGACGAGGATCCCGTCACGGTAGTTGAGGTCGTCGAGCTCCTTGGTGCGCCGCCCGAGCCAGTCGGCCAGCCACAGCACCAGGCCGAAAACGATCATCACGATGGCGACGAACCAGAGCGACCGCAACTCGTGCCGGATGATGCTCTGGAAGAAGTACCCGGCGAGCACGATCGGGATGGTGCCGATGATGATGAGCCATCCGAGCCGAACATCCGGGTCGCCCTTCTGGATCCCGGCGGAATGCGTGCCGCCCTTGGAACCGAAGGAGCGGAACCATTTGCCGATGATCCGGGTGATGTCTTTCCAGAAGTAGATCAGCACGGCCGTCTCGGTGCCGAGCTGCGTGATCGCGGTGAACGTCGCGCCCGGGTCGTCCCATCCCGCCGCCTCGCCGAGGATGCGCAGGTGCGCACTGGAGGAGATGGGGAGGAACTCGGTCAGGCCCTGGACGATGCCGAGGATGATCGCTTCGAGGAAGTCCACGGGGGTCGATTCTGTCAGGCTTCGAGCAGGAGATCGGTCAGCACCGCGCGCCCGAACGCGAGGGCATCGAGGGGGACGCGCTCGTCCACGCCGTGGAACATGGCCGGGAAGTCGAGTCCCGGGCCGAGCTTCAGCGGCGCGAAGCCGTAGCCTGTGATCCCGAGCTCGCTGAGGGCCTTGTTGTCGGTGCCGCCCGAGAGCAGGTACGGCAGCACCTCGGCCTCGGGATCGTGCCGCGTGAGCGCGGCCACCATCTTCTCCACCAACGGACCCTCGAACGGGTTCTCGAGGCCGACGTCGTGGTGCACGATCTCCACCTCGATCTCCGGGCCGACCAGTTCCCGCAACTCGGCGAGCACCACATCTTCCTGCCCGGCGAACGGACGCACGTCGATCAGCGCCTCCGCCCGATCCGGGATGACGTTGTGCTTGTAGCCGGCGGTGAGCACGGTCGGATTGGAGGTGGTGCGGACCGTCGAGCGCAGGAAGCCCGCCGCCACCCCGGTGCGCTCGATGAGCGCCACCGGGTCTTCGTCGGGGGTCGCATCCAAAAGCCGCCGGACGCCGTCGAGCATGGCGCTCGTGGTGGCGCCGAGCTGTACGGGCCATTGGTGGCGACCGACGCGGGCGACCGCCTCCGCCAGCTTCGTGAGGGCGTTGTCACGGATCACGCGCGAGCCGTGGGCGGCGACACCGCGCGACACCAGTCGGATCCACACGAGCGCCTTCTCACCCGTCTGCAGCAGGTACGCGCGGCGCCCCGCGAGATCGATCGAGTATCCGCCTACTTCGCTGATGGCCTCCGTGGCACCCGCGAACAACTGTGGGTGGTGGGCGACGAGGTGGTGAGAGCCGAATACTCCCCCGTTCTCCTCGTCGGCGAAGAAGGCCACGACGAGGTCGCGCGCCGGGCGGCGTCCGGATCGGAGGATGTCGCCCAGGCTCGTGAGGATCATGGCGTCCATATCCTTCATGTCGACCGCGCCCCGCCCCCACAGCATCCCGTCGCGGATCTCGCCCGCGAACGGGTCGACACTCCAGTTGGCGGGATCGGCGGGTACCACGTCGAGGTGTCCGTGAAGCACCAGCGCGGGCCGGGTCGGATCGCTTCCCTCGACCCGCGCGACGACGCTTGTGCGCCGCGGCGCGGCGTCGATGAGCTGCGGCTCCAGACCGAGCGCCTGCAGTTCCGCCTCGACGTACTCCGCCACCTCCGTCTCGCCGGTGGCGCGGCCGCCTCCCCAGTTCGTCGTGTCGAAGCGGATGAGGTCTCGGGCGATGCGGGCGGTGTCCTCGAGTTGGCCGTCCATCCCCCCACGCTACCCGCCGCGGGAGCGCCGGCGGCGGCCCGGCCGCGCACGAGCACCCCCTCAGAGCGTGCTAATGTCGTCTCCGGTCCTCCTCGCGGAGGGTCGCACTCGCGCGGGTGGCGGAAATGGCAGACGCGCTAGCTTGAGGTGCTAGTGCCCGAAAGGGCGTGGGGGTTCAAGTCCCCCCTCGCGCACGCGAGTCACGAAGGCCCCGGATGAAGATCCGGGGCCTTCGTCGTTCCCGGGTTCCCCCCACGAGTGAGGTAGGCAGACGGGTCTGCCCCCGGACTCGGGGTACGCGGCGCGCCGCTGTGTACTCCCCGCACGACGGAGGCCGACGTAGCATCCACTCCAAGATGAAACCCGGCCCGGTGCGAATGACAGGTGAACTGACCACCTGGAATGACGAGCGCGGTTTCGGATTCGTGGCTCCCTCCGTTGGGGGCCCGGACGTCTTCGTGCACATCTCGGCGTTCCGCGATGCGAGTCTGCGCCCGGCGCTGGGCGACGACGTCGGCTACGAGCTGGAGTTCTCCCCGGAGGGCAAGCCGCGCGCCTCCCGTGCGGAGCTGGTCTCACGCACGGCGGAGCCAGAGCAGGCGCAGACGCGTACCTGGCAGCGTCCTGCCGCGCTGACCCCCTCGAACCGGACGGGCAGGCTCAGCTACATCGCCGTGCTCGGATTCGCCGCGATCTTCGTGCTGGTGTGGCTGTTCGTCATCCCGCTGCCGTTGTGGGTCCCGACGCTGTACGTGGGCATGTCGATCGTCACGTTCATCGCGTACGCGCTCGACAAGCGCGCGGCGGCCACCGCGTCGTGGCGGGTCGCGGAAGGGTCGCTGCTGGCGCTGGGACTCGCGGGCGGGTGGCCGGGCGCGATCGTGGCGCAGCAGGTGTTCCGGCACAAGACGGTCAAGGTGAGCTTCCAGGTGGTGTTCTGGGTCACGGTGGTGGTGAACGTGATCGCGTTCGTCGTGTTCGCCTGGGTGTCGTCGCTGATCACCCTCTAGCACCGGACGCACGTCGGAGGCGCGGCGTACACTCGAATGCATGTTCGAGCAGGTGTCGCGCGCGGAGGAGATCCACGCGCTACAGGAGCGCATCCGGGGCATGCAGCGTACCCGGCTCGACATCCGCACGCTCCCCACCTCGGCGGCCGTCGCCGAGCTGCTGCCGCAGGGGGCTCTCGCCGCCGGCGAGAGCTATGCGGTCGACGGCTCCACCGCGCTCGCCCTCGAGCTGCTGCGTGAACCCAGCGCGAGCGGCGCGTGGGTCGCCATCGTCGGTATGCCCGACCTGGGAGTCGAGGCGGCCGCGGCCGCAGGGATCGACCTCGATCGACTGGTGCTCGTACCGCATCCGGGTGATCAGTGGTTCGCCATCGTCTCGGCACTCGCGGATGCGGTGGCCGTGGTGCTCGTCCAACCGCCCTCGCGTGCGCGGGTGGGTGAAGCTGCGGCGAGCAGGCTCGCGGCCCGCTTGCGGCAGCGAGATGCGGTGCTGGTGTCGATGGCGGGCTGGCCACGTGCGCACGCCCGGCTGTCGGTGACGGAGAGCGACTGGGCAGGCCTGGGCGCCGGCTTCGGGCATCTGCGTGCTCGTCAGGTGACCGTCGCCTCCAGCTCCCCGGCATGGCAGGGGCGAACCCGCTCGCGTCGGCTCTGGCTCCCGGATGCGACGGGCGCGGTGGCGCCGGTCGTGTCGCGTGTCGCCGGTGAGGTCGAAGACGAGGTGCTCGCTCCCCTGCGCTCGCTCGGCCGGGGCGCGTGAGGCGCGTCTAGGCTGCCGTCATGCGTTACCGCTTCGCCTCGGAACTGCGCCGCTGGGAGGCGCGCGTACGCGACGACTGGTTCTTCGTCGAACTGCCCCTGGAGGCGTCGAAAGAGATCCACGAATGGGCGGACGCGTTGCCGCGTGCGGGCTTCGGGGCGGTGAAAGTGGTCGCGCGGGTGGGTGACACCAGCTGGTCGACGTCGATCTTCCCCGGTTCGACGGGCGCGTACAGCCTGGTCGTAGGGGCTCGCGTGCGTCGCGCGGAGGGCATCGAGCCGGGTGACACGATCGAAGCAGAGGTCGAGATCGTCGGCTGACCCCGATTGACGTTCTCGAACATATGTTCGAGAATGGTGTGTGGCTTCCTCCCCCTCCCGACTGCTCGTGCTGCATGTACCCGACTGGGCGGTGCGCGCACAGGCGCATGAACTCCGACTGCCGCAGAGCGCCCCGATCGCACTGATCGCGAAAGGTGTCGTCACCGCCACCTCTGCGGCCGCACGGGCCGAGGGCGTGCGCGCCGGCATGCGGCAGCGCGACGCGCAGGGGCGGTGCCCCGAACTCCACGTCGTGCGCGAGGACGCGGCGATCGCGGTGCGGGCGTTCGAGCCCATACTCACCGCGCTCGACCAGGCGCTACCCGGGTGGCATGTCCTGCGCCCCGGCACCGCCGCCATCCGAGCTCGAGGACCGGCTCGCTACTACGGCAACGAGCTAGCCGCTGCCCGCACAATCATCGGCATCGTCACCGAGCACGGTGCTCCGGACGCCCGGGTCGGGGTGGCGGCGGGCCTCTTCGCCGGCGAACTGGCGGCACGCGACGCCACCCCCGACGCCCCCGTACGCATCGTGTCGAGCGAGGCGGCCACCGCCTTCCTCGGGCCGCTGCCTGTCTCGACTCTGGGCGACGCCGAACTGGCGGCGCTTCTGCCCCGCCTCGGCATCCGCACCCTCTCCGAGTTCGCCGCGCTTCGCCCCGGTGACGTGGTCGCACGGTTCGGTCCACTCGGTGCGCGGCTGCATGCCCTCGCGTGCGGACACGATCCGCGGCAGGCGACCCCGCGCATCCCCCCGCGCGATGTCGATGTCGTGGTCGACTTCGAGCCCGCCGTCGAACGGGTGGACGAGGTCGCCTTCGGGGTGCGCGTCGCCTGCGACGACTTCGTGCGGGAACTCTTGGCGGCGCACCTGGTCTGCACGGCCCTGCGGGTCGAACTGCACGGCGACCGCGGCGAGCACGACGAACGGGTGTGGCTGCATCCGCGGTCGTTCTCCGCGGCCGAGGTCGTCGACCGGGTGCGCTGGCAACTCCAGGCCACCGAGACGCTCCGCTCACCCGTCGTGCGCGTGCGGGTCTCCCCCGAGGCGGTCGACCCGGTGCACGTCCACGAGAGCGGGCTCTGGGGCACCGGCCCCGACGAACGTGTGCACTCGGCGCTCTCGCGGGTGCAGGGCATGATCGGTCACCGCGGGGTGCTGGTGCCTCGTCTCACCGGCGGACGCAGACCCGCCGACCGGCAGACGCTCGTTCCGTGGGGCGATCGTGTCGTCGCCACCCGAGAACGGGCGCACCCGTGGCCCGGCGCGCTGCCCGACCCGCCACCCACGACCGTCTACGAGGTCCCCCGGCCCCTGCGGGTCGAAGACGTCGACGGTCGAGCGGTCACGGTCGACGACCGGGGACTCGTCAGCGCGGCACCCGCCGTGATCGTGTCGCAGACCGGCACCCGCCGGGAACTGACCGCATGGGCGGGTCCCTGGCCCCTCGAGGAGCGCTGGTGGGATCCGGCATCCGCACGTGCCGCCCATCGCGTTCAGGCGGTCGATGCGAGCGGATGCGCCTGGCTGCTCGTGCTCGACGCGGAGGGTTGGTGGGCGGAAGGTCGGTACGACTGATGGGGTGGAGCAACCCGCCGGTCACCTGGGGCGAGTTCGAGCGGGCGCTCTCGGGGCGTCGCCCCGACGACGTTCCGGAGCGCGACGGCGGCGACGGCCCCGCGTTCTCCCGGAAACGTGGACCGTACCTACCGCCACCGGGAGCGACCCGAGACCCGGACGCCCTCCCCTACGCAGAACTGCACGCACACTCGAGCTTCAGTTTCCTCGATGGGGCGTCATCCCCCGAGGAGCTCCTCGAAGAGGCGGAACGGCTCGGGCTGAGCGCCCTCGCGCTCGTCGACCACGACACCTTCGCCGGGCTCGTGCGATTCGCGGAAGCTGCCGAGAGTTCGAGCGTGAAGACGGTGTTCGGAGCCGAACTCTCCCTCGGGCTGACGGGCCCGCAGAACGGTGAGCCCGACCCGGAGGGCAGCCACCTGCTCGTCCTTGCGAGAGGCGCCGAGGGGTACCACCGGCTCGCCTCCGCGCTGACAGAGGCGAACCTGCGTGGCGCCGAGAAGGGGCGTCCCGTGTACGCGCTCGACGAGTTGGCTGAAGCCGCCGCCGGGCACTGGGCGGTGCTCACGGGGTGCCGCAAAGGCGCGGTGCGTCGTGCCCTCGACGAGGAGGGACCGGATGCGGCGGGCCGCGAGCTCGACACGCTCGTCGCCCTCTTCGGCCGGGACGCCGTGCACGTCGAACTCATGGACCACGGCGACCCCCGCGACTCCGAACGCAATGACGCCCTCGCCGCCCTCGCCGCATCCCGCGGCCTCCCCGTCCTCGCCACCGGCAACGTGCACTACGCGACCCCCGACCGCCGTCATCTCGCTGCGGCGATGGCTGCGGTGCGCGCGCACCGGAGCCTCGACGAACTCGACGGCTGGTTGCCGTCGACGGGCGCCGCACATCTGCGATCCGGCCGCGAGATGCGCGCCCGATTCGCGCGCTACCCGGGCGCGATCGAGCACGGACTCGAACTGGCCGACGAACTGGCCTTCTCGCTGCGGCGGGCGAAGCCGGCCCTGCCGAAACAGCAGGTCCCCCCGGGGCACACCCCCATGTCGTACCTGCGCGAACTGGTGTGGGCAGGTGTGCCCGACCGCTACCCCGACCTCGCCGAGGTCGACCGTGCCCGCATCGAGGCGGAACTGGAGGTGATCGAGAAGAAGGATTTCCCCGGCTATTTCCTCATCGTGCACGACATCGTGGTCTTCGCCCGCAGCCGCGGCATCCTCTGCCAGGGGCGCGGCTCGGCCGCCAACTCCGCCGTCTGCTACCTGCTGGGCATCACCGCGGTCGACGCGATCGGGTATCGCCTGCCCTTCGAGCGTTTCCTGTCGAGCCTGCGCGACGAAGAGCCCGACATCGACGTCGACTTCGACTCCGACCGCCGGGAGGAGGTCATCCAGTGGGTGTTCGCGAAGTACGGGCGGCGCAACGCCGCCCAGGTGGCGAACGTCATCCAGTACCGGCCGAAGAACGCCGTCCGCGACATGGCGAAGGCGCTCGGGTACAGTCCCGGCCAGCAGGATGCCTGGTCGAAGCAGGTCGACCACCACTCCTGGACCCTCGACACGGCAGCCACCACAGACACCGACATCCCCGGCCCCGTGCTGGCCCTCGCCGGCGAGCTTCTCAAGGCGCCACGACACCTCGGCATCCACTCGGGTGGGATGGTGCTCACCGACCGGCCCGTAGGCGAGGTGGTCCCGATCGAGCACGCCCGCATGCAGGATCGCACCGTCATCCAATGGGACAAAGACGACGCCGCCTGGATGGGGCTGGTCAAGTTCGACCTGCTGGGCCTCGGCATGCTCGCGGCACTGCAGCACTGCTTCGACCTCATCCATGAAGCCACCGGCGAGAGCTGGACTCTGCAGTCGCTGCCGAAAGAGGAGCCCGCCGTCTACGACATGCTGTGCCGGGCCGATTCGATCGGCGTGTTCCAGGTGGAGTCGCGTGCCCAGATGGGGCTACTGCCGCGGCTGCAGCCGAGACGCTTCTACGACCTCGTCGTGCAGATCGCCCTCGTGCGGCCCGGCCCCATCCAGGGCGGTGCCGTCCACCCGTTCGTGCGGCGCAAGCTCGGCAAGGAGCCGATCGTCTACGCGCATCCGAAGCTCATCGAACCGCTCGAGCGCACCCTCGGGGTGCCCGTGTTCCAGGAGCAGCTCATGCAGATGGCGATGGCGGTCGGCAACTGCTCCGGAGAGGATGCCGACCTGCTACGTCGAGCCATGGGCTCCAAGCGCGGGCTCGAACGCATCGACTCCCTGCGCGACAAGCTCTACGCGGGCATGGCCGAGAACGGCCTCACGGGGGCCGCCGCCGACGACATCTACGCCAAGATCCAGGCGTTTGCGAACTTCGGTTTCGCCGAGAGCCACTCCCTCTCGTTCGCGCTGCTCGTGTACGCCAGCTCGTGGATCAAACTGCACTACCCGGCCGCGTTCCTCGCGGGGCTGCTCCGGGCACAGCCGATGGGGTTCTACTCCCCCGCGTCACTCGCCGCCGACGCGCGCCGCCACGGGGTGCAGGTGCGGCGGCCCGACATCCTGCGCTCCGGCGCGGATGCGGTGCTCGAACACCTCGACGCCGCCGTACCGCCCGCCCCGAGCGGCTCGCCGACCTGCGCGGAGCGGCAACAGCCCCACCCGGGCGACTTCGATCCCGATGCACCCGACCGGACCCGGGCGCATCGTCGCGACGGTGCGGTCGCCGTTCGCCTCGGGCTCGCCGCGGTGCGCGGGATCGGCGGTCCCCTCGCCGCACGTATCGTCGAGGCGCGTGATGAGGCGGGAGGTTTCCGCGACATGGAGGACCTCGTCCGACGCGTCGGGCTGACCACTGCCCAACTGGAGGCTCTCGCCACCGCCGGGGCGTTCGAGCCGTTCGGGCTCAGCTCGCGTGAAGCGCTCTGGCGCGCGGGGTCGGCGGCGCAGGACCGTGCCGAGTTCCTCGCCGGGACGGTCGTGACCGTTCAGCCCCCGCTCTTCACCGACCCGACCGCGTTCGAGACGCTCTCGGCCGACCTCTGGGCGACCGGCATCTCGCCCGACGATCACCCGGTCCGTCACCTGCGAGGGGGCCTCGACACCCGGGGGGTGCTTCCCGCATCCACGTTGCGCGACGCCGAGAACGGACGCCGGATCGAGGTCGCCGGACTCGTCACCCATCGCCAGCGTCCGGCGACGGCATCCGGCATCACGTTCATGAACCTCGAAGACGAGACGGGGCTGGTGAACGTGATCTGCGGGGCGGGATTCTGGGCGCGGCACCGCCGGGTGGCCCGCGACGAACCCGCGGTGATCGTGCGCGGCATCCTCGAGCGTTCACCCGAGGGGGTCGTCAACGTCCTCGCGGATGCGATCGAGCCTCTGCGCGCGGGGGTGCAGCACCGCTCGCGCGACTTCCGCTGAGTCAGACCGCGGCGGAGAGTTCCGCTTCGGCGAGCAGCACGCACAGGGCGAGCGCCTCGATCGCCTCGGACAGGTCCGCTTCGGTGGGCATGCTCGGGGCGATTCGGATGACGCTGTCGGCCGGGTCGTCACCGTACGGGAACGCGGCTCCCGCAGGTGTCACTGCGACTCCCGCAGCCTTCGCCAGCTCGACCGCCCGCGACGCCGTACCGGCGGGTGCCGACAGCGTCACGAAGTAGCCCCCGCTGGGCGACGTCCACGTGCCGTGACCGGTGAGGCGCTCGGTGAGGATGCGGTCGACGATCGCGAACTTGGGCGCGAGCAGGTCACGGTGTTTGCGCATGTGCGCACGGACCCCCTCCGCGTCGCCGAAGAAACGGGCGTGACGCCACTGGTTGAGCTTGTCGGGGCCGATCGTCTGCACGGATGCGTGCGTGCGGTACCAGGCGATGTTCGTGGGGCTGGAGCCGAAGAAGGCCACCCCCGCGCCGGCGTGGGTGATCTTGGAGGTGGAGGCGAACACGAAGAAGCGGTCCGGGTTGCCTGCCGCCTCGGCGATACCGAGGATGTCGAGCGGGGTCGGCTCGTCGGCGGTCAGGTGGTGCACCGCGTAGGCGTTGTCCCAGAAGACACGGAAGTCGGCTGCGGCCGTGGGGAGCGCGGCGAGGGCACGCGCGGTCGACTCGTCGATCGAGGCACCCGTCGGGTTGGCATACTGCGGGACCACCCACATGCCCTTCACGCGCGGGTCGGCAGCGTGCGCCTCGAGCGCGGCGAGATCGAGCGAGCCATCGTCGAGGAACGGGACCGGGATCATGCGGATACCGAACGACTGCGTGATCGCGAAGTGGCGGTCGTATCCGGGTGCGGGGCACAGGAAGGCGACGTCCTGGCCGAACCACGGTTCGCCTCCCGCCACCCCGTGGAGCAGCGCGTGGACGATCACGTCGTGCATCGTGGTGAGGCTGGCGTTGTTGCCGGCGAGCAGCTGCGCCGTCGGAATGCCGAGCAGGTCGCCGAAGATCTCACGCAGCTCGGTCACACCATCCGTGCCGCCGTAGTTGCGCAGATCGGTGCCCGCGCCGTCGCGGTAGTCGCCCGACAGGTCGAGGTCGAGCAGCGCCGCGGAGAGGTCGAGCTGAGCCGCGGAGGGCTTGCCTCGGGTGAGGTCGAGCGAGAGGCCGCGGGAGCGGAGGGCTTCGTACTCCGAGCGCAGCGACGAGGCGGTGTGGGACATGGGGTCAACGCTACCGGCTGCGTATCACGCCACCACGATGCCGATCCGGCTCAGGCGGCCCCGAGGCGTTTGCGCAGCAGGTCGATGCGCGCCTGCAGTTGGGCGACCGTGCACCGCGCCACCTCCGGCCCCCCGCTCATGCGGCGCACTTCGGCGTGCACCTGCGCGTGCGTCTGCCCCGTGCCGCGGGCATGGATGCTGACCAGGCTGTTGAGGAGCCGACGCTGCTCGCTGAGGGTGCGATGCAGGGGCTGTGGTTGGGTTTCGACCTCGCCCCGCTCCCGGCGGTCCTCGCCGCGTCGCGCCTGGCGCTGCTGTCGGTGCTTCAGCAGTTCCGACACCTGCTCCGGCTCGAGGATCCCGGGGATGCCGATGAAGTCCCACTCCTCGGCGCTGCCGGGGGTCGCAAGGGCGCCGTACTCCTCACCGTCGAACAGCGCCTTCTCGAAGGTGGCGATCGACGCGAGAGCCTCCCACTCGAACTCGTCGGCGAGTTCGGCGGAGGTCTCCTCCTGTCGGTTCGCGTCGTCGACCAGGCCGTCGTCGAGCAGTGCGTCATCTGCGGTCTCGCGGTCGAGGGCGTGGTCGCGCTCACGCTCGAGCTCGGCGCCCAGCCTCAGCAGCACAGGGACGCTCGGCAGGAACACTGTCGCCAGCTCTCCGCGGCGGCGTGCCCGAACGAAGCGCCCGATCGCCTGGGCGAAGTACAGCGGTGTGGAGGCGCTGGTCGCGTACACGCCCACGCACAGGCGCGGGACGTCGACCCCCTCGGACACCATCCGCACCGCGACCATCCACCGCTGGGTGCCTTCCGCGAACTGGCTGATGCGTTCGCCGGAACCCGCGTCGTCCGAGAGCACGACGGTCGGCGGGGTGCCGGTCAGGTCGGTGAGGATCTGCGCGTAGGCGCGCGCCGCTGCTTGATCGGTGGCGATGACGAGGCCGCCGGCATCCGGGATGTGCTGACGCACCTCGCGGAGGCGCCGGTCGGCCGCGGACAGCACGGCCGGCATCCAGTCACCCCCCGGGTCGAGAGCCGTGCGCCACGCCTGGGAGGTGACGTCTTTGGTGTCGTCTTGCCCGAGGGCTGCTTCCATCTCGTCGCCGGCGCGGGTGCGCCAGCGCATGGACCCGGCGTAGCTGAGGAACACGACCGGGCGGACGACGCCGTCGCGGAGCGCGTGCCCGTAGCCGTAGGCGTAGTCGGTCTGTGAGAGACGGATGCCGCGCTCGTCGCGCGCGTACTGCACGAACGGGATCGGGGACGTGTCGGACCGGAAGGGGGTTCCCGTGAGCGAGAGCCGTCGCTCCGCACCCTCGAAGGCCTCGCGGACGGCGTCACCCCAGCTGAGGGTGTCGCCGGCGTGATGCACCTCGTCGAGGATGACGAGGGATCGCGAGGAGTTCGTCAGCTCGCGGTGCAGGCTCGCGCGCACCGCGATCTGGGCGTAGGTGACGACCACCCCGTGGTACTGACGGGATTCACGGCCGTGGCGGTTGCTGAAGTAGGGGTCGAGGTGGATGCCCGCCCGGTGCGCGGCGTCGGCCCACTGCACCTTCAGATGCTCGGTGGGCGCCACGACGGTGATGCGGTCGATCTGGCGGCGCTGCAGCAGTTCGGACGCCAACCGGAGGGCGAAGGTGGTCTTGCCGGCGCCGGGTGTCGCGGACACGAGGAAGTCGCGTCTGCTGGCCGGGTTCACCGTCGGGTCGAAGTACCGGGTGAGCGCCTCCTCCTGCCACGCTCGCAGCTTTCCTGCGGTACCCCAGGCGGCACGCTCGGGGAAGCTCGGGGAGAGGTGGTCGGCGGCGGCAGTCGCGCGGAACACGCGCTCGCTCGATGCCTCACTCACTCGACAAGAGCGTAGTCGCAGCCTCCGTCAGTCGTCGCCGTGGCCGAACCTGCGGCGGGTCGATGACCGCAGGAGCGCGGCAGGCCGGAGTGCGCCGGGTCCGAAACGTTCTGCGACAGCATCGACGGCCTGTTCCGCGTCGCGCCAGTCGTCGTCGTCGTCCCAGAGGCCGAGACTCGCCACGTCGCCGGTGAGCTGCTCTGCCCGCACCCCGATAAGCCGCACGGGTCGGGCTGCAGTGTTCGCCTGGTCGTAGAGGGCGCGTGCCTCCTCGTAGATGCGTCGGCCGAGATCGGTGGGGTCGGCGAGTGTCCGCGAACGGCTGATGGTGGTGAAGTCGGAGAAGCGCAGCTTGAGTGCCACCGTGCGGGCCGAGACGCCGGCCTGGCGCAACCGTCGGCCGACCGCGTCCGAGAGTTCCAGCAGCACCCGGTGCAGTTCGACCGGGTCGGTGCGATCGAGCTCGAACGTGGTCTCGTGTCCGATCGACTTCTCCTCGCGGCCGGGGGTGACCTGTCGTGCGTCGCGGCCCCACGACAGCTCGTGCAGACGTTCGGCGCCGGCCTCACCGACCGCGCGCCGGAGCATGTCGCGCGGGGCGTGGGCCACGTCACCGATCGTGCGCAGTCCGAGATTCACGAGCGTCTCCTCGCTCTTGCCCCCCACACCCCACAGTGCCGAAACGGGAAGCGGGTGCAGGAACTCGAGGGTGCCTGCTTCCGGGATCACGAGCAGTCCATCGGGCTTGGCGCGGCTGGAGGCCAGCTTCGCGACGAACTTCGTTGCGGCGGCTCCGGCTGAGCAGCGCAGGCCCGTCTCCGAGTACACGCGCTCGCGAAGCTGGGAACCGATCGTCCAGGAGTCGCCCAGCAGCTTCCGCGCGCCCGCGACGTCGAGGAACGCCTCATCGACGCTGAGCGGTTCGACGTGCGGCGTGATCGTGCCGAGGATCTCCATGACCCGTCGGGAGTAGTACGCGTACCGCTCGAAGTGCGGCTCGAGCACGATCGCCTGGGGACACCGGCGCAGAGCAACCGCCATCGGCATCGCCGAGTTCACCCCGTACCGGCGGGCCTCGTAGGTGGCGGCGGTGACCACCGATCGGTGCGATGCATGTCCGACGATGACCGGCTTCCCCACGTGCTCCGGGTGGTCGAGGAGCTCGACGGAGGCAAAGAACGCATCCATGTCGACGTGCAGGATGTGCGCGGCCGGGTCGTCGACGGGTTCGTCGCTGACGTGGCGCGACGAACCGTCCTGCTTGCTCACGGCGCCATCCTGCCATTCGCCGCCGACCGCCACACGGGAACGGCCCGCCCCGCGTGGGCGGGACGGGCCATGGTGACCGTTGGCTGAGCCGGATCAGGCCTTCTTGCGTCCGAAGAGCAGTCCCCAGATCAGCAGGACGACGATGGCGCCGCCGATCGCGAGCAGCCAGGTCTGGATGCTCCAGAAGTCCTCGAGCGGCGCGTTGAACAGGACGGAACCGAGCCAGCCGCCGAGCAGCGCACCGACGACGCCGAGCAGCAGTGTGACGATCCATCCGCCGCCCTGCTTGCCGGGCAGGATGAGCTTGGCGATCGCTCCGGCGATGAGTCCGAGGACGATCCAGGCGAAGATTCCCATGGGTTGCTCCGATCTACCGGCACGCGGGGGTGGTGATCCGGTGGCCCGAGTCAACTCCCCCACCGAGGCTGCGGCAAGACCCTGGCACGATGCGGCATTCTGGTGATATGACGGCGCTTCACCCGTGGACTCGTTACGTCGCGATCGGCGACTCCTTTACCGAGGGGATCGGCGACCCCGAGCCGCGCAGCCCGGGAGGGAATCGCGGATGGGCGGACCGCGTCGCGGAAGTCCTCGCCGGCCAGGTGGAGGACTTCGCCTACGCGAACCTGGCGATCCGCGGCCGCCTGCTGCAGCAGATCAGCGACGAACAGGTGGACCCCGCGCTCGAGCTGCGGCCCGACCTGATCACCATCTCGGCGGGCGGCAACGACATCATCCGCCCCGGCACCGATCCGGACGAGGTCGCCGGACGGCTCGAGGGGGTGATCGAGCGCCTCCGTCGCGACGATGCGACCGTCGTGCTGTTCAACGGTCCCGACATCGGCGGAACGCCGGTGCTCGGCCGTATCCGCGGCAAGGTCGCCATCTACAACGAGAACCTGCACTACGTGGCGAAGAAGCACGACGCGATCGTGGCCGACATGTGGGCCCTTCGCGAGCTCAGCGACCCGCGCATGTGGGCGCCCGACCGCCTGCACTTCTCCCCCACCGGGCACCACACCATCGCGCGCATGGTGCTCGACGCGCTGGGGGTCGAGAACCAGCTGGAGCCGTACCAACCGGAGCCTTTGCCGTCCATTCCGTGGCGTCAGGCGCGCATCGACGACATGGTCTGGGCGCGCGAGCATTTCGGACCGTGGATCCTCCGTCGCCTCCGGCGGCAGTCCTCCGGCGACGGGATCGCGCCGAAGCGTCCCCTGCCGGAACCGTACGCATCCGACCGGGACGACGCCTAGGCGCTACCCCAGACCGAAGATGATCTCCGGGTGGCCGAGACGCCACCACGGTCCCGGGTCCTCGACGGCACGGGAGAGCACGAGCGGTACGTCGACCGTGCGGCTTCCGGCGGTGAATCGGATGGAACCGGCGGCGGTCCCCTTGTCGGCGAGCCGGATGTCGTCGACCTCGGCGGTGGCGGTGATCGGTGTGTCGCTCCACACCACCAGGCTCGCGGCTTCACCCGCCACTGCCGACGCGGTCGTCTCCCACACGGTCGAGTAGTCGCCGATGACGTCGCCCGCCGCGATGACGGGCACCTCGTGGTAGCCGGCCTGCACTTCGGCGATCAGGGAGCGCACCGCAGCGTTCAGTTCGCTGTGGGTGGCCGCTCCCAGCACGATGCCCACGAGCGGCACACTGGAGGAGCCGACGGGGAGGTCGGCAGAGAAGAGCAGGTTGGCGCCGAAGTCGTTGAGGGTTCCGGTTTTGATGCCGTCGATACCGCTGTCGCCGAGGAGCTTGTTGCTGTTCTCGACGAGCCCGACGTCGTGGATCTCGATCGACGGGATGGCGACGATCTGCGCGATCGCCGGATTCGCCAGGGCGAGTTCGCCGAGGTGCAGCAGATCGGATGCCGAGGCGCGGTTCCCCTGGTCCCGGCCCGTGGGCTCGACGACCGTCACCCCCGCCAGGCCGTTCGCATCCAGCCAGGTGCGCATGGCGGCGACGAGCGCCTCCTCCGAGCCGAACGCCCAGTTGCCGATGGTCTGCGCGTAGTTGCCGGCGGAGTCGATCAGCATGATTTCGAGCAGTTCGCGCTCGCTGTAGACGACCCCGGCGGTGACCGGGGCGACCGACGCTCCGAGCGAGTCGTACTTGCGGTAGAGCGCGACGTCGTCTGCGGTCATCGTGATCGAGGGGCCGGGTTCGTCGGCGCCGAGCGGATGCGCGTCGAGAACGGTCATGGCGGTGACGATCTTGGTGATGCTCGCCATGGGAAGTGCGTCCGTCGACCCCGCCTGCGCAAGCACGCCATCCGTGCCGACGGCGGCGATCGCGGATGCGGCACCGGTCGGCATCGTCAAGCTCGCGGTGGCCGCGGCGGCGATGGTCGGCGTCGAGACCTGCGCCTCGATCTCTTCGACGGGTGCGAAAAGGGTCAGCGGCAGGTAGGCGATCCCGGCGAGGAGCGCGAAGACGCTCCCGAAGACAAGGATCCGGCGTCGGCGGTAGACCTGGCGTCGGGTGAGGGGCACCGGAGCATTATTCCGTGTCTCAGCCGTGAGCTTCCCGAGGCTCGGCGGATGCGGCGGGTCGCGCCGCGCTCAGGCCCGCCCGCCGTCCACGGACCGCGTGACCTCGCCGGGGTCCTCGGGGACGAGGACGGGGGTGTCCTCGTTGAGGCTCTCGCCGCGGAAGAACGGTCGCGAGCCGGGCATGAGCGCCCACACCACGGCGAGCACCACGCCGAGCAGGAGCGATCCGACGCCGATCACGAAGACACCACCCACCCCGAGCAGCACTGTGTACCCGTAGTCGGGGTCGAGCATGTCGATCGCCGACTTCACGAACGCCGCCGTCAGCAGCGCAGCCCCGAGCAGCGGGAAGAGGAACTTGAAGAAGAAGTTCGAGGCCGACGTGAACAGCTCACGCCGGAAGTACCAGACGCAGGCGTAGCCCGTGATCGCGTAGTAGAACGCGATCGCGAGCCCGAGCGAGTAGATCGAGTCGGCGAGGAGGTTCTCGCTCACGAACGTCATCCCGACGTAGAACGCGATCGCCACGACGCCCATCACGAGCGTCGAGAATCCGGGCGTGCGGTACTTGGGGTGCACCTGGCCGAAGCGGGCCGGGAGCGCCTTGTAGACGGCCATCGAGAGGGTGCCACGAGCCGTCGGCAGCACGGTGGTCTGGGTGGACGAGACGGCGGAGATGAGGACCGCGAGCACGAGCAGCCACGCCCACGGGCCGAAGAGCGCATCCTTCACGACCAGGAACACGTCATCCTGGTCGGCGAGGGTGTCGACGCCCGCGTAGGCGATCGCCGCGACGGCGACCGCGACATAGGTGAACATCAGCACCAGGATCGACAGAAGCGCGGCCTGGCCGGGGATGCGCTTCGGGTCTTTCGTCTCCTCGTTGAGCGCCAGGCAGGTGTCCCAGCCCCAGTAGATGAACAACGCCAACAGGACCGCTTCGGTGAAGCCGTCGAACGAGGTGAAGCCGAACGGGTTGAACCAGTCGATGCCCACCGGCGTCGCGCCGTCGGGCGCCGTGCCCATGACGACGCTGCCGAACGCGAAGATCACGAACAGCGCGAGCGCCAGGTACTGGATGCCGAGCAGCACGTTCTGCAGGCGTTCGCCGATCTCGATCCCCCGGTAGCTGACGTAGACCATCGCCGCGATGAACACCACCCCGGTGATGGTGACCACGACGGTGTTCTCGGACAGCTCCGTCTGTCCGAGCAGCAGCCAGAAATAGATGCCGGCGATCTGCGCGAGGTTCGCGAGCACGATGATGCCGGCGACGGCCACACCCCAGCCGCCCAGCCATCCCACCCACGGTCCGAACGCCTTGGTGGCCCAGGTGAAGGTGGTGCCGCAGTCGGGGACAGCGCGGTTGAGTTCGCGGTATGCGAAGGCGATGAAGAGCATGGGCACGAACGCGACGATGAACGCGATCGGCGCCTGCACCCCCACCGCCGTGATCACGAACCCGAGGGTCGCCACCAGCGAGTAGACCGGTGCGGTGGACGCCAGCCCCATCACGGTGGAGCCGAGCAGTCCCAGCTTCCCGCTGGCGAGCCCCTTTCCGTCGGCGGAGGCGGCGGGAGGCGGAGGCGGAACCGACGACGCAGTCATGCCGCGACCGTACTCCCTGACTTTCGGGGCGGCTAGACCCGCAGCGCCCACAACGCGACCGCGGATGCGGCGGCGACGTTCAGTGAGTCGATCCCGTGGAGCATGGGGATGGTGACGATCCGGTCGGCGTTCGACAGGGCGGCGCGGCTGAGTCCGTCGCCTTCGGTCCCGAACAGCAGGGCGACACGTTCGGGCGGGTCCGCCGCATACTCATCCAACCCCACGGCCGTGTCGTCGAGCGCGAGGGCGGCGATCTCGAATCCGGCGGCGTGCAGTTGCTGCGCGCCCTCAGGCCATTCGGGAAGCCGCGTCCAGGGGACCTGCAGCACGGCGGCCATGCTCACCCGCACCGAGCGACGGTAGAGCGGATCGGCGCACCGCGGTGTCACGAGCACGGCATCCGCTCCGAGGCCTGCCACGGCGCGGAAGATCGCCCCCACGTTGGTGTGATCGACGATGTCTTCCAGGACGACGACCCGGCGCGCGTCCTTCAGCACCTCGGCGACCGGCGGCAACTCGGGTCGATGCATCGACGCGAGGGCGCCCCGGTGGAGCACAAAGCCGGTGATCTTCTCGAGCAACGCGGGAGGAGCTACATACACGGGCACATCGAGGCCCTCGAGCAGCGGCTCCAGGTCGGAGATCCACTTCTCCTGCAGGAGCACCGATCGCGGTCGGTGCCCCGCCTCCAGCGCGCGCTGGATCACCTTCGTGGATTCGGCGATGTAGAGGCCGCCTTCGGGCTCGGACAGACGGCGGAGCACGACGTCCGTCAACCGGAGGTAGTCGGTGAGCCGAGGGTCGGCGGGGTCGTCGACCGTCACGAGCTGCATGCTGCGATTCTGCCAGCACGGCGAAACATGCCGGAAAACTGCGCCCCCTACGCTGGGAACGCGCAAGGAGGGTTGATGTCGATCGCCACACTCCCCGCACCCGGTGGTGCGACGGGCACGCTCGCGCCCGCGCTCGATGCGGCCGAGCGCCTGCTGCGGGGCCACCGGATCGCCGTCCTCACCGGCGCAGGAGTATCTACCGACTCCGGTATCCCCGACTACCGCGGCACCGGTGCCCCCGTGCATCGCAAGCCGATGGACTTCGCCGCCTTCCTCGGCGACGAGCGTTCGCGGAAGCGCTATTGGGCCGGCAGCCACCTGGGCTGGAACCACTTCTCGAGCGCCCAACCGAACGTCGGTCACCGCGCATTGGCCCGGCTGGAGCAGTCGGGAGTCGCGGCCGGGGTGATCACCCAGAACGTCGACGGCCTGCACGCCCGCGCCGGGTCCCGTCGTGTCGTCGAACTGCACGGGGCGATGCGGCGCGTGAGCTGCCTCACCTGCGGTCAGACGTTCGCGCGTGCCGACATCGCCGACCGCATGACGCGGGAGAACCCGTGGCTCGGGTACCCCGACGCCATCCAGACCGGTCCCGACGGCGACGTGCAGATCGACTACGTCGACCAGATGATCATCCCCGACTGCACCGTGTGCGGCGGGATGCTGAAACCCGATGTGGTGTTCTTCGGGGAGTTCGTGCCGCAGACCGTGTTCGCGTCCGCTCGCGCCCTCCTGCGTGGAGCCGACGCGCTGGTCATCGCCGGATCGTCGCTCGTCGTCAACTCCGGCATCCGGCTGCTCGACCAGGCCTCGAAGCGGCGCCTGCCGATCGTCATCGTCAACCGCGGAGAGACCCGCGGCGACAAGCGCGCCGGCCTGAAGATCGATGCCGGCACCTCCGAGGTGCTGGACGCCCTCGCCGACCGCCTCGGTTAGTCTCGATCCTCGGGGAGCGATCCCCCGATGCGGAGGACCGATGACCGAGCTGTACCTCGTGCGCCACGGCGAGACCGACTGGAACGCTGCACGCCGCATCCAGGGCCGCACCGACATCCCCCTGAACGACACCGGCCGCGACCAGGCCGCCCAGGCAGGTGACCTGCTCGCCCGGCGCCGGTGGGACGGCATCTACGCGAGCCCGCTCTCACGTGCGGTGGAAACCGCGACGATCATCGGCGGGAAGGTCGGGAACACCCAGGTCGGAACGCGCGACGACCTGATGGAGCGCGACTACGGCGCGGCCGAAGGCCTCGGATTCGACGAGATCGAGGCGCTCTACCCGGAGGGCATCCACGCCGACGGGCAGGAGACCCGGGAGCAGGTGGCCCGCCGCGTCGGCGGCGCGCTCATCGCGCTCGCCGAGGACCACCCGGGTGAGTCGCTCATCGTCGTCAGTCACGGCGGCGCGATCAGGTCGGTGCTGCAGCTCGCGGACCCGGGGACCCACCACCCCCGCATCACGAACGCCTCCGTGCACAGCTTCCGGGTGACCGACGGAACCCTGCAGCTGATCGCGTTCGACGACCCGATCGAGGAGGCGTCGCTGCTCCCGGAGTGCGAGGACCTCGAGACGCAGAACGCGGTCGAGGCGCACGATGACGAGGACGACACCCTGGTCGGAGCGCGCGGGTGACCCTCGACACGGCGACCACCCTCTACGCGCGACGGCTGGGTGACCTCGGCCTCGAGGTGGTGGTGCGCGAGTTCCCCGAAGGGACCCACACCGCCCAGGATGCCGCGGACGCCCTCGGGTGCGACGTCGCGGCGATCGTCAAGAGTCTGGTGTTCACCCTCGACGGTCAGCCGATCCTCGTCCTGGTCTCCGGCGCCAACCGCGTCGACGTCGACGCCCTCGGGGTCCGACTGGGTGGCACGCTTGGCAAAGCCGACGCACGCACGGTGAAGGAGGCGACGGGCTTCTCGATCGGCGCCGTGCCGCCGCTGGCCCACCCGACCGCACTCCGCACCGTCGTCGACGAGGACCTGTTGTCCCTCGACGTCGCCTGGGCGGCTGCCGGCAGCGCATCGTCGGTGTTCGCCATCGACCCGCGACGGCTCGCAGAGCTCGCCGGGGGCGACGTTCTGAGGGTTACCGGCTAGGGCGGCGCGCGACCCGCGACAGGAGGTCGAGCAGCGTCCGCGCCGAGCGGCGCCAGTCGAAGAGCTCCGCCTGCGCGCGAGATGCGGCCGAACGCCGCTGCCACTCGACCGGGTCGCTCAGCGATCGGATGGCCGCCGCCACCGCGCTCGGATCACGCGGGTCGGCGTAGACCGCAGCGTCTCCCCCGATCTCGCGGAAGATCGGGATCTCGGAGACGACGACCGGGGTACCGCGCACCATCGCCTCGACCAGCGGAAGGCCGAAGCCCTCGTCGAGCGACATGGTTACGAGAGCGAGGGCCGAGTCGAGGAGTTCGCCGTACTCCGCGTCGGTGACGCCGTCATGGACGACCAGAGTCCCCTCCGGCGCGAGAGCCGTGAGACGGGTGCGGTCGGCGTCGCCGATCCGACTCAGCAGGTGGAGCCGGTGGCCGGGCAGCTCGTGCAGGGCGCGCGCCAGGTTCTCGACGTTCTTGTACGGCATGAACGAGCCCATGTACACGAGGTCGCGCGAGGTGGGTTGGGTGCGGTCCGGATCGGCTGCCACCTCATCCGCGGCATTCGACACGATCGTGATCGGACGATCGGTCAGGTGGTGCTCGCGCATCAGGTCGCGGGTGGTGGCCGAGACCGTGGCGACTTCGTCGGCGCGGTTGAGCAGCATCCGCTGCGGCCACCAGGCGAGGTGGTACAGCCGCCAGACGAGACGGATGGGCCACGCCAGATCCCGCGGAGGCGTGCGGTTGCGGTAGTAGATCAGGTCGTGGAGGGTGAGGACCAGTCCGTAGCGTCTCCCCCACGATCCGATGGTCTGCATGGGGCTGAACAGCACATCCGGCCCGTAGGCGTTGATGCGTCGCGCGATCGTGAGCTCGCGCGGGCTCGTCGGGTCGGTGGCGAGTCGCCACGGCAGCTCGGGCAGCATGGTCAGCTGCCGCTCGTCGGAGATGAGCATCTCGACCTCGTGACCCTCCGCGAGGGCGAGGGGCGCGAGTGCGGTCACCAGATGGGCCGTGTACCTGCTGATGCCGTCGTGTCTCTCGAGCCGTGTGTACCGGCAGTCGACGAGGATCCTCACCGCGACGATCCCGCCGGCAGCTCCGCCAGGAAGCCGCGGATCGCATCGGCGACCGGACCGGGTGTCTCGTAGTGCGCGAGATGCCCGACGCCGTCCACGATCACGAGGCGCGCATCCGGGAACAGCTCCACCGTGCGCTGCTGCCCCTCCAGCGGGGCGATGCGGTCGACGCTGCCCGCGATCATGAGGGTGGGAACGGTCACGCGCGGTGCCGCCTCCCCCACCTGCGTGCTCACGGATGCGCGGAAACCCTCGCTGACCGTGCGGGCATCCGAGAACCCGTTGAAGTAGCGGTGGTGTTCCTCATGGATCCACTTGGTGAGCGTCGGGTCGTCGTTCGTGACGAGCGTCATGCTCATGAACTGCACGATGAGCCAGTTTCCGAGCCAGCCGCGTGCCGCCCGTTCCGGCAACACGCCGGAGACGGCGTAGAAGCCGCGGGTGAGCCCCGTGATCGCGCGCCCCGCGGCGACCTTCGGGTCGGACGAGATCGGGTTCACGAGGATCAACGCACGCGCCGACACCCCGTCGGCGAGGGCGTGCGAGGTCACCATCGAGCCGAACGAGTGCCCCAGGATCACCGGCGGCTCCGGCAGGTCGAGCTGCGCGAGGAACCCGGCGAGCCACTGCCCGTAGCCGGCGACAGAGTGCGGGGCGGCCGTCATGGGTGTCGACGCCCCGAAGCCCGGCAGATCCGGGCTGATCACGCGGATGCCGCCAAGCTGGGCGACCACCGGCTCGAGACCGTGGTGGTCGCCGCGATAGCCGTGCACCAGCACGATCACGTCGCGGGCGTCCTCGGGGCCGTAGTCCCAGAATCGGGTCGTAGAGCCGAGGATCTCGGCCTCGCGTTCGCGGACCGGGATGCGGGCGAGCGCGTCGGCGTGAGGAGTCGGGACGGCCATTCCTGCGATTCTAGGCGTCCATCCAGGCCCACCGGTGACAGACTCGAATGGTGACGTTTACGGCTCCCATCACGCTGCCCGGCCTCACCCTCGATCCGCACTGGTACCGCCGTGCGGTGTTCTACGAGGTCATGGTCCGCTCCTTCGTCGATTCCAACGGCGACGGTTCGGGCGACCTCGGGGGGCTGATCTCGAAACTGGACTACCTGCAGTGGCTGGGTGTCGATGCGCTGTGGATCCCCCCGATTTACCAGTCGCCGCTGCGCGACGGCGGCTACGACGTCGCCGACTACCGCCAGATCCTGCCCGAGTACGGCACGCTCGACGAGTTCCGCGAGCTGGTCACGAAGGCCCACGAACGCAACATGCGGGTCATCATCGACCTGCCGCTGAACCACACCTCCGACCAGCACGAGTGGTTCCAGCAGTCGCGATCCGACCCCGAGGGCCCCTTCGGCGACTTCTACGTGTGGCGGGACACCGACGAGGGCTTCCCCAACGTCCGCATCATCTTCACCGACTACGAGGACTCGAACTGGGCCTTCGACTCGGAGCGTCGGCAGTTCTACTTCCACCGCTTCTTCTCCCACCAGCCCGACCTCAACTTCCGCAACCCGGCCGTCCACGACGCCGTGTTCGAGATCATCCGCTTCTGGATGGATCTCGGAGTCGACGGCTTCCGGCTCGACGCGATCCCGTACCTCTACGAGTCGGAGGAGGGATCGGGCGAAGGCGAACCGGAGACGCACGAGTTCATCAGGAACGTGCGCCGCATGATGGACGAGGAGTACCCGGGTCGGGTCATGATCGCCGAGGCGAACCAGTGGCCGGCCGAGGTGGTCGAGTTCATGGGCACCGACGACGACCCGCAGTGCCACATGGCTTTCGACTTCCCCGTGATGCCGCGCATCTTCTATTCGCTGCGCTCCCAGTCGGCTCAGGAGCTCCAGCGGGTGCTCGCCGAGACCACCGACGTCCCCGAAGGCGCCGGCTGGGGAGTCTTCCTGCGGAACCACGACGAGCTCACCCTCGAGATGGTGTCCGAGGAGTACCGGCAGGCCATGTACGGCTGGTACGCGTACGACCCGCGGATGCGTGTGAATGTCGGCATCCGCCGCCGTCTCGCGCCCCTGCTCGACAACTCCCGCGCGGAGATCGAACTCGCCCACGCCCTGCTGTTCTCGCTCCCCGGATCGCCGTTCCTCTACTACGGCGACGAGATCGGCATGGGAGACAACATCTGGCTCCCGGACCGCGACTCCTCCCGCACCCCGATGCAGTGGACGCCCGACCGCAACGCCGGGTTCTCGACCGCCGACCCCGGCAAGCTGTACCTGCCGGTCGTGCAGTCGCTCGTCTACAACTACTCGCTCGTCAACGTCGAGTCGCAACTCGCCCAGTCCCGTTCGCTGCTGCACTGGGTGCGCAACGTCATCCACGTGCGGAAGGCGCATCCGACGTTCGGTCTCGGCAGTCTCCGGGTGCTGCGCACCAACCACGAGTCGGTGCTCGCGTTCGTTCGCGAATACGAGGGCTCCGGCACGCAGTTCGGCGACGCGCCGGAACGGATCCTCTGTGTGTTCTCCTTCTCGCACAACCCGGTCTCGGTGTCGATCGAGCTCACCGGAGACGAAGGCGTGACGCCGTACGACCTATTCGGCGGGGGCGCGTTCCCCGCGGTCGACGACGACGGGATCCTTACCCTCACCCTGGCGACCCAGAGTTTCTACTGGTTGCACCTCGGAGAGCCGCGGACGGCGCTCCCGCGCGCCTTCTGAGCGGCGTCGTCCGCCGGCTCTAGGCTGCGGCCATGAGCAGTTGGGCCGATCGCCTGGGCGTCTTCGACCTCGAGACGACGGGTGTCGACGTCGAGAGCGCACGCATCGTGACGGCGTGCATCGCAGTGCTGGATGCCGACGGTCACGTCGTCGACCGATGGGATTGGCTCGCCGACCCCGGCGTCGAGATCCCCGACGGCGCGGCCGACGTTCACGGCATCACGACCGAGCAGGCGCGCGCCGAGGGTCGGCCGACCGAGTTCGTCGTCGCGGAGATCACCCAGACTCTGCGCACCCTCTTCGGCCTCGGCATCCCCGTGGTCGTCTACAACGCGCCGTACGACCTCTCGCTGCTCGACAGGGAGTGCCGTCGGAACGAGCTGGCGCCCCTCGTCGACCCCTCGCCCGTGGTCGATCCGCTGGTGCTCGACAAGGCCGTCGATCGCTACCGCAAGGGCAAGAGGACCCTGGAGGCCGCCGCCGTACGTTACGGCGTGCCCCTCGACGACGCGCACGACGCGGGCGCGGATGCGATCGCCGCCGGTCGTGTCGCGCAGGCACTCGCCGCCGCGTACCCGGACGACCTCGCCGTCTCCATCGCAGACCTGCATGGCCGCCAGGGCGTCTGGTACGCCGAGCAGGCTGCCCGATTCCAGGACTACATCCGCCGCCAGAAGGGCGACGAGAGCTTCACCGCCTCGACGGCGTGGCCGGTGAAGTACCCCGCCCATCCCGGCGCCTACCGCGACACGCAGCCGATTCCGCCGCTCGAGCCCCGGCAGGGCCGTGTTCCCGTGATCGACTTCAGCCGTCCGCTCGGCCTTCAGCTGGCGCCGCCCCCGGACGCGCCGCGCGCGATCGACGCCGGCCCCCCGGACCCGCGCGACGCCTTCCTCGGCGGCGTCCCCACGACGGCTGCCCCACCGCCGCCCGCCACGGAGGAACCGCGATTCGAGGAACCCCCCTCGGTGGAACCGACGTTTGATGTCACCCCCGTCGATGACGGTGTTCCCGACGAGGAGCCGAACGACGAGCAGGCTCCCGACGAGCTGGGCCGCGACGAGTCCCCGCGCGACGACGCCGACGAGCCGGACCTGCTGGAGCAGCCGGATGAAGAGCTTCCGGAACGCACCGGAGGGCGCCCCGCTGTGCTGCGTGTCGCCGCTGCGATCGTCACCGACGCCGACGGGCGCAGCCTGCTGGTGAGGAAGGCCGGCACGCAGTCGTTCATGCAGCCCGGCGGGAAGATCGAAGAGGGCGAGAGCGCCATCGACGCACTGACCCGCGAACTGGCCGAAGAGGTCGGTCTGGAGCTCGACATCGCGACCGCCGAGTACCTGGGCCTGTTCCGCGCCGTGGCGGCGAACGAGGAGGACACCGTCGTACTCGCCGCGGTCTTCGCGATGTCCATCGACGGTCCGGTGACGGCCGGCGGGGAGATCGAGGAACTGCGATGGGTCGACGACCCCGACCTCGACCTCGATGGCGTCGAGGTGGCGCCACTCACGCGCGACGAACTACTTCCCCTGTGGGAGCGTCGCCGCGCGCAAGCTTTCGGCTTCTAGCCACAGAAGCGGTACGACGAAAGGGCCCCGTCCGATGGACGGGGCCCTTTCGTGCAGGTGAGCTGGTGGCTACTTGCCGAAGTTCTTGTAGCGCGTGTTGAACTTCTCGACGCGACCGGCGCTGTCGAGGATGCGCTGCTTGCCCGTGTAGAACGGGTGCGAAGCCGACGAGATCTCGACGTCGACGACCGGGTAGGTCTCGCCGTCCAGCTCGATGGTCTTGTCACTCGTCAGGGTCGAGCGGGTGAGGAAGGTCTCGCCGCTCGCCAGGTCGCGGAAGACGATCGCCTGGTAGTCGGGGTGGATGTCGGTCTTCATGAGGTACCTCAGTCGGAGAAGTGGATTCGTCAGGGAAGTTTTCGGGCCCGATGGGCCGACTGTCGAGTCTAGCAGACGTCAGGATTGCGCACGCGCCGCGAAGCGGCCGTCTTCGCTCGTCGAGACGACGAGCGGCAGGCCGAAGGCCTCCGAGAGCCGCTCGCCCGTGATCACCTCGGCGATCGGACCCGCGGCGTGCACGCGCCCTCCGGCGAGAAGCAGCGCATGGGTGAACCCTGCGGGGATCTCCTCGACATGGTGGGTGACCATGATCATCCCCGGGGCTTCCGACGTGGAGGCGTACTCGCCGAGCAGACGCACGAGCTCTTCACGCGCGCCCAGGTCGAGGCTCGCGGCCGGTTCGTCGAGCAGCAGCAGTTCGGGGTCGGTCATGACCGAGCGGCCGATCTGCACGCGCTTCTGCTCGCCATCCGAGAGCGTGCCGAACCGGCGATCGCGCAATGACTCGAGATGCCACTCGCGCATCACACGTTCCGCGCGACGCGAGTCGACGTCCTCGTACTCCTCGTTCCAGCGTCCGGTGACTGAATACGCGGCGGTGAGCACCACGTCGAAGACCGTCTCATCATCCGGGATGCGTCGCGCCATCGCCGTCGAGGCGAAGCCGATACGGGGTCGCAGGTCGAAGACGTCGACCTTTCCGAGGCGTTCGCCGAGAACCTGCGCCACACCCGACGACGGGTGCATGCCCGCCGAGATGATGTTGAGCAGGGTCGTCTTGCCGGCGCCGTTCGGGCCGAGCACAACCCAACGTTCGTCGGATTCGACGGTCCAATCGAGGTGGTCGAGGATCGTATTGCCCTCGCGGACCACCGAGACGTCTGAGAGTTCCAGGACGCGCACCATGATCGTCCCAGCCTAGTCGCGGGCGTCGTGCAGCGTCTCGTAGACGGCGCGTGTCCGCTCGGCGATGCTCTCCCAGCTGAACTCCGCCTCCGCGCGGAGGCGGCCGGCCTCCCCCATCAGGCGGGCGGCGGTCGGATCGGCGAGCACCTCGGTCAGAATCGCGGCCAGATCGGAGATGAACCGTTCAGGATCGACCGGCGTGCCGGTCCCGTCGTCGACCTGCTCGATCGGCACCAGGCGCCCGGTGAGTCCGTCGGCGACGACCTCCGGGATGCCGCCGGTGGCGGTTCCGACGACCGGAAGACCACACGCCATCGCCTCCAGGTTGACGATGCCGAGTGGCTCATACACCGACGGGCATACGAAAAGCGTTCCGGAGGTCAGCACGGCTGCAAGCTCCGGCTGCGGCAGCATCTCCTCGATCCAGATGACGCCCTCGCGCTCCTCCTGGAGCAGGGCGACACCGCGCTGCACCTCGTCGAGGATCTCGGGCGTGTCGGGAGCACCCGCACACAGGATGAGCTGCACATCCGGTTCGAGCCGCCGCGCTGCCTCCAGCAGGTACGGCAGCCCCTTCTGACGGGTGATCCGGCCGACGAAAACCACGCTGCGACGGTCGGGATCGATCCCGAATCGCTCCAACACGTCGGAGTTCTCGGTTGGCTTCCACCGTTCGAGGTCGATGCCGTTGTGGACCACGTGCACTCGGTCGGGGTCGATCGCCGGATAGCTGCGCAGGATGTCGGTACGCATGCCGGCGCTTACCGCGATGACCGCGTCCGCAGCCTCGAACGCGGTCTTCTCGATCCAGCTCGACACGCGGTACCCGCCGCCGAGCTGCTCAGCCTTCCAGGGACGCAACGGCTCCAGCGAATGGGCCGTGACGACGTGCGGGATGCCGTGGAGCAGCTTCGCGACGTGACCGGCCGCGTTCGCGTACCAGGTGTGAGAGTGCACGATGTCGGCGCCCTCGACGTCCTCGGCCATCTGGAGGTCGACGCCGAGAGTGGCGAGAGCCGGATTCGCGCTCGTCAACTGCGGCGGAACCAGATACGCGTAAGTGTGGGGCTCATCCCGGGGAAGCCCGAAACACCGCACGACCACGTCGACATCCCGGCGCAGGGCGGCCACGAGCTCGGCGACATGGACGCCGGCACCCCCGTAGACCTCCGGCGGATATTCACGGCTCAGAACATCGACTCGCATGCTTGTCGACGCTAGTACACCCCCCTGTGCTCGCCTACTGTTGACCCATGGCAGCAGCGCCCAAGATCTTCGGCATCGTCCTGGCTGGTGGAGAGGGCAAGCGGCTGATGCCGCTCACTGCCGACCGGGCCAAGCCGGCCGTCCCCTTCGCGGGCGGCTACCGGCTCATCGACTTCGCCCTGTCGAACCTCATCAACTCCGGGCTGCGGCAGGTCGTCGTGCTCACCCAGTACAAGTCGCACTCGCTCGACCGCCACGTCTCCCAGACCTGGCGGCTGTCGGGGATGCTGGGCGCCTACGTCGCCTCCGTGCCCGCACAGCAGCGTCTCGGCAAGCGCTGGTTCTCCGGGTCGGCCGATGCGATCCTGCAGAGCCTCAACCTCATCCGTGACGAGAAGCCCGACATCGTGATCGTCGTGGGCGCTGACCACGTGTACCGCATGGACTTCAGTCAGATGATCCGTGCGCACATCGAGTCGGGCGCCGGAGTCACCGTCGCCGCGATCCGTCAGCCGATCGCCTTGGCCGACCAGTTCGGCGTCATCGAGCTCGACGAGAGCGACCCCACCCGCATCGCCGCGTTCCGGGAGAAGCCGAAGGATGCCGTCGGCCTCGCCGACTCCCCCGGCGAGATCCTCGCCTCGATGGGCAACTACGTGTTCGACGCTGACGTGCTCATCGATGCGGTGCAGCGCGACGGAGCGCGCGCCGATTCGAACCACGACATGGGCGGCGACATCGTCCCCGACTTCGTCGCGCGCGGCGACGCCGCCGTCTACGACCTCAACCGCAACGAGGTGCCGGGCGCCACGGAGCGGGACCGCTACTACTGGCGTGACGTGGGGACCATCGACTCGTTCTTCGAGGCGCATCAGGACCTCATCTCGGCGCTTCCCGTGTTCAACCTCTACAACCGCGACTGGCCCATCTACAGCCAGCAGCTGAACTCGCCGCCGGCCAAGTTCGTGCGCGACGGTGCCAACACCGTCGGAACGGCGATCGACTCGATCGTCTCCCTCGGCTGCGTGATCTCCGGCGGGCACCTCGAGCGGGTGGTGCTCGGCCCGTGGGTGACCGTGGATTCGGGCGCCCGGGTGACGGATTCGGTGGTGTTCGAGCGGGTGTCGATCGGCGCGAAGGCCACGGTGCAGCGCGCTATCCTCGACAAAGACGTCGTCGTCGCTCCCGGCGCGAGTGTCGGCGTCGATCACGACGCCGATCGGCTCCGCGGCTTCACGGTGACCGAATCGGGCATCACGGTCGTGGGCAAGGGCGTCCGCGTCGACTGACGTCCCTCATCCCCCGACCTTCGGAGTTCCCCGCCCCATGGCCCGCTTCCTCCTCGTGCTCGATGTCGACTCCACCCTCATCGAAGACGAGGTGATCGAGTTGCTCGCGGAGGCGGCCGGCTCGCTCGACGCCGTCGCCGAGATCACCTTCCGAGCCATGAACGGCGAGCTCGACTTCGAGGAGAGCCTGCGCGAGCGGGTGGCGACGCTCGCCGGGCTGCCGGAGTCGGTGTTCGCCGAGGTCGGAGCGCGGGTCACCGTGACCCGTGGCGTCCCCGAGATGATCGCCGCCGTGCACGCCGCGGGCGGCGAGGTCGCGGTCGTCTCGGGCGGCTTCCACGAGATCATCGACCCGCTCGCTGCTCAGCTCGGCCTCGACCACTGGCGTGCGAACCGCCTCGAGGTCGTCGACAGTCACCTCACCGGTCAGGTCATCGCGCCGGTCATCGATGCTCAGGCCAAGGCAGACGCGCTGCAGGAATGGGCGGACGCGGCGGGCATCCCGATCGCGCAGACGCTCGCCATCGGCGACGGCGCCAACGATCTGCCGATGATGGCGCTGGCCGGCCTGTCGGTGGGCTTCGACGCGAAAGCTCCGGTGCGCGACGTCGCCGACGTGCTCCTCGACGAACGCGACCTGTCGATGGTGCTGCCGTTGATCGGCCTCAGCGGGCGCTGAGCCTGCTCAGTGGCCCATCCCGAGGCCACCGTCGACCGGGATGACGGCGCCCGAGATGTAGCCGGCGTCGTCGGATGCGAGCCAGGTGATCGCGCGCGCCACCTCGACCGGGGACGCGAAGCGGCCGGCGGGGATCTGCGCGAGGTACTGCTTCTGCTGCTCTTCGGGCAGCTCCGCCGTCATGTCGGTCTCGATGAAGCCGGGGGCCACGACGTTCGCGGTGATCCCCCGCGAACCGAGTTCGCGGGTGAGCGAACGCGCGATGCCCACGAGACCCGCCTTCGACGCCGCATAGTTGACCTGCCCCGCGCTGCCGAGCAGCCCGACGACGCTCGACACGAGGATGACGCGCCCGAAGCGCGCCTTCAGCATGCCCTTCGACGCCCGCTTCACCACGCGGAACGCGCCCGACAGGTTCGTGTCGACGACCTGCGTGAAGTCGTCTTCGCTCATCCGGAGCAGGAGCGTGTCGCGGGTGATGCCGGCGTTCGCCACAACCACCTCGACGGCCCCGAGCTTCTCCTCGACCTCGGTGAACGCGGCGTCGAGCGACGCCGCGTCGGTGACATCCGCGCGAACCGTGAGCGAGCCCTCGGGACCCTCGCCGGAACGGGCGGTGACGGCCACTCGGTGGCCCTGGGAAATGAACTCGGAGGCGATCGCGAAGCCGATGCCGCGGTTTCCGCCAGTGACGAGGACGGTGCGAATGGTCATGATTCAGGAGCCTACCGGCGAGCGCGCGTACGCTGGGTCCATCGCCACCCGCACGCATTCGCAGACCGTCACCGAACTCCCCCTCGCGCCCGAGCTCGAACGGCGATCCCGCATGATCAAGTACACGGTCGCGATGTCCATCCGTGTCATCTGCATCGGGCTGTGCCTCGTCGCACCCGGCTGGTGGCTGCTTCTGCCCGCCGCGGGTGCTGTCTTCCTGCCGTACATCGCCGTCGTCATCGCGAACAACGTGCACACGGGAGGCTCCGGCCGTGTCCGACGGCCCGGAGCCCTCGTGAGGTCGAACCCGGAGGAACATCGGTGATCGGATTCGGCGACCCCGGCATGCGCTGCTCCGCTGCCGGGTGCACCCTGCCAGCCCGATTCCGGGTCAACTGGCGCAACCCGCGCATCCACGCGGAGGACCGGGTGAAGGTGTGGCTCGCGTGCGATGAGCACGATGAGAGCCTCCGCGACTACCTCGCGAGTCGCGGGTTCCCCGTGCAGGTGACGCCCCTCGATGTGGAGCTCGCCCGAATCGAGGAGTCCGCGTGAGCACGTCGTCCGAGGCCCACCCCGTCACCGGCTGGCGACGGTGGGGGGCATACCTCGCACTCACCCTGGTGTTCGCACTCGCGTGCGGCCTGCTGTCGTGGTGGCAGTGGGCGCGACGCGACGAAGCCGTCCACGAGATCCAACGCGTCGAGCAGAACTACGACGCGGCGCCCGTCCCGATCGACACCGTCCTGCCCGCGCTCGACGCCTGGGAGGCGGACGACGAGTGGACCCCGGTCGTGCTGGACGGCGAATACCTCGCCGACGACGCGCTGCTGGTGCGTAATCGGGTACGCGGCGGCAAGCCGGGGTTCCTGCAATTGGTCCCCCTCCGTCTCGTCGACGGCACGGTGGTCGTCATCGATCGCGGATGGCTGCCCGTCGGCGACGCGGCCGACGCGTCACCCGACCACGTCCCGATACCGCCCGAGGGCGACGTGACCGTCGTCGCCCGGCTTCGCCCCGCGGAGCCGGAGCTTCCCGGACGCACGGCACCCGACGGACAGATCGCCTCCATCGATGTCGCCACCATCGTGGCGGATCTCGACGTCGACGGGTACATCGCGGCGTACGCGGTGCTGGCGAACGAGGATCCCGCTGTCGACGACATGCCGTTCGCGGCGGTCCGCCCGGAGGAAGACGAAGGACCTCACCTGTCGTACGCGCTCCAGTGGATCGCGTTCGGGGTGCTCGCCTTCATCGGACTCTTCTGGGCGTGGCGGCGCGAACTGCGCATCGCGGCGCTCCCCGCGGAAGAGCAGGCGGCGGCGCGCGCGCCCAAACGTCAGCATGAGGACGCCGACGCGGAGGACGCCATCCTCGACTCGCAGGGCCGCTAGCTGATGCTGATGAGCTCCGCGTAGTCGGGGTTCCAGTGGTCCTCGACGCCGTCAGGGAGGATCAGCACCCGCTCGGGGTTCAGCGCCTCGACAGCGCCCTCGTCGTGGGAGACGAGGACGACGGCCCCGGAGTAGCCCGCCAGAGCTCCGAGAATCTCCTCGCGAGAAGCGGGGTCGAGGTTGTTGGTCGGCTCGTCGAGAAGCAGCACGTTCGCGCCGGAGACGACGATCATCGCGAGGGCGAGACGCGTCTTCTCACCGCCCGACAGGACGCCCGCCAGCTTGTGCCCGTCGTCACCGGTGAACAGGAACGAGCCGAGCACCTTGCGCGCCTCGGTCTCGGTGAGGTTCGGCGATGCCGCGACCATGTTCTGCAGCACGGTGCGGTTGACGTCGATGGTCTCGTGCTCCTGCGCGTAGTAGCCGACCCGCAAGCCATGACCCGGTTCGACGTGGCCGGTGTCGGGCTTGTCGACGCCGGCGAGGATACGCAGGAGGGTCGTCTTTCCGGCGCCGTTGAGGCCCAGCACGACCACCTTCGACCCGCGGTCGATGGCGAGATCGACCGCGGTGAAGATTTCCAGCGAGCCGTAGGACTTCGAGAGGTCGGATGCCGAGATCGGCGTGCGGCCGCAGGGGGCTGGGTCCGGGAACCGGAGCTTGGCGACGCGGTCGGCGGCGCGCTCCTCCTCGAGCCCGGAGAGCATCTTCTCGGCGCGGGCCACCATCTGGTGGGCGGCAGCGGCCTTGCTGGCCTTCGCGCCGAACCGAGCCGCCTGCAACTGCAGCGCACTGGCCTTCTTCTCGACGTTGGCGCGTTCCTTCTTGCGGCGCTCCTGGTCGGCTTCGCGCTGACGCAGGTAGTGCTTCCAACCCATGTTGTAGATGTCGATGACCTCGCGGTTCGCATCCAGGTAGAAGACCTTGTTGACGACCTCCTCGACCAGGTCGACATCGTGGCTGATCACGATCACGCCGCCCGGATAGGTCTTCAAGAACTCGCGCAGCCAGATCACCGAGTCGGCGTCGAGGTGGTTGGTGGGCTCGTCGAGGATCATCGTCTCGGCACCCGAGAAGAGGATGCGCGCCAACTCGATGCGGCGGCGCTGACCGCCGGAGAGGGTCTTCAACTGCTGATCGAGGATGCGGTCGGGAAGTGCGAGGTTCGACGCGATCGCGGCCGCCTCGGCTTCAGCGGCATAGCCGCCGAGGGCGAGGAAGCGATCCTCCAGCCGGCCGTAGCGACCCATGGCCGCCTCACTGACCTTCGGGTCCTCGCTGGCCATGTCGAGAGTGGCCTGGCGCAGGTCCTGCACGATGCGTCCCAGCCCGCGTGCGTCGAGGATGCGGGTGCGCGCGGTGTCCTCCGGGTCGCCGGAGCGCGGGTCCTGCGGCAGGTAGCCAATCTCGCCGGTCCGGTCGATCTTGCCCGCGGTCGGGAGGGTCTCCCCCGCGAGCGTCTTCGTGAGAGTGGTCTTGCCGGCGCCGTTGCGGCCCACCAGGCCCACCTTGTCGCCCCGGTCGACGCGGAAGTTCACGTCCGACATCAGCGTGCGTGCTCCCACGCGAATCTCGAGGTCATGCACGGCGAGCACAGCAAGGATCCGTTTCTTCGGGAGGGTGGCTACAAGGGTGCGAGTGCACCAGCCCGCTAGTCTAACCGTTGGGCATCACCGCCCATTCCCTTGACGGCCCCACCACGAAGGACCTCATGACCGCGATCACCCCGTCCCCCCGCCTCGTGCTCGCCGACCGCGTGCTCCCCCGCGGAGTCGTCACCGACGTCGCGCTCGTCGCCGGTGGCGCGCTCTTCACGGCGCTGCTCGCCCAGGTGACGATCCCGCTCGTGCCGGTGCCGATCACGGGTCAGACGCTCGCCGTGCTGCTCGTCGGCGCGACGCTCGGTGCGTGGCGTGGTGCTGCGGCGCTCGGCCTGTACGCCGTACTCGGACTCGCGGGCCTCCCGTTCTACGCCCCGGAAGACGACGGCAGCCACGTCGTCGGACTCGCCGCCCTCGCCACCGCGAGCTTCGGATACGTTCTGGGGTTCATCCCGGCGGCCGCTGTCGTCGGATGGCTCTCCGAGCGCACCTGGGACCGCAAGTTCCTGAAGGCTCTTGCGACGTTCGTCGGCGGTTCCGTCGTCGTGTTCGCATTCGGACTCCCCTGGCTGGCAGTCGTTACCGGCGCCAACCTGCAGGAGACCCTCGAATGGGGTCTCTACCCGTTCATCCTCGGAGGCATCATCAAGGCGGTCATCGCGGCCATCCTGCTGCCGGTCGCCTGGTGGGGCGCGAACAAGCTCGCCACCGGCCGCGAGGACTAGGCTCCACCATCGAAGAAGGCCCGCGGAGAACCGCGGGCCTTCTTCGTATGTCGTCGCCTGTCAGATGCTGAAGCCGATCCGCCTTCGGCGGCGCAATCGGCACTGACAGCCAATCGTGGCTGTCAGATGCTGAAGCCGATTGCGCGCATCATGTCACGGCCGTCGTCGGTGATCCGCTCGGGACCCCACGGCGGCATCCACACCCAGTTGATGCGGAAACGCTCCACGATGCCGTCGAGCGACTGACCCACCTGCTCCTCGATCACGTCGGTGAGCGGGCAGCCGGCAGACGTGAGCGTCATCGAGATGATGAGGGCGTCGTTCTCGTCGTCCCACGCCAGGTCGTAGACGAGACCCAGGTCGACGATGTTGACACCGAGCTCGGGGTCGATGACGTCCTTGAGCCCCTCTTCGACCTGGTCGAAGAGCGCGGGTTCCAGGGATGTGGGCATGCTTCTAGGGTACGCGGGCCGGTCGGCTTACGCCTGGGCGACCAGGTAGCGGTCGTAGCCCTCGTCCTCGAGACGCTCGGCGAGTTCGGGGCCACCCTCCTCGGCCACCTTGCCGTCGACGAAGACATGCACGAAGTCGGGCTTGATGTAGCGCAGGATGCGCGTGTAGTGCGTGATGAGCAGCACGCCGAGGCCGGTCTCCTGGTGGGCGCGGTTGACGCCCTCCGAGACGATCTTCAACGCATCCACGTCGAGACCGGAGTCGGTCTCGTCGAGCACGGCGAACTTCGGCTTCAGAAGCTCGAGCTGCAGGATCTCGTGGCGCTTCTTCTCGCCACCGGAGAAGCCCTCATTGACGTTGCGCGCGGCGAACGAGGAGTCCATGCGCAGCTTGCCCATCGCCTCCTTGACGGTGCCGCCCCAGTGACGAATGGACGGCTCCTGGCCGTCGATCGCGGTCTTCGCGGTGCGGAGGAAGTTGGTGACGGTGACGCCGGGGATCTCGACCGGGTACTGCATGGCGAGGAAGAGGCCCGCACGAGCGCGCTCGTCGACGCTCATCTCGAGCACGTTCTGACCGTCGAAGGTGATCGAGCCGCCCTCCACGTTGTAGCGGGGGTGACCGGCGATCGTGTAGGCGAGCGTCGACTTGCCGGAACCGTTCGGGCCCATGACGGCGTGGATCTCACCCTCGTTGATGGTGAGATCGACGCCCTTGAGGATGTGCTTGGTGCCCTGATCGGTCTCGATGCTGACGCGCAGGTCGCGGATTTCCAAGGTGCTCACGTGTACTGCCTTTCAGACCTCGAGCCGGGCGCTCGGGTCGATGTAGACGTCACCGTCGATGATCTCGACGGCGAAGACGGGGACCGGCTCGTAGGCCGGGAGGGTCAGGGGCTTGCCGGTAGTCAGCGAGAACGCGGATCCGTGCGCCCAGCATTCGAGGGTCTCGTCTTCGACGAACCCTTCGCTCAGCGAGATGTCACCGTGCGTGCAGGTGTCGCCGATGGCGTGCACGGCACCCGCCGAGTCGCGGACGACGGCGATCGGGATGCCGTCGAGGACGACGCGGCGCGCGCTCGACGGGGAGAGTTCCTCGACGGGACACACCTTCTGTGCGGTCATCGTGCGCCCGCCAGCTCCGCTTCGAGAGCCTCGTGCAGGCGGGCCTCAAGCTCGGGTTCGCCGATGCGCTGCACGATCTCGCTCAGGAACCCGAGCACCACGAGGCGGCGCGCCTCTTCTTCCGTGATGCCGCGGGCCTGCAGGTAGAAGAGCTGCTCGTCGTCGAAGCGACCGGTCGCGGAGGCATGACCGGCACCCTCGATGTCGCCCGTCTCGATCTCGAGGTTCGGGATCGAATCGGCACGGGTTCCGTCCGAGAGGACGAGGTTGCGGTTCTGCTCGTAGGTGTCGGTGCCGGTCGCATCGCGGCCGATGAGCACGTCGCCCACCCAGACGGTGCGCGCTCCCTCACCGTTCAGCGCACCCTTGTAGGTGACCCGGCTGCGGGTGTGCGGCGCCTCGTGGTGCACGTAGACACGCTGCTCGAGGTGCTGGCCGGCGTCGGCGAAGTAGACGCCGAGCAGTTCGGCCTCGGCGCCGTCGCCCGCCAGGTGAGCCGACGGGTTCACCCGGACGACAGACCCGCCGAGCGACACGACGATGTGCTTGAGAGTGGCGCCGCGCCCGATCCGGGCGAACTGGCTCGCCAGGTGCACTGCGGGGTCGTCCCACTCCTGCACGCTGACGACCGTGATGTTGGCGTCGTCGTCGAGCACGATCTCGAGGTTCTCGCTGAGCTGCGCGGCTCCCCGGCTGTCCAGGACGACCAGTCCGGTGGCGCCCTTCTGGGCGGAGATCACCGTGTGTGCCGCTCGCGGCACGTCTCCCAGGGTCGAGCGCACCAGCGTCAGAGCGGACGCGTCGCCGGAGATGGAGATGTGGAGCGCCTTCTCGAAGCTCGACCAGGCATTCGCCGCAGCCCGTTCCTCGGGCTTTCCGGCGCGTCCGACGAGGTCGGAGCTGCGGTCGATCCACTCGACGTCGACGCCCTCCACCTCGGGGTAGAGGACCGCGTAGGGAGAGCCGTCGAGTTCACCGTCGATGAGCGGGCGAACCGCGTCGACCGGGGTGAGCTTCCATTCGGCCTCGAGGCCGGTGACCGCCGGGAAATCGCCGTGGGTGAACGAGGCGAAGCGCTCCGAACGGGTCTGGACCGGGACCTTGCCCCATCCGCCGTGCGAGTGCTCCTTCAGGCCGTGCTGTTCCGTCTGAACGGGCGTGCTCACTTAACCGACGCTGCCTTCCATGCTCATCTCGATGAGCTTGTTGAGTTCGAGTGCGTACTCCATGGGAAGCTCCCGTGCGATCGGCTCGATGAAGCCGCGCACGATCATCGCCATCGCCTCGTCTTCGGGCATGCCCCGGGACTGGAGATAGAACAGCTGCTCCTCGCTGACGCGCGACACGGTCGCCTCGTGGCCGAGCTGTACGTCGTCGACCCGGATGTCGATCGCCGGATAGGTGTCGGAGCGCGAGATCGTGTCGACGAGAAGCGCGTCGCAGCGCACCGTGTTCGCCGAATGGTGGGCGTTCTCGGCCACCCGCACCTCGCCGCGGTAGCCCGCGCGTCCGCCGCCGCGAGCGATCGACTTCGACACGATCGAACTGGTCGTGTACGGCGCCATGTGGATCATCTTCGCGCCGGCGTCCTGGTGCTGACCGGGGCCCGCGAACGCGACCGACAGGGTCTCGCCCTTCGCGTGCTCGCCCACGAGGAAGATCGACGGGTACTTCATCGTGACCTTCGAGCCGATGTTGCCGTCGATCCACTCCATCGTCGCGCCCTCGTGCGCGATGGCGCGCTTGGTGACGAGGTTGTACACGTTGTTCGACCAGTTCTGGATGGTCGTGTACCGCACACGGGCGTTCTTCTTCACGATGATCTCGACCACCGCGGAGTGCAGGGAGTCGGACTTGTAGATCGGCGCCGTGCAGCCCTCGATGTAGTGCACGTACGAGCCCTCGTCGGCGATGATCAGCGTGCGCTCGAACTGGCCCATGTTCTCGGTGTTGATGCGGAAGTAGGCCTGCAGCGGGATCTCGACGTGCACGCCCTTCGGCACGTACACGAACGATCCGCCCGACCACACGGCCGTGTTCAGCGCGGCGAACTTGTTGTCACCCGACGGGATGACGGTGCCGAAGTACTCCTGGAAGATCTCCGGGTGCTCCCGCAGCGCGGTGTCGGTGTCGAGGAAGATGACGCCCTGCGCCTCGAGATCCTCACGGATCTGGTGGTACACGACCTCGGACTCGTACTGCGCCGCGACACCTGCGACGAGGCGCTGACGCTCCGCCTCGGGGATGCCGAGCTTCTCGTAGGTGTTCTTGATGTCCTCCGGGAGCTCTTCCCAGGTCTGCGCCTGCTTCTCGGTGGAGCGCACGAAATACTTGATGTTGTCGAAGTCGATGCCCGACAGGTCGGCACCCCACGTCGGCATCGGCTTGCGGTCGAAGAGCTGGAGCGCCTTGAGGCGCGTCTTCAGCATCCATTCGGGCTCATTCTTGAGCCGGGAGATGTCACTGACGACCTCGTCGGAGATTCCTCGCCGGGCGGAGGCTCCGGCGGCGTCGGAGTCGGACCATCCGAATTCGTACTGACCGAGACTCGCGAGTTCCGGTCGGTCGATGAGCACGTCTGACATGGGGCAACCTCTCTTCCACCGAAGCGAACCATTCCGCTCGTGTCGGCATTCCGGGCCGGTCCGCTCTCAGGTCGTGCCCGCGGGGGCCCCATCGACTCCGCGTTCGCAACCACGCGATCCAACCTGTCAATCCTACAGGGTCGGCCCCCACGACACCGGATGCGCAGGGGTTGCCCAGCGAGGGACGGACGTCAGACGACGGCGTCTGCGGATTCGCGCACCAGGTGATGCTCCCGCACCGCGAACAACCGCGGATCCGTGTCGAGCAGCACGCGCAGCGAACCCACCCAGACCAGCGCCGCGAGGACGACGTGCACGATCACCAGGACCTCGGGCAGGCCGATGAGCGACTGGACCGTGCCGACCGTGAGCTGCAGCAGCATCACCAGCAGGAAGACCCCGACGCGCCCGAGCGCGAGGCGTCCGCCCTCCTCGCTCCTCAGGCGGAACGCGAGCGCTCCCGCCAGTGCGAGGACGAGCAGTGCGAAGACGGCATGCACGACGGTAACGGCGGTCCAGTCGAAGCCCATCCGCGGCACGTCGCTGGAGTCCCCCGCGTGAGGTCCCGAACCGGTGACGAGCGTGCCGGCGAGCACCAGGAACACGGTCGCCACGACGAGTGCCCAGGCCAGCGAACGGGAACCGGTCGACGGGCGCGGCCCATCACCGCCGTTCCACCGGGCGCGATGCCAGGTGAACGTGGCGGTCGCGAGCAAACCCATCGCCAGCACGAAGTGGGTGGCCACCATCCACGGGTTCAGTTCGAACCACACGGTGAAGCCGCCCGCGACCGCGTTCGCCACGACCAACCAGAACATCGACCAGGCGAGGCGGGTCAGCATCCGGTCACGCGGCTTCTGCAGCCGCGCCGCGATGATCGCCCACCCGACGGCGACGATGAGCAGCGAGGTGACCATGCGGTTCCCGAACTCGATCGCACCGTGGATGCCAAGCTCGGGGGTCGCGATCAGCGAGTCCTCCGTGCACGTCGGCCACGTCGGGCATCCGAGTCCCGACCCGGTGACGCGGACGGTGACGCCTCCCAGCACGATGAGCACGCTCGTGACCAGCGCCGCCGTCGTGCCCCAGCGGAGAGCGCGGGTGCCCAGAGTCCAGCGGTCGGCCGCCCAGCCGAGAGGCGTCTTCATTGCCATCAGAGCGGGATCGGGATGAAGAGCAGCGGGTCGACGCCGACCGCGATGAAGACGAGGGTGAGGTAGGTGATGCTCGCGTGGAACACCCGCATCGGCTTCACCTCGCCGGGGCGGATGGCGGCCGCGTACAGGCGGTGCGACTCGATGAGGAACCACGCCCCCGAGAGAACCGCGATGACCGTGTAGACGACACCCATCGGGGCGAGCGGCACGAGGAGCAGCGAGCACACCACGGTCGCCCACGCGTACAGCACCACCTGCAGCCCCACCGCCGTGCGTCCGCGAACCACCGCGAGCATCGGCACCTCCGCGGCCGCGTAGTCGTCGCGGTAGCGCATCGACAGCGGCCAGTAGTGCGGCGGAGTCCAGAGGAAGACGATGCCGAACAGGATCACCGGCGGCCACGACAGGTCGCCCGTGACGGCAGCCCAGCCGATCAGCACGGGCATGCATCCCGCGGCTCCGCCCCACACGATGTTCTGCGGTGTGCGGCGCTTCAGGATGAGGGTGTAGATGAGGACGTAGAAGGCGATCGCGGCGAACGACAGCACCGCCGCCAACCACGTCGTGAAGACCCACAGCACGGCGATCGACACGACTCCGCTGATCCACGCGAAGGCCAACGCCTCGCGCGGGCTCAGCTCGCCGGTGACGAGGGGCCGGTTCTGGGTGCGCTTCATGACGCGGTCGATGTCGCGGTCGATGTAACAGTTGAACGCGTTCGCGCTGGCTGCCGACAGACTGCCGCCGACCAACGTGGCGATCACGAGCCCGAGGAACGCGAGGTCAAGCTGGCCCTTGGCCGCGAGGATCATCACGGGAGCGGTCGTGACGAGCAGGAGCTCGATCACGCGCGGCTTCGTGAGCGCCACATACGCCTTCGCCTTACGCCGGAAGCCGATGCGCTCCCCCGCGGCGGGCGCGGGCGCGTCGACAGGGAGGTTCGACGACGCCGGCGCGGGGGCGCTCTGGGCGGAATGCTGCATGGCTCCTCGGATCACTCGGCTCCGCATAGTCTACGGTCCGCGGCGCGGGCGTCGCCCCGTGACGCGGCGTACCGGCGTGGGCATGCCCCACTCGCTATGATCGGAAGTGCTCGCCGACCGTGCGTGCCTCCCCCATCTTCTTCCCCGACGATGTGTGGCGCGCGCGGTGCGCCGTCGAAGTCCGATTCGGCGAGCGGACACCACCCCGGGGCGCGTATGGCTGCCCCGCACGCGAAAGGTCGACATTCAGTGGCAGCACTCTCCTGGGACGCGCTCGACGACAAGGCAGTGGACACCGCCCGCATTCTCGCGGCGGACGCTGTGGAGAAGGTGGGCAACGGCCACCCCGGGACGGCGATGAGCCTCGCGCCCGCGGCGTACCTCCTCTTCCAGAAGGTCATGCGTCAGGACCCGAGCGACACCCACTGGGTGGGCCGCGACCGGTTCATCCTCTCCGCCGGACACAGTTCGCTCACGCAGTACGTGCAGCTCTACCTGGGCGGCTACGGCCTCGAGCTCGACGACCTCAAGGCGCTGCGCACCTGGGGCTCCAAGACCCCCGGTCACCCCGAGTTCGGCCACACCGACGGCGTCGAGATCACGACCGGCCCGCTCGGCCAGGGCATCTCGTCCGCGGTCGGCTTCGCCTACGCCCAGCGCTTCGAGCGAGGGCTGTTCGACCCGGAGGCCGCCGACGGCGCGAGCCCGTTCGACCACTTCACCTACGTGATCGCCGGCGACGGCGACCTGCAGGAAGGCGTGAGCGCGGAAGCGTCCTCGCTGGCCGGGCACCAGCAGCTCGGCAACCTGATCGCGATCTACGACTCGAACCAGATCTCCATCGAAGACGACACCAACATCGCCTTCACCGAAGATGTGGCCGCCCGCTACGAGGCCTACGGCTGGCACGTGCAGACGGTCGACTGGAAGAAGACCGGCGAGTACGTCGAAGACGTGCACGCGCTCTACGACGCACTCCTCGCCGCACAGGGCGAGCGCTCGAAGCCGAGCCTCATCGTCCTCAAGACGATCATCGGTTGGCCGAGCCCGAAGAAGCAGAACACCGGCAAGATCCACGGCTCGGCCCTCGGCGCCGAGGAGCTCGCGGGCGTCAAGGAGGTGCTCGGCTTCGATCCCGCCGAGACCTTCGCCGTCGCCGACGAGGTCATCGCGCACACCCGCGGAGCCATCGAGCGCGGCCAGAGTGCACGCGCCGACTGGCAGACCGGTTTCGACGCCTGGGCGTCGGCCAACCCCGACAAGAAGGCTCTCTTCGACCGCATCCAGGACGGCGTCCTGCCCGAGGGTGTCGAGGATGCGCTTCCCGTGTTCGAGGGCGGCAGCGACGTCTCGACCCGCGCCGCCAGCGGCAAGGTTCTGGGGGCTCTCGGAGCCGTCATCCCCGAGCTCTGGGGCGGCTCCGCCGACCTGGCGGAATCCAACCTGACCACCATCGCGGGCGCCAAGTCGTTCATCCCCGCGCAGTGGTCCACCCACGAGTGGTCGGGCGACCCGTACGGCCGCGTGCTGCATTTCGGTATCCGCGAGCACGCGATGGGCGCCATCCTCAACGGCATCGTGCTGCACGGCAACACCCGCGCGTTCGGCGGCACGTTCCTCATCTTCAGCGACTACATGCGCCCCGCCGTGCGTCTCGCCGCCCTCATGAAGGTGCCCTCGATCTTCGTCTGGACGCACGACTCCGTCGCGCTCGGCGAGGACGGCCCCACCCACCAGCCGATCGAGCAGCTCACCACGCTGCGCGCCATCCCCGGCCTCGACATCGTCCGCCCCGCGGACGCGAACGAGGTCGCCTGGGCGTGGAAGACGATCCTCGAGCGTCACCACAACCCGGCGGGCATCGCGCTCAGCCGCCAGAACCTGCCCGTGTTCACCCGCGGACAGGGCGCGGCCGAGGGCGACACCCTCGCCTCCGCTGAGAATGTCGCACGCGGTGCCTATGTGCTGGCCGAGGCCCCGGGCGGCACGCCCGACGTGATCCTCATCGGCACCGGCTCCGAGGTGCAGTTCGCCCTCGAAGCCCGCGAGCAGCTCAAGGCCGACGGCGTGAACGCGCGCGTCGTCTCGGTGCCCAGCCAGGAATGGTTCGCGGAACAGGATGCGGCCTACCGCGAGTCGGTGCTGCCGGCGTCCGTCGTCGCCCGCGTGTCGGTCGAGGCTGGTCTCGCGCTCACCTGGGCCCCGTACCTCGGCGCCCACGGCAAGTCGGTGTCGATCGAGCACTTCGGTGCTTCGGCCGACTACAAGACCCTTTACCGCGAGTTCGGCATCACGACGGACGCCGTCGTGCAGGCCGCCAAGGACTCCCTGGCCTCCGCGGCCGCCTGACCCGTCACCCCTCAACGGAAGAAGATCCACACCATGTCCGATACCACCTCCACCGGATCCCGCACCGAACAGCTCTCGGCGATCGGCGTCAGCATCTGGCTCGACGACCTCTCGCGTGAGCGCATCGTTTCCGGCGGTCTGCAGAAGCTGATCGCCGAGCGCAACGTGGTGGGCATCACCACCAACCCGACGATCTTCGCAGCGGCCCTCGCCAAGGGGCAGGACTACGACGCGCACATCGCGGAGCTCGCCGCGGCCAACACGCCCGTGTCCGACGCCGTCTTCGACGTCATCACCGACGACGTGGCCACCGCCTCCGACATCTTCCGTGGCGTTTACGACGCCACCGGCGGAGTCGACGGCCGCGTCTCGATCGAGGTCGAGCCGGGTCTCGCCCACGACACCGCAGGCACCATCGCGCAGGCCAAGCACCTGTGGGAGACCGTCGACCGTCCGAACGCGATGATCAAGATCCCCGCGACCGTCGAAGGCCTCGAGGCCATCACCGAGACGATCGCCGCAGGTATCAGCGTCAACGTGACGCTCATCTTCAGCCTCGAGCGTCACCGCGCCGTGATCGACGCCTACCTCTCGGGTCTCGAGAAGGCGAAGGCCGCAGGTCACGACCTCTCGACGATCCACTCGGTCGCCTCCTTCTTCGTGTCGCGCGTCGACACCGAGATCGACAAGCGCCTCGACGCGATCGGCACCCCCGAGGCGCTGGCACTGAAGAGCAAGGCGGGCGTCGCGAACGCGCAGCTCGCGTACCAGCTCTTCGAGCAGGAGTTCGCGACCGACCGGGCCAAGGCTCTGCTGACCGCGGGTGCGAATCCGCAGCGGCCCCTGTGGGCGTCCACCGGCGTGAAGGACCCCGCGCTGCCGGACACCCTGTACGTGACCGAGCTGGCCGTGCAGGGCGTGGTGAACACGATGCCGGAGAAGACCCTCGAGGCCACCTTCGATCACGCGCCGCTCCACGGAGACGCCGTCACCGGCTCCTACGCCGAGGCCCAGGGCGTGCTCGACGCACTGGCCGGCGTCGGTGTCGACTACGACGACGTGACCGCGCTCCTCGAGCGCGAAGGCGTCGAGAAGTTCATCGTCTCCTGGAACGAGCTGCTCGACACCGTGACCGCAGCCCTCGAGGCCGCGAAGTGACCGTCACGATCGCCGCGAACGGCGCCGCGGCAGACGCCATCGCGCGCGTCGTGCCGCAGTTGGTCGCCGACGGCGTCGCGGGTTCGATCACCGCGCAGGACCCCACGCTGTGGGGTCCGGATGCCGAAGCCGAGTCGGCGATCCGTCTCGGCTGGACCGAGGCGGTGGCCGTCTCGCGCGGACTCGTCGACGACATCCTCGCGCTGCGCGAGTCCCTCGCCGCCAAGGGCGTCGATCGCATCGTGCTCGGCGGCATGGGAGGCTCGTCCCTCGCCCCCGAGGTGATCACGCGCACCTATGGCGTCGAGCTCGTCGTGCTCGACTCGACCGATCCCGCGCAGGTGGGGAGCGCGGTCGCCGGCCCGCTCGAGCGGACCGCCGTCGTCGTCTCGTCGAAGTCGGGCTCGACCGTCGAGACCGACAGCCACAAGCGCGTCTTCGCCGCCGCGTTCGAGGCTGCCGGCATCGACCCGACCGAGCGCATCATCATCGTCACCGACCCGGGCTCGCCTCTGGACGTCTCGGCCCGTGCAGACGGCTACCGCGTCTTCAACGCCGACCCGAACGTCGGCGGACGGTACTCGGCTCTGACCGCCTTCGGCCTCGTGCCAAGCGGTCTCGCCGGCGTGGACATCGCCGAACTGCTCGACGAAGCGGAAGGCGTGCTGCTCGACCTGGCGCTCGACACGGACTGGAACCCGGGCCTCGTGCTCGGCGCGGTCATCGCCGGCACCAACCCCCTCAAGGACAAGCTCGGAATCCTCTCCGACGGCACCCACATCGTCGGCTTCGGCGACTGGGTCGAGCAGCTCGTCGCCGAGTCGACCGGCAAGCTCGGCAAGGGCATCCTCCCCGTTGTCCTCGAGCTCGACGCGCCGGAGCTCACGACCGCCCCTGCCGACCTCCAGATCGTGCGCCTCGTGAAGGACGCACGCGCCACCCACGAGGTGAACCCCGGAGAGGTCGAGGTCTCGGGCACGCTGGGCGCACAGCTCATGGTCTGGGAGTACGCGACGGCCGTCGCCGGTCGACTCCTCGGCATCAACCCCTTCGACCAGCCCGACGTGGAATCGGCCAAAGCCGCCGCGCGCGCGCTGATCGACGACCTGCAGCCTCCCGCTCCCCCGGTCTTCACCGACGGAACCATCGGAGTCCGTTCGCTGCAGCTCGATCTCGCCGGCGTCGGCACCGTAGACGGCGCGCTCGACGCTCTGCTCGCCACCGTTCCGGCAGACGGCTACCTCTCGGTGCAGGTCTACCTCGACCGTCCCGCCCACCCGCAGCTCGAGGAGCTGCGCAGCCTGCTCGCCGCGCGCCTCGGGCGCCCGGTGACATTCGGATGGGGACCGCGCTTCCTGCACTCGACCGGCCAGTACCACAAGGGCGGCCCCGCCGTCGGCGTGTTCCTGCAGGTCGTCGGTGAAGACGGCGCCGACCTGGAGATCCCGGGCCGTCCCTTCACCTTCGGGCAGCTCATCCAGGCTCAGTCGGCCGGCGACGCGAGCGTGCTCGCCGACCACGGACGCCCGGTGCTCACCCTGATCCTCGGCGACGTCCGGGCCGACGGTGAGCGTCTGCGGCAGATCGCGGCACGATGACCGTCGAGATCCTCCCCGGCGCCAACCCGCTGCGGGTGGCGTCCGATCGCCGTCTCAACCGGATCGCCGGACCGTCGAGCCTCATCATCTTCGGCGTCACCGGTGACCTGTCGCGCAAGAAGTTGATGCCCGCGGTGTACGACCTCGCCAACCGTGGTCTGCTGCCCCCGGGCTTCGCGCTCGTCGGGTTCGCCCGACGCGACTGGGTCGACCAGGACTTCGAGAAGGTCGTCCACGACGCGGTCAAGCAGTACGCCCGCACCCCGTTCGACGAGGACGTGTGGCGCCAGCTCAAGCAGGGCATCCGGTTCGTGCAGGGCGAGTTCGACGACGACGCGGCCTTCGACCGTCTGAAGGAGACGCTGACCGAGCTCGACGAGAGTCGCGGCACGATGGGCAACCACGCGTTCTACCTGTCGATCCCGCCCAAGTCGTTCCCCCTGGTGACCGAGCAGCTTCGCCGCTCCGGACTCGCCGAGCAGCAGGACGGACAGTGGCGCCGTGTCGTCATCGAGAAGCCTTTCGGCTCCGACCTGAAGACCGCCCGCGAGCTCAATGACGTCGTCGAGTCGGTCTTCCCGCCCGACAGCGTGTTCCGAATCGACCACTATCTGGGCAAGGAGACGGTCCAGAACATCCTGGCGTTGCGTTTCGCCAACCAGCTCTACGAACCCATCTGGAACGCCAACTACGTCGACCATGTGCAGATCACCATGGCCGAGGACATCGGCGTCGGCGGCCGAGCCGGCTACTACGACGGTATCGGCGCCGCACGCGACGTCATCCAGAACCACCTGCTCCAGCTGCTCGCTCTCACCGCCATGGAGGAGCCGGTCTCGTTCGACGCCGGCGACCTGCGTGCCGAGAAGGAGAAGGTGCTCTCGGCTGTAAAGCTGCCGAAGGACCTGTCGACCGCGACCGCGCGCGGCCAGTACGCCGGTGGCTGGCAGGGCGGCGAGAAGGTGCTCGGCTTCCTCGACGAAGACGGCATGAACCCCGAGTCGGTCACCGAGACCTATGCGGCGCTCAAGCTCGAGATCAACACCCGCCGCTGGGCCGGTGTGCCGTTCTACCTTCGGGCGGGCAAGCGACTGGGTCGACGCGTCACCGAGATCGCCGTCGTGTTCAAGCGTGCACCGCAGTACCTCTTCGCGGAGTCGCAGACCTCGGCGCTCGGCCAGAACGCCCTCGTGATCCGTGTGCAGCCCGACGAGGGTGTCACGATCCGATTCGGCTCGAAGGTCCCCGGTGCCGGCATGCAGGTGCGTGACGTCACGATGGACTTCGGCTACGGCCATGCGTTCACCGAGGCCAGCCCCGAGGCATACGAGCGACTCATCCTCGACGTGCTGCTCGGCGACCCGCCGCTGTTCCCGCGCCACGAAGAGGTCGAACTCAGCTGGAAGATCCTCGATCCGATCGAGGAGTACTGGGCGACCCTCGGGCAGCCCGAGCAGTACAAGCCCGGAACCTGGGGCCCCTCGTCCGCCGACGAGCTGCTCGAACGCGACGGCCGCACCTGGCGTCGTCCCTGATCTGGAGAGAACCGTGATCGTCGACCTTCCCGACACCACCACGAGCGCGCTGTCGAAGGCACTCGTGAAGATCCGCGAAGAGGGCGGCGCCGTCGCCCTCGGTCGCGTGCTCACCCTCGTCATCGCCACCACCCTCGGCGAAGAGGAAGAGGCCATCGAGGCCGCCAACGACGCGTCGCGGGAACACCCCATGCGCGTGATCGTGCTGTCCCGGCGCGCGGAGCCGGTCGACGAGGATGCGCGCCTCGACGGTCAGATCCGCGTCGGCGGAGACGCCGGCGCCAGCGAAGTCATCGTCCTGCGCGCCTACGGTGCGGCGGCATCCGACGAAGAGGGCCTCGTCACCAGCCTGCTGCTGCCGGATGCACCCGTCGTGGTGTGGTGGCCTGGGCACGCGCCCGAAGCCCCCAGCCGATCCGCTCTCGGGCGCATCGCGCAGCGGCGCATCACCGATGCCGCCGAGTCGACCGACCCGGTGGGCGCCCTGCGTACCCTCGGTGCCAACTATCACCCCGGCGACACCGACTTCGCGTGGACGCGGCTCACCCTCTGGCGCGCCCAGCTCGCCGCGGTGCTGGATCAGCCCCCGTACGAGCCCGTCACCGCCGTCACCGTCTCCGGTGCGGCCAACTCGCCGTCGACCGAGTTGCTTGCGGCCTGGTTGCAGCTGCAACTTCAGGTCGGGGTCGACCTCGAGATGACGAGCCCGTCACTCGGTTCCAGCGGAATCCACGGTGTGCGACTGGAACGCGCGAGCGGAGCGATCGACCTCGAACGCAGCCTGCCGAACGTGGCCACATTGGTCCAGCCGAACCAGCCGACGCACGACATCTCGCTGCCGCGCCGCAGCCTGCGCGACTGCCTGGCCGAAGAATTGCGTAGGCTCGACCCCGACGACCTCTTCGGCGAGGTCGTGCAGAAGGGGCTTCCACTTCTCGACGCATCCGTCGCGGAGACGGAGTCCGGAAGGAAGTGACCGTGACCGAGCGCCGCGTGCGGGTCTACGACGACAAGAGCGAACTCGCGACGGCCGTCGCAGCACGGTTCCTGAAGCGGCTGGGCGAAGTGCTCGATCAGCAGCCCGAAGCACACATCGTGCTGACGGGCGGAACCATGGGTGAGGCGGTTCTCGCATCCGTCGCGGCATCGAGCGGACGCGAACGCATCGACTGGTCGCGGGTCACCTTCTGGTGGGGCGATGAGCGCTACCTGCCCACGGGAGATGCGGAACGCAACGAGACGCAGTCGCGCCGCGCCCTGCTTGATGCCCTCGATCTCGCCCCCTCACAGATCAAGGCGTTCCCCGCTCTTGGTGAGCACGATTCGATCGAGGACGCGGCCGAGGCGTACGCCGCCGAACTTGCCGCGGCCGCGCCCGACGGGGCGCGCCATCCGCGTTTCGACATCACCTTCCTGGGTGTGGGCGGCGACGGTCATGTCGCCTCGCTCTTCCCCGACCACGATGCGGTGCGCGACACCGAGCATGTGGTGCTCCCCGAGACCGACTCCCCCAAGCCGCCGCCCGCGCGACTCACGCTGACCCTGCCGGTGATCAACGCATCCGACCGGGTTTGGCTCGTGATGGCTGGAGCCGACAAGGCGGGAGCCCTCGGGCTCGCCCTGGCCGACGCGAACCCGCACGACGTCCCCGTCGCGGGCGTCGCCGGCGTGAAGCGAACCGTTTTCTTCGTCGACCGCGAAGCGGCGGCCGAGGTTCCCGAGAACCTGCTCATTCGCGACCGCTTCTGGACGGCAGCGCACGAGGTGCAGAGCTAAGCAGCGCTGCCTCTCGCGCCGAACTCAGGCGGAGGCGGTTCCGCGACGCTCGCGCAGCTGCTGCAGAGCATCGTCGAGGATCTGAGCAGCCTCGTCTTCGGAGCGGCGCTCCTTCACGTAGGCGAGGTGCGTCTTGTAGGGCTCCGTCTTCGCGAGCTGCGGAGGGTTCTCCTTATCGCGTCCCGCGGGAAGGCCCGTCGACGGGCTGTCGATCACGTCCGGGATCTCTTCATCGGGGAGGTTCGCCGCGAAGTAGCGGACGGTCTCGTTGCCCTGGGCGTCCCAGTATGAGATCGCGACACGATCCGCGTGGTAGCCGCGGTCCTGTTCGCCCATCGGTCCGGATCCGACGCGGGATCCACGAATAGCGCTGCCGCCCGATGCCATGATGTCTCCTCGAGGTGGTGGTCGGAGGCGGGCGTCAGGCGCCGACGCCGAATTTGGTGAGCAGGCCCAGCACCACGATCGAGAAGAACCAGGTGATGCCCAGGGCGACCGTGATGCGGTTCAAGTTGCGCTCTGCCACGCCGGAGGCGCCGAGGTTGCTCGTGACGCCACCGCCGAACATGTCGGAGAGACCGCCGCCGCGCCCCTTGTGCAGGAGGATCAGCAGGGTGAGCAGGAGGCTGGTGATGCCGAGCAGGATCTGGAACGCGACCTGCACGATCGACCAGAGAACGTCCATGATTTGCCTTTCGGGTCGGCCAGACGGCCGAGGATCAGTATAAACGAGGCTGCGGCGTTCGTCCGCCAGCACGCCACCGTGCGTCAGATGGTGCCGACGTGGCTCTTGAACCGCACGATGCTGGCGAATTCGTCGAGCTGCAGGCTCGCACCGCCCACCAGCGCACCGTCGACATCCGGCTCCTTGAGGAATCCGGCGATGTTCGAGGCCTTCACCGAGCCACCGTAGAGGACACGGGTGGATGCGGCCGCCTCGTCGCCGAGCACCTCCGCGATCAGGGTGCGCAGAGCTTCACAGACCTGCTGTGCCTGCGCGCTCGTCGCTGCCTGGCCCGATCCGATCGCCCAGACGGGCTCGTAGGCGACGACGACCTCCTTGCCGACGACGGCTCCTTCGAGCGCCGTGCGCAACTGTGCCACCGGAACCGCGCTCGGTCCGTGCTGCTCCAGATCTTCGGCCGTCTCGCCGACGCAGATGATCGGCACGAGCCCGTGTCGATGTGCGGCGGCGACCTTCGACGCGACGACCTCGTCGGTCTCGCCGTGATACTGACGGCGCTCGGAGTGCCCGATGATCACGTAGTCGGCGTCGAGCGCTGCCAGGAAGGCTCCGGAGATCTCGCCCGTGTAGGCGCCCGAGTCCTGAGCAGACAGGTCCTGGCCGCCGAACTTGATCGGCAGTTTGTCGCCCGTCACGAGGGTCTGCACGGAACGCAGGTCGGTGAACGGCGGGAAGACCGCGACCTCCGCGTCGGAGAAGTCGTGGTTCTTGTCCTGGAGGGTCCAGGCGAGCTTCTGCACGAAGGCGATCGCCTGAAGGTGGTCCAGGTTCATCTTCCAGTTTCCGGCGATGAGCGGCGTGCGCCCGTTCTTCGCGGCTACTGCTGCCATCCGAGGACCTCCAGTCCGGGGAGCTTCTTACCCTCGAGGAACTCGAGGCTCGCGCCGCCGCCCGTCGACACGTGACCGAATTGGTCATCGCGGAAGCCGAGCTGGCGGATCGCTGCGGCGGAATCGCCGCCTCCGACGACACCCAGGCCGTCGACGTGTGTGAGCGCCTCGGCCACCGCGCGGGTGCCTTCGGCGAACGCGGGGAACTCGAACACGCCCATCGGACCGTTCCAGAACACCGTCTTCGATCCGCGCACACGCTCGGCGAAGACCGCCGACGTGTCCGGGCCGATGTCGAGACCGATGCCGGACGCGCCGAAGGCGGTGTCCTCGATCGCGTCGGCGGCCGCCACCACGTGCTCCGCGTCGGCCGCGAAGCCGGACGCGACCACGACATCCGTGGGGATGACGATCTCGACGCCGCGCTCTGCCGCCTCGGCGAGGTAGCCGCGCACCGTGTCGAGCTGGTCGGCCTCGAGCAGGCTCGACGCTACCTTGTGGCCCTGAGCCGCGAGGAAGGTGAAGAGCATGCCGCCGCCGATCAGCAGCGCGTCCACGCGCGGCAGCAAGTGGCCGATGACGCCCAGCTTGTCGGACACCTTCGAGCCGCCGAGCACCACCGTGTAAGGGCGCTCAGGGTTCTCGGTGAGCTTGTCGAGCACGTCGAGCTCTGCGGCGATCAACAGGCCGGCGGCGCTCGGAAGCGACTCCACGAGCTCGTAGACGCTCGCCTGCTTGCGGTGCACGACGCCGAAACCGTCCGAGACGACGACGTCGCCGAGCTCCGAGAGCTGGTTGGCGAACGCCTGACGCTCTGCGTCCGACTTCGCCGCCTCCCCCGGGTTGAACCGGAGGTTCTCGAGCAGCACGACGCCGGGCGCCGCGGAGTTCGCGATCGTCTCGGCGGCGACGGGCCCGACGGTCTCCGGCGAGAACGCGACGTTCTGCCCGAGGAGCTCGCCGAGACGCACCGCGACCGGGGCGAGGCTGTACTTCGGATCGGGGGCGCCCTCCGGACGACCGAGGTGCGACATCACCACCACCTGCGCGCCGCGCGCCAGCAGCTCGCGGATCGTGGGGACGGACGCGCGAACGCGCCCGTCGTCGGTGATAACGCCGTCCTTCAGAGGGACGTTGAGGTCGCAGCGCAGCAGCACGACCTTACCCGAGAGGCCCTCGCCGCCGAACTGCGCGGCGAGGCTCTCGATCGTTCGAAGGGTCATTGCGTCAGAGACGTTCGCCGACGTACTCGGCGAGGTCGACGAGGCGGTTCGAGTAGCCCCACTCGTTGTCGTACCACGACGACACCTTGACCAGGTTGCCGGAGACATTGGTCTGGCCGGCGTCAAAGACCGACGAGTGCGGGTCGAGCTGGATGTCGGTCGAGACGATCGCGTCCTCGTTGTACTTCAGGTAGCCGACGAGGTCACCCTCGGCAGCGGCCTTCTTGTAGGCGGCGTTGATCGTCTCCACGGTGAGGCCCTCGGTCGGCGTGATGATCGTCAGGTCGACGATCGAACCGGTGGGGACCGGCACGCGGTAGGACGAGCCGCTCAGCTTGCCGTTGAGCTCGGGCAGGACCTGTCCGATCGCCTTCGCGGCGCCGGTCGATGCGGGCACGATGTTGAGGGCCGCGGCGCGGGCGCGGTGCAGGTCGCTGTGGGGACCGTCCTGCAGGTTCTGGTCGGCGGTGTAGGCGTGCGCGGTCATCATGAAGCCGCGCTCGATACCGAAGTTGTCGTTGAAGACCTTGGCGAGGGGCGCCAGGCAGTTGGTGGTGCACGAGGCGTTCGAGATGACGTGCATCGTGGCCGCGTCGTACGTGCCCTCGTTGACACCCATGACGAACGTACCGTCGACGTCGGTGCCGGGAGCGGAGATGATGACCTTCTTGGCACCGCCGGCGATGTGCTTCTGGGCGTCGGAGGCCTTGGTGAAGCGGCCGGTCGACTCGATGACGATGTCGACACCGAGGTCGCCCCACGGGAGGTTCGCGGGATCGCGCTCTTCGAAGACCTTGATCGAGGAGCCGTTGACGGTGATCGAGTCGGCGTCGTACGAGACGTCCCCGTCGAGGCGGCCGCCGACCGAGTCGTACTTGAGCAGGTGCGCAAGCGTCTTGTTGTCGGTGAGGTCGTTCACAGCGACGATCTCGATGTCGGCGCCCTGAGTGAGGGCGGCGCGGAGGAAGTTGCGACCGATCCGGCCGAAGCCGTTGATGCCGATCTTGACGGACACGTTGTCTCCTTGAGGTGCGCCGGGGGGCGCGATGAATCGGTGGTGTGTTGTGGTGTGGTGAAAAGTGGATAGGCCGGGGCGCGGGCCCCGGCCTCATCGCCTGCTACGACAGTAGCAGCAGGCCCGCACCGCCCGAACGCGCGGCCTCGAAGCGCGAGCCCGCATCCGCCCAGTTGGCGATGTTCCAGAACGCCTTGACGTAATCCGCCTTCACATTCACGTAGTCCAGGTAGAACGCGTGCTCCCACATGTCGAGCTGCAGGATCGGAGTGATGCCGAGCGGAGTGTTGTTCTGCTGGTCGTAGAGCTGGTGGATCAGCAGGCGCGAACCCACCGGATCCCAGGCGAGCACCGCCCATCCGGAGCCCTGAAGGCTGTTCGCGGCAGCGCTGAAGTGACCCACGAACTTGTCGAACGAGCCGAAGTTGTCGTCGATCGCCGCCGCGAGCTCGCCCACCGGCTTGTCGCCGCCATCCGGCGAGAGGTTCTTCCAGAAGATCGAGTGGTTCACGTGACCGCCGAGGTGGAAGGCAAGGTCCTTCTCGAGCTTGGGGACGTTCGTGTAGTCGCCCGAGTCGCGCGCCTCCGCGAGCTTCTCGAGAGCCGTGTTCGCACCGGCGACGTACGCCGCGTGGTGCTTCGAGTGGTGGAGCTCCATGATCCGCGCGCTGATGTGCGGCTCGAGTGCCGCGTAGTCGTACGGCAGCTCAGGAAGGCTGTAGTCGGCCATCTCTTTCCCTCTTTCGTTCGTCGGTCGGTGGTGGATCGGGGCCGGTACGGCTACTCGTCGTACTCGGGAGGAAGGTTCGCGTCGGTGCCGGGGATCCCCCGGTCGGATGCGGACTTGTCGGCCATGGCGAGGAGCCGGCGGATACGCCCGGCGACCGCGTCCTTCGTCATGGGCGGGTCGGCGTAGTGGCCGAGCTCGTCGAGGCTCGCGTCGCGATGACCGAGCCGCAGTTCACCCGCATACCGCAGGTGATCGGGCACCTCGTCGCCGAGGATCTCGAGGGCACGCTCGACGCGCGCGCACGCCGCAACGGCGGCCTGGGCGGAACGACGCAGGTTGGCGTCGTCGAAGTTGACGAGACGGTTCGCGGTGGCGCGCACCTCGCGACGCTGGCGCAACTCCTCCCAGGCGGACACGGCCTTGTCGGCCCCCATGAGGCGAAGCATCGCGGCGATCGCCTCACCCTCGCGGATCACCACACGGTGCACGCCGCGTACCTCGCGGGCCTTCGCCGGAACCTTGAGACGCCCCGCGGCGCCGACGAGGGCCATCGCCGCCTCGTTGCCGGGGCAGGTCACCTCGAGCGCTGCGGAGCGTCCGGGGTCGGTCAGGGTGCCCCGCGCAAGGAACGCGCCGCGCCAGATGGCCGCCAGGTCTTCACGAGATCCGGTGGTCAGCCGGTTCGGGAGGCCGCGGACGGGGCGACGACGGGCATCCAGGAGACCGGTCTGGCGTGCGAGGGTCTCTCCCCCGTCGACGACGCGGACGACGAAACTGGTGGTCTTGTGGGCGCCGCCGGCACCGATCACCTTGCCTTCGCTGCGAACCCCATAGAGCTCGGCGAGGTCGCGGCGCACACGCTGGGCGACAGCCTGGGAGTCGAGTTCCGACTCGACCGCGATGCGTCCCGAGATGATGTGCAGTCCGCCGGAGAAGCGCAGAAGGGCTGCGAGCTCCGCCGCGCGGACACTCGTCTTGCCGACTTCCACGGCGACGAGCTCCTCTTTGACGTCTCCCGTCAGTGCCACGCGTTCATCCTCGTCTCATCTCGCATCTCGATCACCCGTCACTCGCGCCCGAGGTCACGATGCCGCGCAGCGACGGACACTCCGGGGAGTTCACGGAGGCGGCGAGCCACCTCCTCGGCGGTCGCGACGGAACGGTGTTTTCCGCCCGTGCATCCTATGGCGATCGTAGCGTGACGCTTGTTCTCGCGCCGGTACCCGTCGACGACATCAGCGAGTGCCGTGACGTAGTGCCCGACGAACTCGGAGGCCCCCGGCTGCGCCATTACGTACTCCCTCACCGGCTCGTCGAGCCCCGTCAGAGGGGCTAGTTCGGGCACCCAGAACGGGTTCGGGAGGAATCGCATGTCGGCAACCATGTCGGCGTCGGCGGGAAGGCCGTACTTGAAACCGAAGCTCAGGATCGTGAGCTTGAGGCTGGGTGCGAACTCCTCGCCGAACAGCTCCGCAATACGCGTCGCCAGCTGGTGGATGTTGAGGTCGGAGGTGTCGACGACGAGGTCGCTCTGCTCACGCAGCCCCGTCATGCGCTGCCGTTCGGCGGAGATGCCATCGAGAAGCGTTCCATCGCCCTGCAGCGGGTGCGGGCGACGGACCTGCTCGAATCGTCGCACGAGTGCCGCATCCGTCGCGTCGAGGAACAACACACGCGCCCGCCCCGAGTCACGCAGATCGGCGACGCTCGCCTGCGCGTCCGCGAAGAGCTTGCCGCCCCGCACATCGACCACGGCGGCGATCTTGGGGATCGCGTCGCCCGTGTGGGCGCCCAGGTCGACCAGCGGGCGAAGCATCTGCGGCGGAAGATTATCGACTACGTACCAGCCGAGGTCCTCGAGCGCGTTCGCCGCCGTCGAGCGGCCGGCACCCGACATGCCGGTCACGATGAGCAGCTCGCGCCCGTCGTTCCCGTCGCTCATTCCCCGTCTTCCCGTCGATCCCCACCCAGCCTAGCGACGATGCCGGCGGCGAGTTGCGGCCCGATGCCGCGCACCTCGGCGATCTCGTCGGCACTGGCGGCCTTCAGTCGGGCGACGGAACCGAAATGCCGGAGCAGTTCCTTCGACCGCGCCGGCCCGAGACCCGGGATCTCCGCGAGGACGGTGCCGATGTCTGCGCGGCGCTTCTGCCGCTGGAACGTGATCGCGAACCGGTGCGCCTCGTCGCGGATGCGCTGAAGGAGGAACAGGGCCTCGCTTCCGCGGGGCAGGATGACCGGGAAGTCGTCGTCGGGCAGCCACACCTCTTCCAGGCGTTTCGCGATCCCGACCAGGGGGATGTCGTCGATGCCCAGCTCGGCGAGGACGCCCGCGGCCGCCTGCACCTGCGGCTGGCCGCCGTCGACGATGAGGAGCCCCGGACGATAGGCGAAGCGTCGCCGTTGGCGGGAACCGTCGTCGTCGTCTTCGCGGCGGTCGTCGTCGTCGAGGTGAGACAGGCGCCGGCGGAGGACCTGGGCGATCGACTCGGTGTCGTCGATCGTGTCGTGCACGGCGAACTTGCGGTAGTCGCTCTTCTTCGGCAGCCCGTCCTCGAAGACCACCATGGAGGCGACCACGTTCGTGCCCCCGAGGTGCGAGACGTCGTAGCACTCCATCCGGAGCGGCGCCTCGTCGAGCCCGAGTGCCATCTGCAGATCGTTGAGCGCCTGCGTGCGGGCGACGTAGTCGGCGGTACGGCGCGTCTTGTAGAGCATCAGCGACTGCTTGGCGTTGAGGGTGGCGGTCTGCAGCACAGCCGCCTTGTCGCCGCGCTGGGCGGTCTTAAGGGTGACTCCCCCGCGATCCCGCCTGCCCGCGAGCCACTGCTCGAGGGCTGCGGCGTCGTCGGGCAGCACCGGCACGATGATCTCGCGCGGCGGGGGTTCCGTCTCGTAGGCGGTCTCGAGCACGGACTCGACCAGATCGCCCGCGCTGATGTCGAGCTCCTTGTCGACCACCCAGCTGCGCACCCCGCGGATACGACCACCCCGCACCACGAACTGCTGCACGGCGGCCGCCAGTTCGTCCTGCTCGATTCCGAATACGTCGACCTCGGTCGCGTCGGGAAGCACCACCGCGCTCTTCTCGAGCACGTTCTCGAGCGCCTGGATGCGGTCCCGGATCTTCGCCGCCCGCTCGTACTCGAAGGCAGAGGCGGCATCCTTCATCTCGCGCTGCAGGAGCGAGACGACGCTCCGGTCGTGGCTCGCCATGAACGCCACGAACTGGTCGACGATCTCCCGGTGCTCCTCGATCGTGACGCGATGCGAGCACGGCCCTCCGCACCGGCCGATCTGTCCCGGGAAACAGGGACGCCCCGTCTGCATGGCGCGCTTGTAGCTGGAGTCCGAGCAGGTGCGGATGGGGAACGCCTTGACCATTAGGTCGATGGTCTCGCGCACGGCCCACACCTTCGGGTACGGACCGAAGTAGCGGGCGCCGGGGATGCGATGGTTGCGCGTCACCATCACCCGCGGCGCCTCGTCGGCAAGTGTCACGACCATGTAGGGATAGGTCTTGTCGTCGCGGAACTTGACGTTGTACGGCGGCGAGAACTCCTTGATCCAGGTGTATTCCAGCTGGAGAGCTTCGATGTCGCTGCCGACCACGGTCCACTCGACATGGGATGCCGCGAGCACCATATGACGGGTGCGTTCGTGGAGGCTGCGCAGCGGCTGGAAGTAGTTCGAGAGCCGCTGCCGCAGGTTCACCGCCTTGCCGACGTAGAGGATGCGCCCCGACGCATCCGAGAACCGGTAGACGCCCGGCGCGGTCGGGATCTCACCCGCCTTGGGGCGCCAGGGAAGCACGTCGGCGCGCGAGGACGCCACCCGTTCAGCCCGCCTTCCGGCGTCCCCGGCCCGCGGACTCCGATTCGAGGAGCTCCGCGAGGAAATGCCCGGTGTGGCTGGCCTTGTTCCGCGCCACCTGCTCGGGGGTGCCGGTCGCGATGACCTGGCCCCCACCGGATCCGCCTTCCGGGCCGAGGTCGATGATCCAGTCGGCGCTCTTGATGACGTCGAGGTTGTGCTCGATGACGATGACCGAGTTGCCCTTGTCGACCAGGCCGTTCAGCACCTCGAGCAGCTTGCGCACGTCTTCGAAGTGGAGGCCGGTCGTCGGCTCGTCGAGCACGTAGACGCTGCGACCGTTGGAGCGCTTCTGCAGCTCGGTCGCGAGCTTCACCCGCTGAGCTTCGCCGCCGGAGAGGGTCGTGGCACTCTGCCCGAGGCGCACGTATCCGAGGCCGACGTCGACGAGGGTCTTCAGGTAACGGTGGATCGCGGTGATCGGCTCGAAGAACTCGGCCGCCTCCGCGATCGGCATGTCGAGCACCTCGGCGATGTTCTTACCCTTGTAGTGCACCTGAAGGGTGTCGCGGTTGTAGCGCGCGCCGTGGCACACCTCGCACACGACGTACACGTCGGGGAGGAAGTTCATCTCGATCTTGATGGTGCCGTCGCCGGAGCAGTTCTCGCAGCGGCCTCCCTTGACGTTGAAGCTGAACCGCCCGGGCTGGTAGCCGCGCGACTTCGCTTCGATGGTCTCGGAGAACAGGGTGCGGATGCGGTCGAACACACCCGTGTAGGTGGCGGGGTTCGAGCGCGGGGTGCGGCCGATCGGCGCCTGGTCGACGTGAACCACCTTGTCGAGGTGTTCGAGCCCCGTGATCCGCTTGTGCTTGCCGGGCACCTGTCGGGCTCCGTTGAGTTGGTTTGCGAGCACCTTGTAGAGGATGTCGTTGACGAGGCTCGACTTGCCGGACCCGGACACGCCGGTGACGGCGACGAACGCTCCGAGCGGGAAGCTGACACTCACGTTCTGGAGGTTGTTGGCCTGCGCGCCTTCGACCTTCAACTGCCGCCCCTTGTCGATCGTGCGGCGCTTCGCCGGCATCGCGATCGCGCGTCGGCCGGAGAGGTAGTCGCCGGTGATGGACCCGTGGTTGTCGAGGAGCGCCTCGTACCCGCCCGAGTGCACGACCTTGCCGCCGTGCTCCCCCGCGCCCGGACCGATGTCGACGATCCAGTCGGCGGTGCGGATGGTGTCTTCGTCGTGCTCGACGACGATGAGCGTATTGCCGAGGTTCTTCAGCTTGACGAGGGTGTCGATGAGGCGACGGTTGTCACGCTGGTGGAGGCCGATCGACGGCTCGTCGAGCACGTAGAGCACCCCCGTGAGACCCGATCCGATCTGGGTGGCGAGGCGGATGCGCTGAGCTTCGCCGCCCGAGAGGGTGCCCGCGGCCCGGGCCATGGTGAGGTAGCCGAGCCCGACCTCGAGCAGGAACTCGAGGCGCAGACGGATCTCGCGCAGCACCTGTGCGGCGATACGCGCCTCGCGGTCGGTGAGCTCGAGCTTGTCCATGAAGGTGTACGAATCGGAGAGGCTCAGCTCTGCCACATCCGAGATGCTCTCCCCCGCGACACGCACTGCGAGGACCTCCGGCTTGAGGCGCTTACCGAGGCACACGGGGCACGGCACCTCGCGCAGGTACTCCCCGTAGCGCTGCTGCGACCAGTCGCTCTCGGCCTCGTGGTACTTGCGCTCGATGTACGGCATGACGCCTTCGAACCCGGTGGAGTACTTCATGGTGCGACCGAAGCGGTTACGCCACTGCACGGTGACCTCGAAGTCGTTGCCGTGCAGGATCGCGATGCGCACCTCTTCGGGCAGCTCGCCCCACGGGGTGTCGAGCGAGAAGTCGAGGTCACGGGCGAGACCCTGCAGAAGCCGCTGGAAGTAGCTGTAGAGGCCCTTGCCGCCCTGGTTCCAGGGGAGGATGACGCCCTCGTTGAGGGTCAGTTCCGGGTCGCCGATGACGAGCTCGGTGTCGACTGCCATCTTCGTGCCCAGTCCGGAGCACTCGGGGCAGGCGCCGAAGGGAGCGTTGAACGAGAAGGTGCGCGGCTCGATCTCGGTGAGCTGGATGGGGTGGTTGTTCGGGCACGCGAGCTTCTCGCTGAAGCTGCGTCGCCGGGCCTTCGACCCCTCCTCCTCGTCGACGAAGTCGATCTCGAGCACGCCGTTCGCGAGTCCGAGTGCCGTCTCGACGGAGTCGGTCACACGCGTGAGGAGGTCGTCGGATGCGACCAGCCGGTCGACGACGACCGCGATGTCGTGCTTGTACTGTTTCTTGAGCACGGGCGGCTCGGAAAGCTGGATGAGCTCGCCGTCGACGATGGCCCGCGAGTAGCCGCCGGAGCTCAGCTCCTTGAAGAGGTCGACGAACTCGCCCTTCTTCTGCGAGATGACGGGCGCCAGAACCTGGTAGCGGGTGCCGGTGGGCAGCTCCATGAGCTGATCGGCGATCTGCTGCACCGTCTGGCGCTGGATCTTTTCGCCGCAGACGGGACAGTGCGGCTCGCCGATGCGCGCCCAGAGCAGACGCATGTAGTCGTAGATCTCGGTGATCGTTCCGACGGTCGAGCGCGGGTTGCGGTTGGTCGACTTCTGATCGATCGAGACCGCGGGGCTGAGACCCTCGATGAAGTCGACGTCGGGGCGGTCGACCTGACCGAGGAACTGGCGCGCGTACGCGGAGAGCGACTCTACATAGCGGCGCTGGCCCTCGGCGAAGATCGTGTCGAAGGCGAGCGATGACTTGCCGGAGCCCGAGAGGCCCGTGAACACGACGAGCGAATCGCGGGGAACCTCGAGATCGACGTCCTTCAGATTGTGGACGCGCGCACCCCGCACGCTGAGCTTCTGGGTACCGGAGACAGGGGTGATCGACACTGAACCCATTCTACGGGCGGCCCCCGACATCGCGCCGGACGGTCCGAGCCCGCGCTTGACATTGACCTCCGGGGCAAGGCTTACAGTCGCTCCAGGAGGTCAGAATGAGGATCGGTGAACTGGCGGATCGCGCTCAGGTGTCCCAGAAGGCGCTGCGCTATTACGAGTCGCTCGGCCTGCTGACGTCGGCCCGTCTGTCGAACGGATACCGCGACTACGACGAGGAGGACGTCCGCGTCGTCGAGGAGATCCGGCAGTTGAGCCGCCTCGGTATCCGAGTGGAGGACACGCGACCGTTCGTCGAGTGCCTCACGGCCGGCCACCAGCAGGGAGACGACTGCGCCACCTCCGTCGACGCCTATCGGGAGGCGATCGCGGAACTCGACGCCCGCGCGGAGGAGCTGCGCCGCCGCCGAGAGGAACTGGCGGCGCTGCTCGATCGTGCCGAGGCGCGTGCGGCGTGCGGATGCGAGGTCGGCGCGTGAGCCTGCAGGCGGCGACCGACGCCGACTTCGACGTAGTGGTACTCGCCTCCACGAAGCCGGTGCTCGTCGACTTCTGGGCCGAATGGTGCCCACCCTGCCGGGCGATGAACCCGATCCTGGAGCGGGTGGCGGCCGAACACGGCGAGAAGATCGAGATCGTGAAGGTCGACGTCGACGCCAACCCCGAACTCGCTGTGCGCTACAACGCCCTCGCGCTGCCCGTGATGCTGGTCTTCGAGAACGGCGAGCCGGCACGGCGCATCCTCGGAGCGCGGCCGCAGCACGTGCTCGAGTCCGACCTGGCCGCGTACCTCGGCTGAACCGCTCGGGCGGATGCCGTCACGCGAAGCCGAGGCCGTCGCGCCAATCCGGATGCGACGGGCGCCATCCGCGTTCGGTGGCCAGGCGGCGCGATGCCTGCCTGCCGGGAGGGGCATCCGCGATCGTGTCGACGCGGCCGCCGACCCGATCCGCGAACACCGGAGCCCACTCGTCGGCCGTCGACGGGACGTCGTCGACGACGAACACCGGACCCGTAGGCCAGGTGAGTGCCTGACGGAACGCTTCGGCCGCGTCGTCGGCGTGCAACCAGTCGGTGACGCGCGTCGTCGGCCGGACGACGCCCGCGCGCGCATCCGCTGCCGCAACCCCGTCGGGCGCATAGAACGTGCCGCTGCCGTAGAGGATGCCGAGGCGAAGGATCACCCCGTGCGGCATCCGGGCGACATCGGATTCGAGCGACGCGACCGGGGCGAAGGCGGAGGGATCGGCGGGGGTCGTCTCGTCGGCGGGGCCATCGCCCGGAACGCTCGCCCAGCCGATGCTCTGCGCCACCATCGTCTCCACACCGACGGCCAGGCAGGCCTCCACGAGGTTGCGGGTGCCCTCGGTGCGCAGGCGTGCGTTGGCAGCCCAGTCGAGGCCGCTGAGATCGGTGAACGCGTGCACCACGACATCCGGCCGCGCCTCGGCCAGGGCCGCGTCGATGCTGGCCCGATCGAGCGCGTCGGCGACGACACCCTTCGCACCGGCGGCGTACACCGCATCGAGTCGTCCGGGCGAACGGGTCGTGGCCCAGACCTGATGGCCGTCAGCGGACAGCAGCCTGCTGAGACGCGAACCGATGACACCGGTGCCCCCGAGGACGAGGACGCGGCTCATGCCGATGGCCCGTCGAGGTCGACGGCGCCGTCGCTCCCGAGCCCCCAATACGGATTGTGCGCGACCTCCCACGGGTGGCCGTCGGGATCGACGAATACGCCCGAGTATCCGCCCCACTCGGTCTCAGCTCCCGGTCGGCCGATGCGTGCACCCGCGGACCGCGCGAGTTCGAGCAGGGCGTCGACTTCGGCGCGGGTGCCCACGTTGTGCGCCAACGTGACCCCGCCCCATCCGTCGCCGTCGACGACGGTCGAGTCGACGGCGAGATCGGCTCGGCTCCACAGGGCGACGACGATCCCACCCGCCTGGAAGAAGGCGATCTCACCCTCCTCCGAGGCCCGCTGGTGCTCGGTCCAGCCAAGAGCGCGATAGAACGCAAGCGAACGCGCGACATCGGCCACGCCGAGCGTGATGAGACTGACCCTCTGATCCATCGCGCTCATCGCACGTGCCCCGCAGCCTCCATGCTGCGCAACTCTTTCTTCAGGTCGGAGAGTTCGTCGCGAAGTCGGGCGGCCAGCTCGAACTTCAACTCACCGGCGGCCTGCAGCATCTGCTGGTTGAGGTCGGCGATGAGGCCCTCGAGTTCGGCCGCACCCGACGCACCGACGCCTTCCCTCCGGAGATTAGGGGTGGGCGACTTGCGTTTCGATCCATCGCTTCCGGTGCGACCGGCGAGCAACTTCGCCGTGTCGGCCTCCTCGCGGGCGAGTACCTCGGTGATGTCGGCGATGCGCTTACGCAGCGGCTGCGGATCGATGCCGTTGGCCGTGTTGTAGGCGATCTGCTTCTCGCGCCGGCGGTCCGTCTCCTCGAGGGCGATCTTCATGGAGTCCGTGATCTGGTCGGCGTACATGTGCACCTCGCCCGACACGTTGCGCGCGGCACGACCGATCGTCTGGATGAGCGACGTCGACGAACGCAGGAACCCCTCCTTGTCGGCGTCGAGGATCGCGACAAGCGACACCTCCGGCAGGTCGAGACCCTCACGAAGCAGGTTGATGCCGACGAGCACGTCGTAGATGCCCGCGCGCAGTTCCGTGAGCAGCTCGACGCGACGCAGGGTGTCGACATCCGCGTGGAGGTAGCGCACGCGCACGCCCGCCTCGGTGAGATAGTCGGTGAGTTCCTCGGCCATCTTCTTGGTGAGTGTGGTCACCAGCACACGCTCGTCGCGTTCAGCACGGAGGCGGATCTCTTCCAGCAGATCGTCGATCTGGCCCTTGCTGGGCTTGATGACGATCTGCGGGTCGACGAGACCGGTCGGGCGGATGATCTGTTCGACGACGCCGTCGCCCATCGACAGCTCGTACCGGCCAGGCGTCGCCGAGAGGTACACCTTCTGGCCGACCCGATTGAGGAACTCCTCCCAGCGCAGCGGGCGATTGTCGAGCGCGCTGGGCAACCGGAAGCCGTGCTCGACCAGGGTGCGTTTGCGACTCGCGTCACCTTCGTACATGGCGCCGATCTGCGGCACCGTGACGTGCGACTCATCGATCACGACGAGGAAGTCGTCGGGGAAGTAGTCGAGGAGCGTGTTCGGCGGCTCGCCCGGCTGGCGGCCGTCAATGTGCCGCGAGTAGTTCTCGATGCCGTTGCAGAATCCGATCTGCTCCATCATCTCGAGGTCGAATCCGGTGCGCATGCGCAGACGCTGCGCCTCGAGCAGCTTGCCCTGCTTCTCGAGCTCCGGCAGGCGCTCGGCGAGCTCCGCCTTGATCGAGCCGATCGCGCGATGCATCGACTCCGGGCTGGCCGCATAGTGGGTGGCCGGGAAGATCGACATCGCATCCATGGTGCGGATGACGTCGCCCGTGAGCGGGTGCAGCGCGTAAAGCGCCTCGATCTCGTCGCCGAACATCTCGATGCGTACGGCGAGTTCTTCGTAGACGGGGATGATCTCGATGGTGTCGCCGCGCACCCGGAACTTGCCGCGTGAGAAGTCGACGTCATTGCGCTCGTACTGCATATTGATGAAGCCACGGATGAGCTTGTCGCGGGAGATGCGGTCGCCCACCTGAAGGGCCACCATCGCGCCCAGGTACTCCTCCGCAGCTCCGAGGCCGTAGATGCAGGAGACCGTCGACACCACCACGACGTCGCGCCGGCTGAGGAGCGAGTTGGTGGTCGAGTGGCGGAGCCGCTCCACCTCGGCGTTGACCGAGGAGTCCTTCTCGATGAAGGTGTCGGTCTGCGGGACGTACGCCTCGGGTTGGTAGTAGTCGTAGTAGCTCACGAAGTACTCGACGGCGTTGTTCGGCATCAGTTCGCGGAACTCGTTCGCGAGCTGCGCTGCGAGCGTCTTGTTGTGCGCCAGCACGAGCGTGGGGCGCTGCACCTGCTCGATGAGCCACGCGGTCGTGGCCGACTTGCCCGTACCGGTGGCGCCGAGGAGCACGATGTCGGATTCCCCGGCCTGCACGCGGTGCGCGAGCTCCGCGATCGCCGCGGGCTGATCACCGCTGGGCGTGTACTCGCTCACCACCTCGAAGGGGCGAACGGAACGGGTCGGCTGCATGATTCCAGCCTAGGCATCGCCCCCGACAGCGCGCAGGGTCGCCCATAGTTCGTCCACCTGTCTGAGCGTGTCCTCGCGGTCGCCGTTCGCGTCGATCACATGGTCCGCGATCGCGAGACGCGCGGATTCCGGAGCCTGAGACGCGATCCGCCTCCGCGCATCCGCCTCCGGCAGCCCCCGGAGGTCGATCAGCCGCCGGACGCGGGTCTCTTCGTCGGCGGTGACGACGACCACCCGGTCGAACTCCCCCACCCGACCCTCGCCGCGCTCGTTGACCAGCAAGGGCACGTCGTAGACCACCACCACGGCCGGATCGGCCGCCTGCGCCGCTGAGAACAACGACCGCGAACGTTCGCCGACTGCGGGATGGGTGATGGCGTTGAGCGTCTGACGCGCCGCCTCATCCGCGAAGATGATCGATCCCAGGGCGGCACGATCGAGGCTGCCGTCCGCCGCGATCACCGAGGGACCGAACTCCTCCGCAATGCGCGCGAGCGCCGGAGTCCCCGGCTCGACGACATCGCGGGCCACCTGATCAGCATCCACCACGACGGCGCCGAGCTCCTGCAGACGGCGGGCGACGGTCGACTTGCCGGAGGCGATGCCTCCCGTGAGGGCCACGAGCATGCGCCCATCGTCGCACGGACCGCGACACCCGTCAGGGCGACCAGACATACGGCGTCGTCGTGGTGAGCTGCACGAAGCCCAACTCGTCGAGCACGGGTCGACTCATCGCCGACGCGTCGACCCGCAGGAACGGGTAGCCCTCCTGCGCGGCGATCGCCGCCCGCGCCGCGACGAGGGTGCGATAGACACCACGGCGACGGTAGTCCGGATGCGTCGACCCACCCCAGAGGCCAGCGAACCGCGTCTCGGCGCGCATCACGAGCCACGCCGCCGACACGAGACGTCCCTCGGCGGTGGCGACGAAGATCCGGATGCCGTCGCCCAACTCCGCGCGCAGGTGCTGGAACTCGCCGACCAGCCAGCCATGATCGGCTCCCCAGATCTCGCCGATCAGGTCGGCGACGTCCGTGAACTCCTCATCGACAGCCTCCCGGATGTCGACTCCGACAGGTTCCGGGACCCGCCCCGCCCGCCATTCAGAAGAGGATGCCACCATCACCGCCTCGACCGGTTCCGGCTCGAACCCGGCCGCCAGCAGCAACGGGATGAGGGTGTCGGGACGGTCGTCGGCGTAGGTCTTCCACTCCACCGGAAGTCCCCGTTCCGCGAAATGGCGCACCTGCCGTTCGATGAGCCGCTCCAGATCGGGACCGTCGACGTGCAAGTCGTTGGGCGCCACCACCACGCCGGTGGATTCGAACTCGACACGCATGATCGGTCCGTCGAGAGCGAACGGGCGTCCCTCCGCGGCCGCCGGGGCCACGCGACGTGCCTCCGCATCGAAGAAGGCCAGCAGATCCTCACGGGACGGGAGGTCGGTCATGTCGCCAGCCTAGGAGTGCGCCGTAGCATGGCGGCATGCTGGAGCTTCTCACCGGGGCGGGCCTCGCGGCCGCCGCTGGCCTCAACGCCTACATCCCGTTGCTGGTCATGGGTCTCGCGGCACGGTTCGACTGGATCGGCCTCCCCAGCGGGTGGACCTGGTTGTCGAACGAGTGGGTGCTGGTGATCATCGGTGCGCTGCTGGTGCTCGAGATCGTCGCCGACAAGATCCCGGCCGTCGACTCCGTGAACGACTGGATCCAGACGATCGTGCGTCCCGCATCCGGCGGAATCGTGTTCGCGGGCGGTGTCGGCACCACCACGGTCGCCGTCGACGACCCGGAGACCTTCTTCACCTCGGGCGCGTGGGTGCCGGTGGCGATCGGCATCGGGCTCGCGCTGCTCGTGCACCTGGGGAAGATGGCTGTGCGGCCGATTGCGAACCTGGCCACCGGCGGGGTCGCCGCTCCCGTGCTGAGCACCGCCGAGGACGGGGCGAGCCTCACACTCGTGCTGCTCGCGCTGGTCGCACCCGTACTCATCGTGCTCGCGTTCGCCGCCATGATCATCGGATTCGTGCTGATCATCCGAACCCTCAATCGTCGACGCCGGGAACGTGCATCGGCGGGCGTGCCGGAGATCCCCGCCGCTTAACGCCAGATGGCCGGCCCTCGAAGGGACCGGCCATCCGTCTGAGCCGAGGCTCAGGAGTTGCTGCTGAGCTTCTCGCGCAGAGCGGCGAGCGACTCGTCGTCGGCGAGGGTGCCGCCCGAGCTGCTCTCTGAAGAGAACGAGTTGCCGGAGGGACGCGACGACTCGAACGAGTCCTCGATCTCGGCGGCAGCCAGGATCTGCTTCTTGTGGGCCTCCCAGCGGGTCTGAGCGGCCGCGTACTCGGCCTCCCAGGCGTCGCGCTGAGCCTCGAAGCCCTCGAGCCACTCGCCCGAGGTCGGGTCGAAGCCCTCCGGGTACTTGTAGTTGCCCTGCTCGTCGTACTCGGTGACCATGCCGTACAGAGCGGCGAGGCCCGAGTCGAACTCGGCGTTGTTCGGGTCGATGCCCTCGTTGGCCTGCTTGAGGCTGAGCGAGATGCGGCGACGCTCGAGGTCGATGTCGATGACCTTGACGAAGACCTCGTCACCCACCGACACGACCTGCTCGGCCAGCTCGACGTGCTTGCCCGACAGCTCCGAGATGTGCACGAGGCCCTCGATGCCGTCCGCGACGCGAACGAACGCACCGAACGGAACGAGCTTGGTGACCTTGCCCGGTGCGATCTGACCGATCGCGTGGGTGCGGGCGAAGACCTGCCACGGGTCCTCCTGGGTCGCCTTGAGCGAGAGCGACACGCGCTCGCGGTCCAGGTCGACCTCGAGGATCTCGACGGTGACCTCCTGGCCCACCTCGACGACCTCGGACGCGTGCTCGATGTGCTTCCACGAGAGCTCCGAGACGTGCACGAGGCCGTCCACGCCGCCCAGGTCGACGAACGCACCGAAGTTGACGATCGAGGAGACGACGCCCTTGCGGACCTGTCCCTTCTGGAGGTTGTTGAGGAAGGTCGAACGCGACTCCGACTGGGTCTGCTCGAGCAGCGCGCGGCGGCTGAGGACCACGTTGTTGCGGTTCTTGTCGAGCTCGAGGATCTTCGCCTCGATCTCCTGGCCGAGGTACGGCGTGAGGTCGCGGACGCGACGCAGCTCGATGAGCGATGCCGGGAGGAAGCCACGGAGGCCGATGTCGACGATGAGGCCACCCTTGACGACCTCGATGACCGAACCGGTCACCACGCCGTCGGCGTCCTTGATCTTCTCCACGTCGCCCCAGGCACGCTCGTACTGAGCGCGCTTCTTCGACAGGATGAGGCGGCCTTCCTTGTCCTCCTTCTGGAGGACGAGCGCCTCGACGCTGTCGCCGACGGAGACGACCTCGCTCGGGTCGACGTCGTGCTTGATGGAGAGCTCGCGCGAGGGGATGACACCCTCGGTCTTGTAGCCGACGTCGAGGAGGACCTCGTCGCGGTCGATCTTGACGACGGTGCCTTCGATGAGGTCTCCGTCGTTGAAGAACTTGAGGGTCAGTTCGACCGCGGCCAGGAAGTCTTCAGCAGATCCGATGTCGTTGATGGCGACCTGCTTGGTGGCCGAGGCGGTCGTTGCGGTAGTCATGTAGTGGGTGCTCCGGAGTGGACGCTTACTTGCGTAAGCACAATCGGGCCCGCGGAGAGATGATTCTGAAGGTACTCCGCAGGCATGCGGATAGGGACGTTGCACAAAGCAACGCTCAATACTACCCGATCCGGGCGCCTCCCGTCAGTGCGACTGGATGACGGCGCGCCCTTCTCGTGCGACCGGATCGACGAACGCGAACAGAACCCCCGCATCCGCCGGCAGCGGATCGACGTACCAGCCGCTGTACTGGACGATCATGGTCGCCATCCGCCCGCAATCGGGGAACTCCGCACCCTGGACCCACGCCGGCACGCCTCCCGTCTTGTCGGGGACGACGGCCCGCCACTCCTCTTCGGTCCAGTGCCCATCCCCCGCGCCCCGGTAGGCGGGTTCCTCCACCGGGGTTTCCACGACATCCACGGCCGCCCCCGTGACCTCCACCTGAGCTCCGTCGCGCTCCTCCCACGCCGACACCGTCACTCCGGGCCCCGTCGCCGAGTCGACGATCGGTGTCGTCAGCACCCCGTCAGGCTGGATGACGACGGCATTGTCACCGGAGTAGGCGGCCCAGGGCTCTCCGTCCGAGCGGGACGTGCCACCGACGAACAGGTACGCCATGCTGCCGGCGAGTTCCGGCGCCGCGGCGTCGAGAGCGACCTGTCCGTAGAACTGCATCGGCTCGCCGGCCGAGTCGAGCGGCCACTGCGGCTGCTCGAGCCACACCGGCTGGCCGCCGAACTTGGTGCGGGCCTCGCGGATATCGGATTCCACGATGGTGTAGTCGAAGTGCGATGCGATCCCCGGTCCCAACGTCAGATCGGGTGCGAGCTCCGCAGCGCCCGAGATGCAGTCGTCCCCCGGAAGCGGCCCCACCGACGGGACGGCACAGCCGACCGCGACGATCGCGACGACCGCGCACGTGACGGCGACCCGGATACCGCGACCATGAGAAGGCATGGATCGAGGCTACGCAGCCCTCCGCTGCGCCACGATCCCCTCAATCGCGGGTCGCAGCCTGGGGTACTGGAATCCGTATCCCGCCGCGAGAAGGCGCTCGGGCACCACCCATCTGCTCTTCAGCAGCAGCTCGGTCTCGGTGCGGATCATCCAGGCGCCCACCTCGAGCACGGGCCGGGGCGCGGGCACGCCGATGGGCATCCCCACCGCTCGCCGCACCGTGCGCATGAGTTCCACGCCGGTCACCGGATGCGGCGAGGAGAGATTCACCACGCCCTCGAGCTCGGAGTGCTGCTCCAGGAAGTCGATTGCACCGACGACGTCGTCGAGGTGGATCCAGCTGAACATCTGACGCCCCCAGTGGGCCGCGAACCGGTGCTGGGTGCCCGCCGCGCGACGCGCGCGCGTGGAGAACCATGGGGTGTCCCACTGCGGACCGCCGAGGCCGAACTGGGCGAGTCTCAGCAATGGGATGAGCGCGCTGCCGTCACCGAGCACGATGGCGGTGCGGATCGCGACGCGTCGGGTCGACGGAGTGTCGGCGGAGAAGAGCTCCTGCTCCCACGCCTTCGCGACCGAGACGGAGAAGCCCGAACCGAGCTCGCCGTCGGACTCCGTCTGCGGCCGATCCTCGGCGTGCCGGTAGATGGTGGCCGTGGAGGAGTTGATCCACGTCGACGGCGGGGTCGCACACGACGCCACCGCCTCCCCCAGCTCGCGAGTCGTCGCGACCCGCGAACGCAGGATCTCGGCGCGGTTCGTCGCGTCGTAGCGGCAGTTCACGCTCTTGCCCGCGAGGTTCACGAGCAGGTCGCTCCCGTCGAGAACCCGACGGATGCCGTCGGTGTCGCCCCACCGCGCATCCGCGTCGCCGCGCCCCACCGTGAGCACCTCGCGTCCCGCGGCACGCCAGGAGGCGACCAGATGGCGCCCCATGAACCCCGACGCCCCCGCGACCACAACGCGCCCCGTCACGGTCGCGCCGCCCTCTCGATGCGGTACTCGAAAGCACCCGCGTACTCGTAGGCGCGTCCCACAACCGGCAGGTCCATCGTCAACGAGACATGCTGACGCCCATCCGCAAGCGTCCGCTCGTGCACGACGATCCGCGGCGACCATGCCGCGGGGAGGCTGAACCGCAGCCCCAGCATCCGGATGCCGACCCGGCCCGACCTGATCCGCAGGCCGCCCGATTCCGGTTCCACGAACATCTCGGCCACCACCCGCTCACCGGAACCGAGGCGCTGACGGAGTCCGCGCGGCGTCCACAGGATGCGATCGGTCATCACCTTGTCGCCCGACGCGAAACGGAACCGTCGCACCGCGATCAGCCCGTGAGGGGTCGGTACGTTCACGATGGTGAAGGGCACCTCGCGCTCCCACAGCGGCCAAACGATGTTCCAGCGGCCGAGGATCGCAAGCAGCGGCCACAGCCACACCCGCCGACTGCCGACGGTGGTGAAGACCCCTTCGCCGATCCCGTGCGACCCCTCGGGCGAACCACCGAAGTAGGCCGCCAGAGCGGGTGAGAGTTCGTCGAGGTGCTCCCCCAACGCCGACGCCCACGGCGCACCGGGATGCCCGGCTGGCGTCGTCACGGAAGGAGCGCCGCGCGCAACGTGTCGAGTCCGACGCCTCCGAGGTCGAGCGCGTTCTTGTGGAAGCCGCGGAACGAGAACACGGCACCCTCGCGCCGCTGAGCGTCGTCGCGGATCTGCTCCCAGATGCGCTGCCCCACCTTGTAGGAGGGCGCCTGGCCCGGCCATCCGAGGTAGCGGTTCACCTCGAAGCGCACGAAGGCGTCGTCCATGTTGACGTTCGCCCGCATGAACTCGAGCGCGAAGTCCGCGTCCCAGATTCCGCTCGCGTCGAGGTGTTCGAGTCCGCGAACGCGCGGCTTCGGCTTGTCCAGGTGCACTCCGATGTCGAGCACCACACGGGCCGCGCGCATCCTCTGCCCGTCGAGCATCCCCAGGCGGTCCGCCGGGTCGTCCAGGTAGCCCAGCTCCTCCATCAGCCGTTCGGCGTAGAGCGCCCACCCCTCGGCGTGGCCGCTCGTGCCGGCGAGCTGGCGCCGCCAGGTGTTCAACTGCGCACGGTTGTAGACGGCCTGACCGATCTGCAGGTGGTGACCGGGGACCCCCTCGTGGAAGACGGTCGTCTTCTCACGCCAAGTGTCGAACTCGGTGACGCCTTCGGGAACGCTCCACCACATCCGACCCGGGCGGCTGAAGTCGTCACTCGGGCCGGTGTAGTAGATGCCGCCGTCTTGGGTGGGGGCGATCATGCACTCCAGCGCGCGCACCGGTTCGGGGATGTCGAAATGGGTGCCGCCGAGCTCGTCGACCACCCGATCGCTCAGTTCCTGCATCCACGCTTTGAGGGCGTCCGTCCCGTGAAGCTTGCGGGAGGCATCCTGCTCGAGGTGAGCGACGGCCTCGGCCACCGTCGAGCCGGGGAGGATCTCGCGGGCGACCCGGGTCTGCTCGTCGATCATGCGCTCGAGCTCTTCGACACCCCACGCGTAGGTCTCGTCGAGATCGATCTCGGCACCCAGGAAGTGACGGGAGCGGAGGGCGTACAGCTCACGGCCGACGCCGTCGTGCTCGGTGGCCGCGGGAAGCAGCTCGGTCTCGAGGAAGTCCGCCAGTTGCCGGTAGGCGGCAGCCGATGCGTCGGCACCACGGGCGAGGTCGCTGCGGAGCGAGTCGGGAAGGGTCGCACCCCCCTCGGCGACCGCGCCGGCGGCGAACTCGTGGAAGAAGCCGCTCCCACTGCCGTTGCGACGCGCCTGCTCGGCGACCTCGCGAACCTGACGCTTCGCCGGTACCACCCCGTCGGCGATCCCGGCACGGAGGGTCTCGATGTAGCCATCCACGGCGCCCGGGAGGTTGCCGAGGCGCTCCGCAATCGTGGCCCAGTCCCCCTCGGTGGCGGTGGGCATCAGGTCGAATGCTTCACGGATCTCCTGAGCGGGAGACGCAATGACGTTCAGGTCGCGCAGATGGAGCTTGGCGTCGTGCGCCTCGAGGGACAGCTTCGACTCGGCAAGCAGGTCGGCCTTCGTGACCTCGTCGACGGCATCGACCGGCGCCTCCGCCTCGAGGCGGCCCACGACGGATCGCGTCGCGGCGGCGAGGGCGTCGTGCCCGGCGGGCGACAGGTCGCCGTACTCGCCGGTGCGACCGGGGACGCCGATGTAGATGGCGACATCGGGCACGAGGTCGACGAGGGTGGTGACCCAGTCTTCCGCGATGGCGTCGATGGGTGTGGTGGCACGCGTTTCGCTCATCCCATCAGCCTAGGTGGGAGGGCCGACGCCCGTGCAGGACCTTGGTCGGCCTCACTCGAGGTCGAGGTCGCGTTCCAGCATCTGCACGAGGGCGTCAAGCGTGGCGTCGTCCGCGCTCGACAGGGTCACGCGTTCACCGTGGTCGATCCCCAGCGACAGCACACCGAGGATGCTCGCCGCGTTGACGGTACGACCGGATGCGGACGTGAGTGTGACGGGTACGGCAGCCTGCGCGGCCTGCTGCGAGAACAGCGCCGCGGGGCGGGCGTGCAGCCCGACGCTCGACGCGACGACGACGGTGCGCTCCGGCATCCGCACTCCTTTCGGCCTCTTCGCCCACGCCAAGACTCTCGGCGCGTTCCGTCTAGTGTGCGGCAGCGTCCCAGTTGGGGCCAGTCCCGAGTTGCACCTCGAGCGGCACCGAGAGGTCGGCGGCTCCCGCCATCCCCTCGGTGACGATCGCCGTCAGCTCGTCGCGCTCCCCAGCCGCCACCTCGAAGACGAGCTCATCGTGCACCTGCAGCAGCATGCGCGACGAGAGCTGACGTTCGCGCAGCTCGGCGTCGATGCTGAGCATGGCCCGCTTGATGATGTCGGCGGCCGATCCCTGGATGGGAGAGTTGAGCGCCTGACGTTCCGCGTTCTCGCGGAGGACACGGTTGGTGGAACTCAGGTCGGCGAAGGGGCGACGCCGGCCGAAGATCGTGGTCGTGTAGCCGTCGACGCGCGCCTGCTCGACGACGCCGCGCAGGTAGTCGCGCACCGCGCCGAACCGCGCGAAGTAGTCGGCCATCAGCTCCTTGGCCTCGGACACCTCGATGCGCAGCTGCTTGCTGAGGCCGAACGCCGACAGCCCGTAGGCGAGCCCGTACGACATGGCCTTCACCTTGGTTCGCATGGTGGGCGTCACATCGGCGGGGTCGACGCCGAAGATGCGCGCGCCGACGAAGCGGTGCAGGTCTTCTCCCGACCGGAACGCCTCGATGAGGCCCGCGTCTTCGGACAGATGCGCCATGATCCGCATCTCGATCTGCGAGTAGTCGGCGGTCAGCAGCGTCTCGAAACCGTCGCCCGACATGAATGCTGAGCGGACTTCTCGACCCACCGCCGTCTTCACGGGGATGTTCTGCAAGTTGGGGTCGTTCGACGAGATCCGGCCGGTCGCCGAACCCGTCTGCTCGTAGGTGGTGTGGATGCGCCCGTCGGTGCCGACGGCGGTCTGCAGCGTCTCGACGATCTGGCGGATCTTGGTGGCGTCGCGATGCTGCAGGAGCAACTCGAGGAACGGATGTGGGTGCGCCTCCTGCAGGTCGGCGAGAGCCTGCGCATCCGTGGAGTAGCCCGTCTTGTTGGCACGGGTCTTCGGCATGCCGAGCTGGTCGAAGAGCACCTCCTGCAGTTGCTTCGGCGAGCCGAGGTTCACCTCCCGCCCGATCTCGCCGTACGCCTTCTGGGCGATCTCGGCCGCCTGGGTGCCGAGCCGCGAGTTCAGCTCGCCAAGCACCTCGGTGGACACGGTGATGCCCTGCAGTTCCATCCGCGCCAGCGCGGGAACCAGCGGTGCCTCGATCTCGCGCGCCACCGACAGCGATCCCGGGTCGAGGCGCGCGTCGAGTTCGGCCGCAAGGCGGACGAGGTACCACGCCTCCGTGGCCGGATTCAGAGCCTCCGTCTCGGGGACCAGCTGGCTCGGGTCGGGCTCGGGAAGGCTCTCACCGAGGTAGTAGTAGGTGAGCCCGCCAAGCGAGTCGGCCTTGTTACCGGGGCGCAGCAGCCACGCCGAGAGCGCCGTGTCGCCGGCGATACCCTCGAGAACCAGCCCGGTGTCGCGGAGCGACTTCAGCTGACGCTTCGCATCGTGAAGCAGCTTGGGCGAGTCGCTCGCCAGCCACGCCTCCAGCGCCGCGTAATCGGGACGACCGGGCGCCCACGGCACCCACGCCGTCTCGGTGAGGCTCGCGATCCCGAACCCTTCCACTCCCCCGGCGACGGATGCGATCCGCAGTCCGAGCGGGACCGTGCCACCCTGCGACTGGGTGCCCAGCCACTTCGCGAGCTCTTCGTCGACCATCGTGCGCACGACGGGAGCAGCGACCGCGGCCGTGTCGCCCGCGGCATCCGCTTCGACGAGGCCGGCGTCGGCCGCCGCACCCTCGATCTTGAAGACACGGTCGAGCAGGGTGCGGAACTGTAGCCGGTCGAACACGGCACGCACCGCGGTGGGGTCGATCTGCTGACGCTCGAGGTCGGCCGGAGCCACCGGGAGTTCGACGTCGGTGAGAAGACGGTTGAGTTTGCGGTTGCGCACCACCCGGTCGCTCTGTGCGCGCAGGTTCTCGCCCACCACACCCTTGATCTCGTCGGCGTGCTCGAGAAGCTCGGCGACCGTGCCGTACTGCTGGATCCACTTGACGGCCGTCTTCTCGCCAACCTTGTCGACGCCGGGGAGGTTGTCGCTGGTCTCTCCGACGAGCGCGGCGATCTCGGGGTACTGCTCGGGGCGGATGCCGTAGCGCTCGAGCACGGCCTCCGCGTCGTACAGCTTCAGCTCGGACACGCCGCGGGCGTTCGGGTAGAGCAGGGTGACGTCGTCGTTGACCAGCTGGATCGTGTCGCGGTCGCCCGACACCACGAGCACGCGGTACCCGGCCTCGGCCCCCTGGTGGGAGAGCGTGGCGAGGATGTCGTCGGCCTCGAAGTCTTCCTTCGAGATGGTGCGGATGTTCATCGCCGCGAGGGCCTCTTCCAGCAGCGGCACCTGGCCGATGAACTCGGGCGGCGTCTCGCCGCGGGTGCCCTTGTACTCGGGGTACTCGCGCGTGCGGAACGAGAACCGCGAGATGTCGAACGCGACACCCAGATGCGTGGGCTTCTGCTGCTGCAGCAGGTTGAGCAGCATGGAGATGAATCCGTGGATGGCGTTGGTGTGCTGCCCGTCGCGCGTCACGAAGCTGTCGACCGGCAGCGCGTAGAACGCCCGGAACGCCAGCGAGTGGCCGTCGATGAGCAGGAGCGTAGGCTTTTCCGAGTCCGGCACGGGCCCAGCCTACCGAGAGGCCCCGACACCCCACCGACCCGATGGAGCGCTCAATGGTCATCCTCCCGCCCGATCTCGACCCGGAACTCGTCGCACGCGTCGGCGAGAGCGGCGGTGGAGAACTCGCCCGCAAGATGGGCATCGAGTTCCTGGAGCTGTCGGCGTCGCACTCCGTCGCACGGATGCCGGTGGACGGCAACCGTCAGGTCGTCGGGCTGCTGCACGGCGGCGCGCACGTGGTGCTCGGGGAGTCGCTCGGATCGATCTCGTCGGCCATCCACGCCGGCCCCGGGCGTGTCGCCGTGGGAATCGAGATCAACGCCACCCACAGCCGCTCGATCACCGACGGATGGGTGACGGGAACCTGCACCGCCCTCGTCCTCGGGCGCACACTGGCCACCCACGAGATCGTCATGACCGACGAGCAGGGTCGACGACTGTCGACCGTGCGGATGACCAACTACCTCAAGGACCGGTAGGGGCCCCGCTCCGCTACTTCTTGGCGGAAAGCTGGTCGATGATCGCCTGGGCGACGTCGTGCATCGTGAGTCGGCGGTCCATGGACGCCTTCTGGATCCAGCGGAACGCCTCGGGCTCGCTGAGGCCCATCTTCTCGTTGAGCAGCCCCTTGGCGCGGTCGACGAGCTTGCGGGTCTCGAAGCGCTCCACCATGTCGGCGACTTCGGCTTCGAGCGTCACGATCTGCTGGTAACGGCTGAGGGCGATCTCGATCGCCGGCAGGAGGTCGTTCGGGGTGAAGGGCTTCACCACATAGGCGAGAGCGCCGGCTTCGCTCGCCCGCTCGACGAGCTCCTTCTGGCTGAAGGCGGTGAGCAGCACGACAGGGGCGATGTGGTTCTTGGTCAGACGCTCGGCCGCCGAGATGCCGTCGAGCTGCGGCATCTTCACATCCATCACCACGAGGTCGGGACGAAGCTCGGTGGCGAGTGCCACAGCCGTCTCGCCGTCGCCCGCCTCGCCCACGACATCGAATCCGTTGTCTCGCAGAATCTCGACGATGTCGAGGCGGATGAGCGACTCATCCTCTGCCACGACGACGCGTCGGGGAGCCTGGGGGGTTTCGTCCGTCTCACTCACCCCTGAATCCTACGGTAACGTCGGGATGCCGCGACGTCCCGCTCGGCGGGGCGCGCACACCGGCCGGTGTGGCGGAATGGCAGACGCGACCGACTCAAAATCGGTTGTCCGAAAGGGCGTGTGGGTTCGACCCCCACCACCGGCACCCCGACTTGGCGATGCGCCCTATCCCCCGTATCCGCCGGTGATGACGATCGGACTCTGGTTCGCGTCGCAGATCCGGGCGATCAGGTAGCTGATGTCGTTCGTGTTCTCGAGCGAGTCGCCGACGACCAACTCCGGATCATTCAGCGCGGCACCGAAGTCGGTGAACAGGCTCGCGAGCAGCGTTTCGGATCGCGCACCGATATCGATGAGCGCGTCCGCGGCTCCCCGGACGTTCGCTCTCCAGGTGGGTTCGTCGATGGCGTCGTAGTGCGAGAACCCGACGTCGGCGTTCGACAGCGTACTGAACAGCGGCGAGTAGTCGGCGCAGTCCTTCGCGATCGCCGCGTTGCTCTGGAACGTGTCGGTCGAGAAGCTGACAGTGGCCACCCACCGAACCCCGTCGGGGACCAGTACACGAAGGGCTGGCGTTATCGCCGGATCGACCGCGGCGGTGAGGCGCCGCACACCATCACAGAGCCCGACCAGGGGTGCGCCCCCGTGTGCCATCGTGTCGCCGAGTTCGACGGAGAAGAACTGGCCCCGCCCGGCGCATCCGAACTCCACGGTCGCCGACTGCGCGTCCTTCGGAACCTGCAGCGGAACCGTCACCGTTCCGTCCGCGGACCCCACACCCGACAATGGCTGGGCCACCACCGGTGCAGGTCCCGGTGTCGGATCGACAGGGGTAGCAGTGGTCGACGTGCATCCCGTCGACAGAAAGGCGACGAGGGCGACTATCAGGACACCGGTGCGCTTCACACGGATGTGTCTACCAGATACACGAGCAATCATCGCCTGCGACCCGTGCGGCTCGGTGCCGCGATCCGCCCGGATCGGGTCTCCTGCCCCCGAACAGCGTCCGCGCCGCCCGAGCTCCCATGGGAGCCTCAGGCGACGCGGACGGATGCCTCAGGTCAGTCGGCGTGGTCGCCGGACTCCCAGACGGGTGCCACCTTGTTGAGGGCGTCACCGACGACGTGCACGCGCAGGTCGTTGGTGGAACCGGGGATCCCGGGAGGGGATCCGGAGATCACGACGACCTTGTCGCCGACCGAAGCGAGCTTCTTCTCGAGCAGGATCTCGTCGACCTGTGCGTACATCGCGTCGGTGTGGGTCACGCGGTCGACGATGAACGACTCGATGCCCCACGTGAGGTTCATGCGACGACGGATCGCGGCCTCCGGCGTGAACGCCTTCATCGGGATCGGGAAGCGCAGACGCGACATGCGGCGCGCCGAGTCGCCCGACTCGGTGAAGACGCAGACGTACTTCGCCTCGACGAACGAGGCGACCTCAGCGGCCGCGAGAGTGATCGCACCGCCCTGGGTGCGCGGCTTGGTACCGAGAGGCGCGATGCGCTCGAGACCGTGCTCCTCGGTCGACTCGATGATGCGCGCCATCGTCTGCACGGTGACGACCGGGTACTCGCCGACGCTGGTCTCACCGGACAGCATCACCGCGTCCGCACCGTCGAGCACCGCGTTCGCGACGTCGGAGGCCTCGGCACGGGTCGGGACGGGCGAGTGGGTCATCGACTCGAGCATCTGGGTGGCGACGATGACGGGCTTCGCCGCGCGACGGCAGAGCTCGACCGCACGCTTCTGCACGACCGGGACGGCCTCGAGCGGCAACTCGACGGCGAGGTCACCGCGGGCGACCATGATGCCGTCGAAGGCGTCGATGATCTCCTCGAGGGCGTCGACCGCCTGCGGCTTCTCGATCTTGGCGATGACGGGGATCTTGCGACCCTCTTCGGCCATGATCTCGTGGACGCGGGTGATGTCGCGCGCGTCGCGCACGAACGACAGGGCGATGTAGTCGGCACCGAGCGCCAGACCCCACCGGAGGTCGGCCTCGTCCTTCTCGGACAGGGCCGGCACGTTCACCGCGACGCCGGGCAGGTTGATGCCCTTGTTGTTCGACACCGGGCCGGCGACGATCACCTCGGTGCGCACACGCACACCATCGGTGTCGAGGACCTGCACCTTGACCTTGCCGTCGTCGATGAGGAGGAAGTCACCCGGCTTCACATCCTGCGGAAGGCCCTTGAAGGTGGTGCCGACGAGCTCCTTGGTGCCCTCGACCTCCTCCGTGGTGATGGTGAAGATATCGCCCACCGCAAGATTGTGAGGACCGGCGGCGAACTTGCCGAGACGGATCTTCGGGCCCTGCAGGTCGACCAGCACGGCCACCGGCTGGCCGGCGTCCTCGGCGGCACGACGGACGTTCGCGTAGATCTCCTCGTGCACGTCGTAGCTGCCGTGGCTGAGGTTCATCCGGGCGACGTTGACGCCCGCCTCGATGATCGCGCGGAGGTTTTCGTAGCTCGACACGGCGGGGCCGAGCGTCGCGACGATTTTGGCTCGTCTCATGATTCCTTCAGTGTTTCAGGGGTGGTGGGGATGGCGTATCCGGCTCGTCAGAGCCCGATACCGCGGTCGGTGGGCCGCACGGGGAACGGCAGCTGGGTGTCGCCTTCAAGGTACCGGTCGACGGCCGAGGCCACGGCACGGCCTTCGGCGATCGCCCACACGATGAGCGACTGTCCACGTCCGGCGTCGCCCGCGACGAAGACGCCGGGCTCGCTGGTCGCGTACTGCTCGTCGCGGGTGACGTTGCCCCGTCCGTCGAACGGAACGTGGAGCTGGTCGTCGAGGCTGTCCTGCTCCGGGCCGGTGAAGCCCATCGCGATGAGGACCAGGTCGGCCGGGATCTCACGCTCGGTGCCCGACTTCGGCACGCGGCGTCCGTCGATGTACTCGGTCTCCGCGACACGGAGCGCGCGCACCTCGCCGGCCTCGTTGCCGAGGAACTCGATCGTCGAGGCGAGGAACTGGCGCTCGCCGCCCTCCTCGTGTGCAGAGGAGACCTCGAACACGGTCGGCGACATGGGCCACGGCTGGTGCTCGGGGCGGTCGACCGGCGGCTGGTAGCCGATGGCCAGGTTCGTGACGCTGAGCGCGCCCTGACGGTGCGCGGTCCCGATGCAGTCCGCTCCGGTGTCACCGCCGCCGATCACGACGACATGCTTGCCGTGCGCGTCGATCTGGTCGGCGATCCGGTCGCCGGCGACGACCTTGTTCTGCTGAACCAGGTAGTCCATCGCGAAATGGACACCGAGCAGGTCGCGACCGGGGATGGGCAGCTCGCGCGGCACGGTCGCCCCTGTCGCGATGACGACGGCGTCGTAGCGCTCGCGCAGCTCGCCCCACGAGATGTCGACGCCGATCTCGACGCCCGCGCGGAAGCGGGTGCCCTCGGCCTGCATCTGAGCGAGACGCTGCTCGATCTGGCGCTTCTCCATCTTGAAGTCGGGGATGCCGTAGCGCAGCAGGCCGCCGATGCGGTCGTCGCGCTCGTACACCGCGACCGTGTGGCCGGCGCGCGTCAGCTGCTGCGCGGCTGCGAGGCCCGCAGGACCCGAACCGACGACCGCGACCGTCTTTCCGGTGAGGCGCTCCGGCGGGTGCGGCTGCACCCATCCGCTCTGGAAGGCCTGGTCGATGATCGAGACCTCGACCTGCTTGATGGTGACCGGCGGCTGGTTGATACCCAGCACACAGGACGACTCGCACGGGGCCGGGCACAGCCGACCGGTGAACTCCGGGAAGTTGTTCGTCGCGTGCAGGCGCTCGATGGCCTGACGGCCCTCCCCGCGCCAGGTGAGGTCGTTCCACTCGGGGATCAGGTTGCCGAGCGGGCACCCCTGGTGGCAGAACGGCACACCGCAGTCCATGCAGCGACCGGCCTGCCGGCGCAACTGGGTGCGGTCCTGGTCTTCGTAGACCTCTTTCCAGTCCATGATGCGGACGGCGACGGGACGACGCTTCGGGAGCTCACGCTCCTGCGTCTTGAGGAATCCCTTCGGATCAGCCACGGCTCAGCCTCCCGTCACTTCGAGAATCCGGCCCCAGACGACGTCGCCGTCGGGGTCGAGGCCTTCGTCGGCGGCCTGCCGCCGTGTCTCGAGCACCGCCGCGTAGTCGCGCGGCAGCACCTTCACGAATGCGGACATGGTCTCCTCGGGGGTCTCGAGCAGGCGCTTCGCGAGGGCGGAATCCGTCTCGGCGATGTGCTTCTCGAGCAGGTCGGTGACGATTGCGACGTCGGCGGAATCGAGCGGGAGCAGCGACAGCTCGCCGCTGGCGAGCGACTCACGGTTGACGCGCTCGGGGCGCAGGTTGAACACGTAGGCGGTGCCGCCCGACATGCCGGCGCCCAGGTTGCGGCCGGTGCCGCCCAGGATGAGCGCAAGTCCACCCGTCATGTACTCGAGCGCGTGGTCGCCCACACCCTCCACAACGGCGGTCGCGCCAGAGTTGCGCACGAGGAACCGCTCGCCCACCACACCGCGGATGAAGATCGACCCGCGAGTGGCCCCGTACCCGATCACGTTGCCCGCGATCACGTTGCGCTCGGCGGCGAAGACCGCGCCGCGGGGAGGCCGCACCACGATCTGGCCACCCGAGAGACCCTTGCCGACGTAGTCGTTGGTGTCGCCCTCGAGCCGCAGCGTGATGCCGTGCGGCATGAACGCTCCGAGGGACTGGCCTGCGGAACCGTGGAGCGCCACCTGGATCGTGCCCTCGGGCAGCCCGTGCTCGCCGTGACGCTTGGTGACCTCGTGCCCCAGCATGGTGCCGACGGCACGCTCGGTGTTCTTGATGGGCAGGTCGAGCTCGACCGGGGTGCCGTGCTCGAGCGCGTCGGCCGCGAGACGGATCAGCTCCTGGTCGAAGTGCAGCTCCAGCTCGTGGTCCTGGGCCCGGCGGTTGATGCGCGGCTCGTCCTCGGAGAACTCCGGTCCGACGAGCACCGGCGCGAGGTCGAGACCGTCGGCCTTCCAATGCTGGACGGCACGATCGACGTCGAGGAGCTCGGCGTGGCCGATCGCCTCGTCGAGCGACCGGAAGCCCAGCTCGGCGAGGTACTCCCGCACCTCCTGCGCCAGGAACTCGAAGAAGGTCTCCACGAACTCCGGCTTACCGGTGAATCGGGCACGCAGTTCGGGGTTCTGGGTGGCGACACCGACGGGGCAGGTGTCGAGGTGGCAGACGCGCATCAGGATGCAGCCCGAGACGACCAGAGGCGCGGTCGCGAAGCCGTACTCCTCGGCCCCGAGCAGGGCTGCGACGATCACGTCACGACCCGTCTTCATCTGGCCGTCGACCTGCACGACCACCCGGTCACGCATGCCGTTGAGCATCAGCGTCTGCTGGGTCTCGGCGAGGCCGATCTCCCACGGGGTGCCGGCATGCTTCAGGGAGTTGAGCGGCGATGCACCGGTTCCGCCGTCGTGTCCGGAGACCAGCACGACATCCGCCAGCGCCTTCGTGACGCCCGCGGCGACCGCACCGATGCCCGACTGGCTGACGAGCTTCACATGGACGCGTGCCGACGGGTTGGCGCGCTTGACGTCGAAGATCAGCTGCTTGAGGTCTTCGATCGAGTAGATGTCGTGGTGCGGTGGCGGAGAAATGAGGCCGACGCCGGGTGTTGAGTGGCGCGTTGCGGCCACCCACGGGTACACCTTCGCTCCGGGCAACTGTCCGCCCTCGCCGGGCTTGGCACCCTGTGCGAGCTTGATCTGCAGGTCATCGGCATTGACGAGGTATTCGCTCGTCACGCCAAAACGCCCAGAGGCGACTTGCTTGATCGCACTACGACGCAGAGGGTCGTAGAGCCGCTCAGGAGACTCGCCGCCCTCTCCCGTGTTGGACTTACCGCCCAAGCGGTTCATGGCGATCGCAAGAGTCTCGTGCGCCTCTTGAGAAATTGAGCCATACGACATCGCGCCGGTGTTGAAACGCTTGACGATGTCGCGAATGTGTTCGACCTCTTCGATAGGGATCGGCTGCCGGTCAGACGTGATGTCAAGCAAGCCGCGCAAGGTCATGAGGCGTTTCGCCTGGTTGTTGACACGTTCGGTGTACTCGTTGAAGACCGCATACTGACGGGTGCGGGTCGAGTGCTGCAGTTTGAAGACCGT
>JAEWJX010000032.1 GCA_023386365.1 Actinomycetes bacterium | reverse complement strand
CGGTCGGCAGGCGGCGCGTCGTCCTCCCCCGGGGTCAGCGCGCGCGGTGGTAGCGCAGCAGCAGGGTCGAACCCGACTGCAGCACGTGCGCGAGCGCGAGCCCGCGCGGCTCCGGCAGCTCGCCCTGGGCGATGCGCCGGGCACCGCCCGCCTCGAGCGTCGGCTCGACGGTGACACACAACTCGTCCACCTCGTCGGCGGCGAGCAGCGACCCGAACAGGTGCGGACCGCCCTCGCACAGGATGCGGACCAGGCCGCGGGCGCGCAGCGCGGCCACGGCGGAGGCCGCATCGATGCGGTCGCCTCGACCTGTCTGCACGACATCCGCCACCTCGGCGAACGCCGGCACGTCACGCCCCTCCGTAGTGAGCACCACGGGACGCACGGGCGCCTCGGTGAAGATGCGCGAACCGGCGTCGAGGTCGAGCGCACCCGACACGATCGCGAACACCGGATGCGGGGTGAGCCCGTTCGCGACCCGCCAGGCGGCCGACGCATCCGACACCCGCATCGGGCCGTAGCCCTCCGCTCGCACCGTGCCCGCGCCCACCAACACGACATCCGCCACGCGACGCAGCAGCTCGAAGTAGCGCCGGTCGGCCGGGTCGCCGAGACCGCCCGACAGGCCGTCGCGGGTGGCCGCGCCGTCGACCGACGACACGAAGTTGACCCGCAGCACCGGGTCGGCGCCGCGCAGCCCCACGACGAGCGCGTCGTCGTCGAGGTCGAGAGCGGGCTCCGGCCACAGCCGGTCGATCGCTACATGTTGTGCTTCAGCCACGCCGGCTCCCGCCATCCGAGGATCGCCTCCGTCATGCGCACCGCCGCGACGCTCGCACGCACATCATGCACCCGCACGATGCGGGCGCCGTTCATGATCGAGACGACCGCCGAGGCGAGCGAACCCTCCAGGCGCTCGTACTGGCCACGGTCGAGGGTCTCGCCGATGAAGTCCTTGTTCGACAGGGCCACCAGCACCGGTGCTCCGAGCGCGGCGACCTCGCCGAGACGGCGGGTGATCTCGAGCGAGTGCAGCGTGTTCTTGTTGAGGTCGTGGCCGGGGTCGACGATGAGGTGCTCGAACGGCACCCCCGCCGCGGTCGCGACCTCGATGCGCGAGCGCAGGTGGGCCACGACCGTGTCGACCACGTCGTCGTAGCGGGGGCTCGGATGCGGGGTGCGCGGCGGCGTGAGCGAATGCGTGAGCACGATGTGGCCACCACCCGCCGCGACCGCCCCGGCCATCGCCGGGTCCCAGAGTCCGGAGGTGTCGTTGATGACATCCGCACCCGCCGCGAGCGCCGCCTCGGCGACGCCCGCCGAGAAGGTGTCGACCGAGATGACCACATCGCTCGCGGCCCGGATGGCGGCCACCAGCGGAACGATCCGGTCAAGCTCCTCCGGCAGGTCGACGGCCGGCCCGCGCCCGAACGGCACTCCGCCCACGTCGACCCAGTCGGCGCCGTCGGCGACCGCCGCGAGGGATGCCTGCACCGCCTTGTCGAGCCCGAAGGTGGCGCCCTTGTCGTGGAACGAGTCGGGCGTGCGGTTCACGATCGCCATCACGGCCACCCGGCGCGAGAAGTCGAACTCGCGGGCACCGATGCGGCGGGTGGAGGGAGGGGAGGTCACGTTCCCGATGCTAGAGCTCGCCGAGCGGCGCGTCCGGATCGGCGAGCCGCGCGCGGTCCACCCGCGCCCCCGCCAACCCGTCCCGCACGAGCCGGTCGATGTCGTCGGCAACGCCCCACACGTTCACGTTCATCCCCGCGACCACCGCCCCCTCGCGCAGCCAGAACGCGATGAACTCGCGGCCGGCGCGGTCGCCGCGGATGACGACCTCGGCATCCTCGGTCAGCGTCGCGAAGCCGGTGTACTCCATGCCCAGGTCGAACTGGTCGGTGTAGAAGTACGGCACCGCGTCGTACGTACCGGGGTCGTCGAGCATGAAGCGCGCCGCCGCGGGGCCGCCCTTGTCGGCGTTCGCCCAGTGCTCGCTGCGGATGCGGGCCGGCAGCCCCGCGGCGGCGAGCAGCGGGTGCACGGCGTTCGCCACATCCCCGGCCGCCCAGATGCGCTCGTCGTCGGTGCGCAGCCGCTCGTCGACGAGCACGCCGTCGTCGACGGCAAGGCCTGCGGATGCGGCGAGTGCGGTGGCGGGCGCGGCGCCCACCGCGGCGACCACGACATCCGCGGGCACCACCTCGCCCGCCTCGAGCAGCACGCCGGTCGCGCGGCCGGCCTCGCCGACCACCTCGCGCACCCGCACACCCGGGCGCAGCACCACACCGTGCAACTCGTGCAGGCGGGCGAAGTCGGAGCCCAGTTCGGGGCCCAGCTGCGATTCGAGGGGCACGTCGCTGCGCAGGAGCACGGTGACGTGCGCACCGATGGTGCGCGCTGCGGCGGCGAGCTCCATCCCGATCCAGCCTCCCCCGATCACCACCACCCGCGCATCCGGCACGAACGCGTCGCGGAGCGCATCCGACTGCTCCACCGTGCGCAGAACGTGAACGCCCGCCAGGTCGCCGCCCGGCAGGGGCAGCGGGCGCGGCGACGAGCCGGTGGCGAGCAGCAGCCGGTCGTAGGCGACCGTGTCGCCGCCCGAGAGCCCCAGCAGGCGGGCCTCGCGGTCGAGCGAGACGGCCACCGATCCGGGCGTGAAGCGGATGTCGTGCTCCGCGTACCACTCGAGCGGATGCACGTCGAACGAACTTCGGTCCTCCTCCCCCAGCAGGTAGCCCTTCGACAGCGGCGGCCGGATGTAGGGGGCGTGCGGCTCCGCGCCGATCAGGTGGATGTCTCCCCCGAAACCCTGCTCCCGCAGCTCGGCGGCGGCCCCGGCGCCGGCGAGACCGGCACCCACGATCACGAAGCTCTCAGCGCTCATGCGCCCGATCGTAGGCCGCCATCCATCCGGGGGACAGACGGGGGTGAAAAGATTCCAGGTGACATCCAGCGAATACGCAGGATAATGGCTTCATGAGCGACGGACCCAAGATCCTCATCGTCGATGACGAGCCCAACATCCGCGACCTCCTCACCACCAGCCTCCGCTTCGCCGGCTTCGCCGTGCGCGCGGTGAGCAACGGTGCCCAGGCGATCTCCGCGGTCCTCGACGAGGAGCCCGACCTCATCATCCTCGACGTGATGCTGCCCGACATGAACGGGTTCGGGGTCACCAAGCGTCTGCGGGCCTCCGGCTACACGGCCCCCATCCTCTTCCTCACGGCGAAGGACGACACCGAGGACAAGATCACCGGCCTCACCGTCGGCGGCGACGACTACGTCACCAAGCCGTTCAGCCTCGACGAGATCGTCGCGCGCATCAAGGCGATCCTGCGTCGCACCATGCACGACGAAGAAGATGCCGTCATCCGCGCGGGCGAACTGATCATGGATCAGGACACCCACGAGGTGACCGTGGGCGATGTCTCCGTCGAGCTGTCGCCCACCGAGTTCAAGCTGCTGCGCTACCTGATGCTCAACCCCAACCGGGTGCTCTCGAAGGCGCAGATCCTCGACCACGTCTGGGAGTACGACTTCAACGGTGACGCGGGCATCGTCGAGAGCTACATCTCGTACCTGCGTCGCAAGATCGACCAGCACTCCGCCGAGCCGATGATCCAGACGAAGCGCGGATTCGGCTACATGCTCAAGACCGCGAAGGCGTGACCGCGGCGCAGTTCGCGGCAGCACGGGTACGGGGCGCCTGATGGCGAAGCTGCACGCCTCGTTCGAGCGATGGTGGAACGGCATCTCGCTGCGCACCAAGATCACCGGCGTCACCGTGCTACTGCTCACCTTCGGGCTCGCCGTCGCCGGCATGGGCACCATGACGGTGCTGCGCACCTACCTGCTCGAGAAGGTCGACGCGGATGTGACGGCCGGCTTCCAGCAGGTGCTCGGCTACCCGTCGGACACGGTGCTCGACTGCGACGTGCAGTACGACCCCGGCTACCTGGTGGCGGTGCTCGACGCGACCGGCACGAAGATCTGCGACAACGTGCCGGAGGAGTCGCTGCAGCCCGACTACACCGGCATGACGCTCTCGTGGAGCAACATCCACGACGGCCAGTCGACGACGCTCAGCGATTCGAGCGGCCAGGGCCACTGGCAGGTGAAGACCACCGTGCTGAGCCTCCCGGACGGTTCGCTCGTCACCCTGGTGGTGGGCGTCGACCTGGCCGACGTCGACAGCACCATCACCCGCTACGGGCTCATCTTCTTCCTGTTCGCGATCGCCGTGGTGCTGCTGGGTGCGGCCGTCACGCAGCTGCTCGTCAACAGCACCTTCGCGCCGCTCCGCGACGTGGAACGCACCGCCGCCCGGTTCGCGGCCGGCGACTACGCCCAACGCCTCGGCGGTGCCACCCCCAACACCGAGGTCGGCCGCCTCAACCGCTCCCTCAACACGATGCTCGCCCGCATCGACCGGGCCTTCGCCGACCGCCAACGCGCCGTCGACCAGATGCGCCGCTTCGTCGGCGACGCGAGCCACGAACTCCGCACCCCCCTCGTCTCGCTTCGCGGCTACGCCGAGCTGTACCGGATGGGCGCCCTGCAGAACCCCGACGACGTCGCCCAGGCGATGGACCGCATCGAACGGGAAGCGATCCGCATGGGCGGGCTCGTCGAAGACCTGCTGCAGCTGGCCCGCCTCGACGAACCCCGCCGCCTCGACCGCGTGCCGCTCGATCTACTGCCGATCGCCCAGGATGCCGCGCTCGATGCGGGAGCTTCGGCGCCGGCCCGCACCATCCGCGTCGTCGTGCCGGAGCGGCCCGTCGAACCGTCGGAACCCGACGACGAGCCCGAACCGTCCGCCACCGTCACCACACCCCCGTCGACCACCGTCACCGGCCCCATCGCCCTCGCAGGCGCGACGCTGGCGCGGCTGCGCCGACGCCCCGCCAAAGACACGGTAGCGCCCGTCACCGAGCACGAGGAGACGCCGCTGCCCGAAGAGGGCCCGATCGTGCTCGGCGACGAAGACAAGCTGCGCCAGGTGGTCACGAACCTCATGGGTAATGCCATGCGCTTCACCCCCGACGACAGCCCCATCGAACTGGTCGTCGACGTGGACCGCGCCGGCGGCTACGGCTGCATCTCGATCGTCGACCACGGCGAAGGCATCCCGCCGCAGCTGCGGGAGAAGATCTTCCAACGCTTCTGGCGCGCCGACACCTCCCGCACCCGCGAGACCGGCGGATCGGGACTCGGGCTCGCGATCGTCGCCGGCATCGTGGCGAAGCACGACGGCCACGTCGAAGTGCTCGAAACCGCCGGCGGCGGGGCCACCTTCCGGGTCAGCATCCCCCTCCTCCCCAAGGAGACCGACGAGCCGGCCACCCCGGATGCCGACGCCGAGGCGGATGCGGTGACGCCGCGCTCCTAACGTGGCGGCATGAGCACCTACCAGGTAGACAGCGAAGCGGTCCTCGCCCAGGCGACAGCCGCACGGCACACCGTCGAACGCGTGCAGGGAGACGTCGGCGCCCTGCACGCCCAACTCGAACAACTGCAGGCCTCGTGGCAGGGAACAGCCGCCGCCGCGTTCCGTGGCGTCGTCGCCGAATGGCGGGCCGCGCAGCAGCGGGTCGACGACTCCCTCAGCACCCTCGGCGCCGCCCTCGCGCAGGCCGGCCAGCAGTACGCCGAAATCGAGCAGCAGAACGCGCGCCTGTTCCTGCGCTGACGACAACGAAGCGGG
>JAEWJX010000106.1 GCA_023386365.1 Actinomycetes bacterium | reverse complement strand
TCCGGGCGGCGCGCCGTTCCAGCAGCGTCCCGGCGGCCCCGGTCGTCCCGGCGGTGCTGGCGGCGGCTTCCAGCGTCCCGGTGGCGGCGCCCCCGGTGGCGGCTACGCCGGTCGTCCCGGTGGTGGTGGCGGCCGCGGCCGTGGCCCCGGCGGCGGAACCGCTGGTGCGTTCGGAAAGGGTGGCGGCAAGTCCAAGGCCCGTAAGTCGAAGCGGACGAAGCGCGCAGAATTCGAGATGCGGGATGCCCCGCAGCTCGGCGGCGTCAGCGTCCCCCGCGGAGACGGCAAGACGACGATCCGTCTGCGCCGAGGCGCGTCCATCAGCGACCTCGCCGACAAGCTCGAGAGCCTGACCGGCTTCACCGTGCAGCCGGGCGCGCTCGTGACGGCGCTGTTCCACCTCGGTGAGATGGCGACCGCCACCGAGTCGCTCGACGAGGCGACCTTCAAGATCCTCGGCGAGGAGCTCGGCTACATCATCCAGGTGGTGAGCCCCGAAGACGAAGACAAGGAACTCCTCGAAGGCTTCGGTCTCGACCTCGAGCAGGAGCTCGAAGACGAAGACGACGCCGACCTCGAGATCCGTCCCCCGGTCGTCACCGTCATGGGTCACGTCGACCACGGAAAGACCAAGCTCCTCGACGCCATCCGCAAGGCGAACGTCGTCGCGGGTGAAGCCGGCGGCATCACCCAGCACATCGGTGCGTACCAGGTGTGGACCGAGCACGAGGGCATCGAGCGCGCCATCACCTTCATCGACACCCCGGGTCACGAGGCGTTCACCGCCATGCGTGCCCGTGGTGCGCAGGTGACCGACATCGCGATCCTCGTGGTCGCCGCCGACGACGGCATCATGCCCCAGACGGTGGAGGCCCTCAACCACGCCCAGGCGGCCAACGTGCCGATCGTGGTCGCGGTCAACAAGGTCGACAAGGAGGGGGCCAACCCCGCCAAGGTGCGCCAGCAGCTCACCGAGTTCGGCCTCGTGGCCGAGGAGTACGGCGGCGAGACGATGTTCATCGACGTCTCGGCGCTGAACAACCTCGGCATCACCGAGCTGCTCGACGCGGTGCTCCTCACCGCCGACGCCGGCCTCGACCTGCGTGCGAACCCCAACAAGGACGCCCGCGGTGTCGCGATCGAAGCGAAGCTCGACAAGGGTCGCGGCTCCGTCGCCACCGTGCTCATCCAGTCCGGAACCCTCAGGGTCGGGGATGCGATCGTCGCGGGTACCGCGTACGGCCGTGTCCGTGCGATGCACGACGAGAACGGTGAGCCGGTCGAAGAGGCGTGGCCGTCGCGGCCCGTCCAGGTCCAGGGTCTCTCGCGCGTTCCGCGCGCCGGTGACACCTTCCTGGTGACCGAAGACGACCGCACCGCCCGCCAGATCGCCGAGAAGCGTGAAGCCGTCGAGCGCAACGCCCAGCTGGCCAAGGCCCGCAAGCGCATCAGCCTCGAAGACTTCACCCGCGCTCTCGAAGAGGGCAAGGTCGACTCGCTCAACCTCATCATCAAGGGTGACGTCTCCGGTGCCGTCGAGGCGCTCGAGGAGTCGCTGCTCAAGATCGAGGTCGACGACTCGGTTCAGCTGCGCATCCTGCACCGCGGTGTGGGTGCCATCACCGAGTCCGACATCGACCTGGCGACCATCGACAACGCCATCGTCATCGGCTTCAACGTGCGCCCCGACGTCAAGGCCCGCGAGCGTGCCGCCCGCGAAGGCATCGACGTGCGCTTCTACTCGGTCATCTACGCGGCCCTCGACGACATCGAGAGCTCGCTGAAGGGCATGCTGAAGCCGGAGTACGAAGAGGTCCAGTCGGGTGTCGCGGAGATCCGCGAGGTGTTCCGTTCCTCCAAGTTCGGCAACATCGCCGGTGTCATCGTCCGCAGCGGAACGATCACGCGCAACGCCAAGGCGCGCGTCATCCGCGACGGCGTGGTGGTGGGCGACAGCCTCGCCATCGAGTCGCTGCGTCGCTTCAAGGACGACGTCACCGAAGTCAAGACCGATTTCGAAGCCGGTATCGGCCTCGGCAAGTTCAACGACATCCAGATCGGCGACGAGATCGAGACGATCGAGCTGGTCGAGAAGCCGCGCGGCTAGTTTCCTGTGGTGACGGCGGCTTCGGGAGCCGGATTCCCTTCCGAGTCAAGAGAGGGGCCCCTACCCCGATTGACTCGGAAGGGAATCCGGAGCCCGAGCCGCCTGAGCCCGTTCACGGGTCGCGCTGGCGACCACCTCATCTGAAAGGCGGGAGAGGCGATGGGTGAGAATCCTCGGGCGGCGAAGGTCGCCGATCGCATCAGGGAGATCATCGCGCAGCGGTTGGAGCGCGGCATCCGGGATCCGCGGCTCGGCTTCGTGACGATCACCGACGTGCGGGTCACGGGCGATCTCCAGCACGCGAGCGTCTTCTACACGGTGTACGGCACCGACGAGGAGCGGGCGGACTCCGCCGCGGCCCTCAAGGCGGCCACCGGCATGCTGCGCACCGAGGTGGGGCGCAATCTCAACCTGCGGCTCACGCCCTCGCTCGAGTTCATCGCCGACGCGATCCCCGAGAACGCGGCCGCGATCGATGCGCTGCTGCGCGAGGCGAACGAGCGCGACAACGAGGCGCGCGCGCTCGCCTCGAACGCCCAGTACGCCGGCGACGAGGACCCCTACGTCAAGCCGCGCGAGCTCGACGAGGACGACGCTCGCTGATCGAGTGCCGCGCGTTCGGCGAGGACGCCCCTCGCTGATCGAGTGCCGCGAGCTCGACGAGGACGCCTCCCGTTGATCGAGTGCCGCGCGCAGCGCGGTGTATCGAGATCCCCCCCGGGAATCGCGCGGTGCCCCCGGGCGTTGACCCCGGGGTGACCCTCGCGCTCTCCGTCCTCGACCTGGTCCCCGTCCGCGTCGGGCAGAGCTCGGCGGAGGCCGTCGCCGCGTCGCTCGCGCTCGCGCAGCGCGCCGAGGAGCTCGGCTACACGCGGTACTGGTTCGCCGAGCACCACAACATGCCGGCGGTGGCATCCACTGCCCCGCCCGTGCTCATCGCCGCCGCCGCGGCCCGCACGCACCGCATCCGCGTCGGCTCGGGCGGCGTCATGCTGCCGAACCACGCACCGCTCGTCGTCGCCGAGCAGTTCGCCGCGCTCGAGGCCCA
>JAEWJX010000003.1 GCA_023386365.1 Actinomycetes bacterium | reverse complement strand
GTCATCGATCTCGTCAGCCGGTTCTCGTGGGAGGCCTTGCGCATCTGGCGCAGTACATGCCAATGCGCGAATCGGCGAACGATGGCGGCGTCTTCGGCCGGAAGCTCGGCTACAACGTCCTCGATCCAGGGCAGCATCCGTTCGACGCGGATGTCGATCGGGCCCAGAACGCCGACCGCGACCAGGAGGCTGCGCAAGTAATCGTGGGCTCGGTCCGAGGGAAGATCGCTGAAGGTGTCGTGGCTGATTTCACGCGTTCCGCAGGCCATGTCGCGAAGGAGCTGCGGGCCGGTACCGGGCTTCTTTCGCAGCCACCAGAGCACCGTCTGTGGGCGGTCGGCGTTGATCAGTTCGTCGAACACGGGCCGTAGTCGGTGATGAATCGTGCCGCTGATCGGGTCGGTGAGCAGCTCGGTGAGGCGCTCGCGTAGGAAGCAGCGGGCGCATCGGTAGAACCCGTAGGGGTGTTCTTCGCGGCCGCATTCGCTGCAGGTGAAGATCGATGCGACACCGGCGCAGGAGGCGCACACGATGGCATCGTCGAGCTGCCACGCCAGTGGCCGCACGGTCTCACACCGCGGGCATTTCTCGGGGTGATAGTGCCGTCTGCGACGGCATGCGACACAGATGCGACGCCCGTGCGTCAGTGGGGTTAGCCGGATGGTGCTTGCACACTCCCAGCAGGCCCGCTGAGTCACTGGTTGTCGTGGGGGCGGCGGATGGTGGCGCGGATGGGTCGCAGGTCGCCGATGCCGGGTCCGCTGTCGTTGACCGCGGGCGCCTCACGGACTTGTTCGGCGACGAGCTCGAGCAGGTCGTTGGGCGTGCACGACAAGATGTCGCAGAGGGCGGCGAGCAGGTCGAGATTGATGCGCTGCGGGGGCTTGGTCGCGATCCGGTGCACCATCTGTCGGGAGATCTCCACGCCACGCTCGTGCAGCGGTGCGACAAGGTCGGTGGTGGCGAACATTCCGTTCTGGGCCATCAGCTGACGCAGGTTCCACCGCAGCACGGTCCTAGTGCTCATCTCCGCCTTCACCTGTCGTCGTGGATGATCCGTAGACGCGGCGCAGCGCCGCCTGCAGTGTTTTGGTCTTGAAGTCGTCGGACACCGAGGTATAGATCGCGGTGGTCGAGGCATACGAGTGCCCCACCTGTTCGGTGACGAACCGCTCCGGATAACCGAACTCGATCAGATGGGTGACATAGGAGTGCCGCAGGCAGTGCAAGGTGAGCTCGGCAGGCAGTCCCGCTTGCACCCGTGCGACGGCGAATCGCCTATCCATGGTCTTGGTCGCCACGCGCCGTCGACGCTCGGTCAGCCAGAGCTCTTGACGGTTCCCGGGGCTGAGGAGTGGGCGGCCGTGGTCGACCCATTGGCGCAGTCCGTCGATCACCCAGTCGAACTCCGGAACGGCGAGCACGGTGCGACGCCTGGGAGAGCTGCCGCGACGTGATTTGGCGTAGCGAACGTGGACGGCGCCGAACGTGCCCCAGGCCGGCATCCGCGAGTTCGGACGCAGGTCGGCGAGATCGAGATAGCACAGCTCGCGGCGGCGTAAACCGAAGGCGTAGGCCGTCTTGATCATCTGTGCGTCGCGCAGCGCCGCGAACGCGCCTTTGTTCCTGGACCGAGCGAGAACATCGACGCGATCATCGAGGAAATCGAACAATGTTTCCAGTTCGTCGTAGGTGAACGGGCGACGCGCGGGCTTGCCCTCGTAGTCGACCAGATGCGCGGCGGTGTTGTAGTCGTGACAGACCTGCGATGGGATCCGTCCGAACCTGTTCTCGCATTGCGCGATCCAACCGTAGCGGCTATCGAGTAGGTAGTCGCAGAACATCCGCAACGACATGTGATAGCCGCGAATGGTCGACGGTGCTTTGCGTTCCGGGCCCGACATCAAAGCGGCCGTGAAGTCTTCGACATCGCCGGCAGTCCAGTCCCACGGAGGCGCCCCGGCGAACTCTGCGAACCGCCGCACCAACGCCAGCCGCGGCTCGATCGTGGCCTCAGCAGCGAGTAGCCGAGACGCCTGTTGACGACCCCACCCAGACAGCATCGCTTCGAAGACTGCGCTGGCCTCGTCCAGGTGAACCACGCCCGAGGCAAGAACCAAGTGCGCCGACCCCGGAACGCTCACAAGAGAACCTCCATCTATCGTCAACTTAGAGTTGTCAATGACAACCGCAAGTTACCACACCTGCGAGCGAAATCCGTCTACCAGGAGGAACACGAAAGTGGTTCAATGAAGCGCATCCGGCGCTGGTCCCATGCGCCAGATATACGCGTCAACTTCAGGTTGATTCGCGACCTTCCGACCCATAGTGCAAGAGGTGTGTGGTCTGTGGTGGGGCGACGGAAGGGGGTCATGGGACAGGGAGCTGGGTGGGCGGTGCTCGGTGGTGAGTGACGCGGGCTGTGGGCGTGGTGAGGTGAGTGGTGGTAGACGGATGCGGTGAAGGCGAAAAAATTGGTGAGAGGCGAATGTGGCTGCGGTGGTGGTCCGCTCGCCGGTGGACCTTCTACTGTCGGCGACTATGACAGCAGCAACGTCCAAGGTGGAAGCCCGGCGCCGGGCACGCGAAGCGACCCGACGCGCCAACGAGGAACGCGCCGCGCGGGATAAGGCGAACATCGATGACGCCGCGGACTTTCTCGTCGCGGTCGGCAAGGTCGCCGAAGTCGAAAGTTGGAAGAGGGAGCGCCTGGCCCAGCTGCGCGCGCAGGTCGACGCAGAAGCGGCCAAGCGGGTGGCTGGCCATCGGGCCAAGGCCGGCGCGGCGGTCGCACGTATGCAGGGCCGTGGTGAGACGCTGACGACCATCGCCGCACGGACCGACGTCGGAATCGGGATCGTCCGCACCATGGCACGGCATGCTCCGAAATGCGAGAAGCGGACTGCCGGGAATGGTTCGCATGCACTAGGTCTGGAGGCATTGTCCGGCCCGACCGCTCAGGGGGTTGACCCCCACGCTGACCAGCCTCCGGCGGATGCAGCCTCGGCGTGACGCACTGCGCAACGGTGCAACGAGGCCGGTGGTGCACGACGATGTGCACGGCCGGGGTGCGTGGGTCGGCGGGTGCGTGGGCCATCATGGAGGTGCGCCGTTACGCCGGTCGGCCCGCTGACGCACACGCCGGTCGCGCCCCTGGTGCTGCGAACCGGCCTGTGCGTCCGACTACACCAGGTCTGCCCAGCGCGGTGGGGAGCGCTCGACGTGGCAGGGGCTGCGCAGCGGTAAAGGGGCACCCGGGAGCAGGGTTACGGCACCGGTGGAACGGGCCGCGGTGGCCGCGCTGAATGTCAGTGCCGGCGGATAGGTTCAACGGCCATGAGAAGCGCGGGACAGCTTGTTGTTGATCAGCGTGTGCACGCTGCCGAGATCACGCGCTTTCACAGCCATGTCGTCTGCGGCCCAACGGCTTCGGATTGCAACATCTGGACCGGCGCGATCGGCGCCGATGGCTACGGTCAGCTCTACCTGACCCGCGAGCGTTCAGGATTGTGCGTTCGCCCGCACCGCTACGCGTTGGCGATCGTGTCCGGTGTAGTGGCCGCTGGGGTGCTCGGGCTCCACGAATGCGACAACCGTGTGCGTCAAGATCTCGGCGGCAACAAAACCCCATCAGCACGTCGGTCCGGCCCGCAGGGTGACAACATTGAGCGGATGGCGCGGATGCGTCGCGGCGGCGGCCGATATGCGTTGCGACGCCTCGACGGTCGCGGTATTCGACGGGAACGGTCGGCGACGCTGCGGGAGGCGGTGCGCCATGGTGGGGACGCGGCGCTGCTCGGTGATCAGGCCACGCTGTGGTGACATACGTCAGGGCCCCCCTGGAGCCGGTGCGCGTGGGAGCGGGTGCGGCGAGCTGGATGGTCTGGCGCGCGGTGTCGCAGTGCCGAGCTGGAAGGGTGTGCGGCGGTGGTGTCGCGCGCGGGCGCTTAGCCGCGCTGCACGAGTACCGCGTCGCGTGACGTCGCACCGTGTTGGCGTCGAA
>JAEWJX010000085.1 GCA_023386365.1 Actinomycetes bacterium | reverse complement strand
GACGGAGGCGGTGACCGCCCCGCGGGGCAGCAAGCCGCCGAAGCCCCCCAAGCCGCCGCGGCCGCCGCGCCGCGCCCCGAAAGCGGCCGCCGTCTACGCGCCGCTCACGCCGATGCAGGTCTTCGCGCGCACCTCTCTCGCCCTGCTCGCGATCCTCGTGCTCGGATTCGTGGTCGATGTCACCCTGCTGAGCCGCCTGCAGCACGGATCCGCGCAGCAGCAGCTGATGAACACGTTCCGCGAGCAGCTCTCCGAAGGCACCGCCCCGGTGAGCGAGGGCGACGTCGACGACCACCTGCTCGTCGACGGTGCGCCCGTCGCGCTTATCGAGATCCCGCAGCTCGGCATCCGCGAGGTCGTCGTCGAGGGCACCTCCGCAGGCGCGCTCATGAACGGGCCCGGCCACCGCCGCGACACCGTGCTGCCCGCCCAGGAGGGCGACAGCGTCATCATGGGCCGCGCCGCCGCATTCGGGGGGCCGTTCGCCGGCATCGAGACGCTGCAGCCGGGCGACCGCTTCACGGTGCTCACCGGTCAGGGGCGCTTCGGGTTCGAGGTGATCGGCGTGCGCTACGCCGGCGACCCGGAACCGCCCGCCCGGCAGTCGGGCGAGAGCCGCCTCGTGCTCACCACCGCGCGCGGGCTCGCGTTCGCGCCGTCCGGTGTCGCCTACGTCGACACCCGCCTCATCGTGCCGGCGCAGGAACGCGGCACCCGCCAGACCACCTGGGCGAGCCTGCCCGAATCGCATCTGCCTCTCGCCACCGACACCTCCACCGTGTGGGCGCTGGTCTTCGCGCTGCAGTTCCTGCTGCTCGTCGAAGCCGCCACCGTGTGGACGATCCCTCGCGTCGGCGGTCGCAAGGCGTGGATCGTGTTCGCGCCGCTCGCCCTCATCGGCGGTCTGTGGGCCGCCACCCAGATCGTGCTCCTCCTCCCGAACCTGCTGTGAACGGACCCGTCATGACCGACACCACCCACCACGACGTCCCCGAGAACGACGACCGCGAGACCGAGCCCGACGAGGCACCCGCGGCCGAACCCGAACTCGACCAGGTGTGGGCCGACGACCTCGTCGAGCAGCAGTTCCTGGTGGCCGCCGTGCCCGGCCTCGACACCGAGTTGATCCGCACGCACGACGCCCACGAACCGGCGACGGCCGTGCTGCCCGCCCCGGATGCCACGGTTCCGTTCTGGCGGAACGCGCTGGACCGCTCGCGCGGCGCCGTCACCCAGTCGCTCGCCGTCGTCGGCGGCCTGCGGGAGCGCGTGCCCGTGTTCCCCCGGTCCCGCGAGGCCGTCGCCCTGCTCGACGCCCCCCGCGACCTGGCCACACTCGAAGCTCGCGACATCTCCGCCTGGTTCGGCGACCACAACGTGCTCGACCGTGTCTCGCTCACCATGCCGGCAGGCGTCATCACCTCGCTCATCGGACCGTCCGGATGCGGCAAGTCGACGTTCCTGCGCATCCTGAACCGCATGCACGAACTGGTGCCGTCCGCCTCGCTCGCCGGGGAGGTGCTGCTCGACGGTGACGACATCTACCGCGCCGACCGCCCGCTCACCGATGCCCGAAAGAGCATCGGCATGGTGTTCCAGAAGCCGAACCCGTTCCCCGCGATGTCGATCTACGACAACGTCGTGGCGGGCCTGCGCCTCACCGGGGTGAGCGTCGATCGCGACCGCAAAGACGAACTGGTCGAGACCTCCCTGCGCCGCGCCGGCCTCTGGAACGAGGTGAAGGACCGCCTCCGAGCCCCCGGCGGCGGCCTCTCGGGCGGCCAGCAGCAGCGTCTCTGCATCGCCCGCTCGCTCGCCGTCATGCCGCGGGTGCTGCTCATGGACGAGCCGTGTTCGGCCCTCGACCCCACCTCGACGCGTGTCATCGAGGAGACGATGCTGTCGCTCGTCGAGGACGTCACCATCGTCATCGTCACCCACAACATGCAGCAGGCGCAGCGTGTCTCCACCCAGTGCGCGTTCTTCCTCGCCTCGCAGGGCAAGCCGGGCGCGATCGTCGAGTACGGCGACACCGAGGCGATGTTCTCCGAACCGATCGACGCCCGCACCTTCGACTACGTCAACGGCCGCTTCGGCTGAACTCGCTCGGGGGAGTGGCGGGCCGCCTAGGCTCGACGGGTGGCACATCTGCTCGGCGCCGAAGGTATCTCCCTCTCGTTCCCCACGAAGGACGTCTTCGACGACGTCACCATCGGGCTCGACGAGGGCGACCGGATCGGCGTGGTGGGTCGCAACGGCGACGGCAAGTCGACGCTGCTGCGCATCCTGTCGGGCCGCACGCAGCCCGACTCGGGCCGCGTCACCCGCCGCGGCGGAGTGACCGTCGGCATGCTCGACCAGGCGGATGTGCTGCCCGACGACGAGCAGGTGGGTCACGCGATCGTCGGCGACCGTGCCGAGCACGAGTGGGCGGGCGACGCGAAGGTGCGCGACGTGATCGCGGGGCTCGTCTCCGACATCCCCTGGGATGCGCTGATCGGCGACCTGTCGGGCGGGCAGCGGCGCCGGGTGGCGCTCGCCGCGCTGCTCAGCCGCGAATGGGATGTGGTGTTCCTCGACGAGCCCACCAACCACCTCGACGTCGAAGGTGTCGCCTGGCTGGCGAAGCACCTGCAGACCCGCTGGTCGAAGAACCAGGGCGGGCTGGTGGTGGTCACCCACGACCGCTGGTTCCTCGACGAGGTCTCCACCGACACGTGGGAGGTGCACGACGGGATCATCGAACCGTTCGAGGGCGGCTACGCGGCGTACATCCTGCAGCGGGTGGAGCGCGACCGGATGGCCGCCGCATCCGAAGCGAAACGGCAGAACCTGCTGCGCAAGGAGCTCGCCTGGCTGCGCCGCGGCGCGCCGGCGCGCACCAGCAAGCCGAAGTTCCGCATCGAGGCCGCGAACCAGCTGATCGAAGACGTGCCGCCGGTGCGCGACAAGGTGGCCCTGCAGTCGGTGGCGGTCGCCCGCCTCGGAAAGGATGTCGTCGACCTGCTGGATGTGTCGGTGACGTTCCCGGACGCCGACGGCGGGCAGCGCACGATCCTGCGGGACATCGAGTGGCGCATCGCTCCCGGTGAGCGCACCGGCATCCTCGGCGTCAACGGGGCCGGCAAGTCGACGCTGCTGAGCCTCGTCGCCGGCACCCTCGCCCCCACCACCGGACGGGTGAAGCAGGGCAAGACGGTGAAGATCGCCGTACTCGACCAGCGGCTCGCCGAACTCGACGAGATCGCCAACGACCGGGTGTCGGATGTCGTGGGTCGCCAGAAAGCCAGCTACGAGGTGGCGGGCGCCGAACTCACGCCGGGTCAACTGCTGGAGCGGCTCGGATTCCGCAGCGCGCAGCTCTCCACCCCCGTGAAAGACCTCTCCGGTGGGCAGAAACGGCGCCTCCAACTGCTGCTCATCCTGCTCGAAGGCCCCAACGTGCTCATCCTCGACGAGCCCACCAACGACCTCGACACCGACATGCTCGCCGCCATGGAAGACCTGCTGGACTCGTGGCCCGGCACCCTGCTCGTCGTGTCCCACGACCGGTACCTGCTGGAGCGGGTCACCGACCAGCAGTACGCGGTGCTCGGCGGACACCTGCGGCATCTGCCCGGTGGGGTGGACGAGTACCTGAAGCTGCGCGAGGGGTCGCGGCATGGGGGTTTCGATACGCGGCCTTCGGTCGCTACTCAACCAGCGGGTAGGCCCGCAGCCGGCGCTACTCAACCGGCGGTGACGACGTTGACGGGCGCCGAGCGCCGCACCGCCGAGAAGGAGCTCGCATCCGTGGAGCGCCGCATGGCGAAGGTGGCCGATGCGATCCAGGCGCAGCATGACGCGTTCGCGGTGGCCGACCAGTCCGACTACACGGGGCTGCAGCTGCTGCAGGTGGAGCTGGCGGCCCTCGACACGGAGGCGGCGCAGCTCGAGGACCGCTGGCTGGAGCTGAGCGAGCAGCTCGAAGGCTGACCCTGCGGGCTAGAGCCCGATCACGAGCGCGAGCGAGGTGTCTCCGCACGACAGCACGCGGGCGCCTCCCGGCAGCGTCACGTCGACACCATCCGGGTGTGCCTCCCTCAGCGGGGCGAGGGCGTCGCCGAGTCCGTCGAGGCGGAGGATCGAGCCCGGTTCGCGCCGCGAGTCGGTGGCGGTGACGACCCGCGCCGACGCGTTCACGAGCGCCGCCGGCACCCCGAGCGAGCGCAGCAGCGGCAGCAGCCCGTGTTCGAGCCGGTCGACGAGCAGGTCGGCGCCGACCACCCCCAGGAACCCGCCGTCGACGACCACCGGCGCGGTGATGGTGACCGTGTAGTCGTCGGTGCAGACGTAGTCGACGTAGGGGCCGGTGAGGTGCCGCGCGCCGGTGCGCACCGGGATCCGCCACCATTCGAGCGCCGTGTAGTCGCGGAACTGTTCGCTGGATGCGTCGTCGACGGTCGCGAGCCGGCGGGTGCCGTCGGCGGATGCGAGCCACCAGGCGAGGTGCCAGGTGGCGTCGGCGAGGAGGCCGGGGGCGGCCACGAATCCGGCGCCGGTGAGGAGCCCGTCGCCGGTGATCGCGGGCACGGCAAGCGCCTCCACGACCGGGTCGAGGGAGGCGGCGGTCGGGTCGCCGGCACCGCCGAGGTGACCTTCGAGCACGTCGTGCCAGCCGTCGATGAGGGAGAACACCTCGTCGAAGGTGACGGCGACATCCTGGGCGATCTGCTCCGGCATCCGTGTGGCGATGGTGCTCATCTGCGTCCTCCTCGGTCGTCCGCCGTGTCGGTGTCTGCTGCGTCGAGCCGCAGTTTCTCGTCCATCAGCCACTCCACCGCGTCGGCGGTGAGGGCGAGCACGGCGGCTCGTGCGGCGGCCGGCGACACGTCCCGGATGGCGTCGATCACCCGCTCCCGGGTGCGCGCGGTGCGCTCACGGTACTCCTGCTCCCGCAGGCACAGCCAGAGCAGTGGGCCGCCTTCCGCCTGCAGCCGCACCTCTTCGCGCACGAGGCGCGGCGACTGGCTGATGGCGGCGAGTTCGAGCTGGAACCGGGCGACGGCCCGTCGTGCGCCGCCCGCGGTGCTGAGGTCGGCGGCGTCGTGGATGTCCTGCAGCGTGTCGAGGTCGTCGTCGCTGGCGTGGTCGGCGGCGAGTTCGGCGGCGGCGCCGGCGATGGCGCCCATGTGGATGCCGAGGTCACGCAGTTCGATGCGCGAGTGCCCTTGCAGGCGTGCGGCGAGCATCCGGGCGGCGGTGTCGCGGTCGTAGGTGACGAAGCTGCCGCCGTCGCGGCCACGTCGGGTGCGCACGAGGCCGGTGTCGCGGAGGGTTTCGAGGGCTTCGCGGGCGGTGACGACGGCGACGCCGAGGGTGCGGGAGAGGTCGGCTTCGCTGGGCAGTCTCTCGCCGTCGTGGAGCATGCCGGACACGATCGCGTCGGTGAGGCGGCGCACGACCAGGTCGGCGCGGGCGGTGCCGTCGTCGAGGGGCGCGAACACGACGGAGCGCGTGGTGTCGCGGTGGCTCGTCGTGAGGGGCATGTGACAGGACCGTAACATCATCGACTGGTGGATGACATATGGTTTCATATGTTTTAACGCATGGGCATCGAAGGAGAACGCCGATGACGGACCAGCCGGCCGTACGGTTGACAGCACTCACCAAGGAGTTCGGCTCCGTCACGGCCGTCGACCACGTCGACCTCGAGATCGGCGAGGGCGAGTTCTTCTCCATGCTCGGGCCGTCCGGATCCGGCAAGACGACCGTGCTGCGGCTCATCGCCGGGTTCGAGCAACCCACCGGCGGCACCGTCGAACTGTTCGGCCGCGACGTCACCAGCGCCGCCCCCTTCGACCGCGACGTGAACACCGTCTTCCAGGACTACGCCCTCTTCCCGCACATGAGCGTGCTCGACAACGTCGCCTACGGGCTGCGGGTGCGCGGGGTGCGGCGCACCGAACGCCGCGACCGGGCCCTCAAGGCGCTCGCCGCCGTGCGGCTCGAACACCTCGGCGACCGCAAACCTGCCCAACTCTCCGGCGGTCAGCGGCAACGCGTCGCGCTCGCCCGCGCCACCGTCGTCGAACCGAAGGTGCTGCTGCTCGACGAACCGCTCGGCGCGCTCGACCTGAAGCTCCGCGAACAGATGCAGGTGGAGCTGAAGCAGATCCAACGCGACCTCGGCATCACGTTCATCTTCGTCACCCACGACCAGGAAGAGGCGCTCACCCTGTCCGACCGGATCGCCGTGTTCCACGACGGCCGCATCGAACAGCTCGGCACCCCGCGCGACCTGTACGAGCAGCCCGCATCCCGGTTCGTGGCCGACTTCGTCGGCACCACCAACATCTTCGGCAGCGACGCCGCCCGCGCGGTGCTGGGCCGCGACGGCGAGTACTCCATCCGCCCCGAGAAGCTCAGCCTCGGCGCCCCCACCGACTCCGAAGGCCGCAGCGCCGCCGGCACGCTCGTCGAATCCATCTACCTCGGCAGCGGCATCCGGCACGTCATCGACCTCGACGCGGGCCCCCGCATCAGCGTGCTCGAACGCAACGACCGCCGGCGCTCCGCCGACCAGGAACGCGGCGACCGGGTCGAAGTGACCTGGCACGACGGCGACGCCATCCCGCTCCACGCCTGACGAACGCACCACCCACCGAGAGGAGTACAGCAATGAGGAACATCACACGCGGGCGCAGAGCCGCCACGGCATCCATCGTCGCCGTCGGCTCGATCGCGCTGCTCGCAGCCTGCGGCACATCCGGAGGCGGCGGCGGGGGAGGCGAGGAAGCCCAAGAGCTCGGCGAGATGGAAGGCAGCGTCTCGCTGCTCGCCTGGCCCGGCTACGTCGAAGACGGCACCAACGACCCCGCCGTCGACTGGGTGAGCGGGTTCGAGGACAAGACCGGATGCACGGTCACCTCGAAGTCGTACGGCACCTCGGATGAGGCGGTCAGCCTCATGAAGACCGGCGACTACGACGTGGTCGCCGCATCAGGTGACGCCACCCTGCGCCTCATCGCCGCCGGCGACGTCGCCCCCGTCAACACCGACCTCATCCCCAGCTACGCGGGCGTCTTCGACTTCCTGAAGGACAAGGAGTGGAACTCGGTCGACGGGCAGTCGTACGGGGTGCCCCACGGGTACGGCGCCAACCTGCTGCTGTACAACACGGACGTCGTCACCCCCGCACCCACCTCGTGGAGCGTCGTGTTCGAAGGATCCGACGCGTACGCCGGCAAGGTGACCGCCTACGACTCGCCGATCTACATCGCCGACGCGGCCGTCTACCTGATGGCGCACCAGCCCGACCTGGGCATCGAGAACCCGTACGCGCTCGACCAGGAGCAGTTCGACGCGTCGGTGGAGCTGCTGAAGCAGCAGCGCGCCAACGTGGGCGAGTACTGGTCGGACTACCTGAAGGAGATCCAGGCGTTCGAGTCGGGTGACTCGGTCGTCGGGACCACCTGGCAGGTGATCCAGAACGTGCTCGCGGGCGAGGTCGACAACACCGAGGTGGTGCTGCCCGACGAGGGCGCCACCGGATGGTCGGACACCTGGATGATCGCATCCGCGGCGAAGAGCCCCAACTGCGCGTACGCATGGCTGGACTGGATCTCGAGCCCCGAGGTGAACGCCCAGGCGACCGCCTACTTCGGTGAGGCGCCGTCGAGCCAGGAGGCGTGCGACTACCGCGACGACTGCGAGGCGTACCACGCAGGCGACGAGGAGTACGCGTCCCAGATCTGGTACTGGACCACCCCGATCGCCGAATGCGTCGACGGGCGCACCGACGTCGAGTGCGTCGACTACGCCAAGTGGACCGAGGCCTGGTCCGAGATCAAGGGCTGACATTGACCGTGCAGTCCCCGACATCCGCCGAGGCGGCGCGCTCCGTGCCGCCGCCTCGGCGGACGCCGGCCCGCCGCGCATCCGCGTACCTCACCGGCCACCCGAGGGTGCGGCTGGCGCTGCTGCTGACCGCCCCACTTTTCTGGCTGGTGGTGGTGTACATCGTGGCGCTCGCGCTGCTGCTGGTGACGGCCTTCTGGTCGGTCGACAGTTTCACCGGCGAGATCACCACCGAGTGGACGCTCGACAACATCGTCACCGTGCTCACCGGCGCGCTGTACCAGACGGTGACGGTGCGCACGGTGGGTGTGGCGCTGGCGGTGACCGTCATCGATGTTGCGGTCGCGCTGCCGATCGCGTTCTACATGGCGAAGGTCGCCTCCCCGCGGATGCAGCGCATCCTGGTGATCGCGATCCTCATGCCGCTGTGGGCCAGCTACCTGGTGAAGGCGTACGCGTGGCGGTCGGTGCTGTCGCAGGATGGCATCCTCGAGTGGCTGCTCGCCCCGCTCGGACTGCACACCCCCGGCTACGGGCTGACCGCCACCATCATCACGCTGTCGTACCTGTGGCTGCCGTACGTGATCCTGCCGATCTACGCCGGCCTCGAACGGGTGCCCGACTCGCTGCTGGAGGCATCCGCGGATCTCGGGGGACGCACCTGGCGCACCCTCGGCAGCGTGGTGCTGCCACTCGCGATGCCCGCCATCATCGCCGGCACCATCTTCAGCTTCTCGCTGTCGCTCGGCGACTACATCACCGTCAACATCGTCGGCGGCACCAGCCAGATGCTCGGCAACCTCGTCTACACGAACGTGGGAGCCGCGAACAACCTGCCGCTGGCGGCGGCGATCGCGCTCATCCCGATCGTCATCATCTTCGGCTACCTGGCTCTCGTGCGCCGCACGGGCGCCCTCAACAACCTGTAGGGCACGCACATGCGACTCGGAACGCCCGCGCGAGTGGTGCTGGGGGCCGTCACCGCCCTCATCCTGCTCGTCGTCTACGTGCCACTCGGTGTCGTGCTGGCGAACTCGTTCTCCACCTCGACGTCGCTCAGCTGGCCGCCGCCCGGCTTCACCCTCGAATGGTGGGGCAAAGCGTTCCAGAGTGCCGGCGCGATCGAAGCGGTGCGTACCAGCGTGATCGTGGCGCTCATCGCCACCGCGATCTCGCTGCTGCTCGGCACCCTCATCTCGCTCGCGCTGCAACGGTTCTCGTTCTTCGGGCGCGACGCGATCTCGCTGCTCGTCATCCTCCCCATCGCTCTGCCCGGCATCATCACCGGCATCGCGTTGAACAACTTCTTCCGCACCATCCTCGGCATCCCGCTGTCGATCTGGACCGTCGTGATCGCCCACGCCACCTTCTGCATCGTCACCGTGTTCAACAACGTGATCGCCCGGCTGCGGCGCATGGGGGTGAACCTGGAGGAGGCGTCGGCCGACCTCGGGGCCGGCATGTGGACCACGTTCCGGCTGGTGACGTTCCCGCAGTTGCGCTCGGCGCTGCTCGCCGGCGGGCTGCTCGCCTTCGCGCTCAGTTTCGACGAGATCATCGTCACCACGTTCACCGCCGGGTCGGGGGTGACGACGTTGCCGATCTTCATCCTGAACAACATGTTCCGGCCCAACCAGGCGCCCATCGTGGCCGTGATCGCCGTCGTCATGGTGGTGATCTCGATCGTGCCGATCTACCTCGCGCAGCGGCTTTCCGGATCGGAGCAGACGCGTCGGTAGGCTCGCATCCGTGCCCGCGCCCGCCTCGACCCGTATCACCGGGCTCGCCGTGCACCTGCCGGAGAGAATCCGCACCACCGCCGAAACCGAAACCGAGCTGCGTCGCCGCAACCCGCGGGTGAAACTGCCGACGGGACTGATCCGACGGATGACCGGGGTCGAGTCGGTGCACCTGCGGCCCGACGGCTGGGACTCGTCCGACCTCGCGGTCGCCGCCGCGCGCGAGGCGCTCGCTGAGTCGCCGGGCGACGTCGACCTGGTGCTGTTCGCGTCCGCCAGCCAGGACCTGGTGGAACCCGCCACCAGCCACATCGTCGCCGCGAAGCTCGGCCTCGACGCGCCGGTGATGGATGTGAAGAACGCGTGCAACTCGGTGGTGAACGCCATGCAGGTGGCCGACGCGTTCATCCGCACCGGGCAGTACCGTCGCATCCTCATCGCCTCCGGTGAGGCGCCGACCGTGGCGGTGCGGTGGGATGTCGACTCGCACGACCAGTTCATCCGCTCGTTCCCCGGATACACGATGAGCGACGGCGGCGCGGCGCTCGTGCTGGAGGCGTCCGACGACCCGGAGTCGGGCATCCTCGCCACCCGCTTCCTCGCCGTCTCGAAGCACTGGGACATCGGCACCCTGCCCGGCGGCGGCACCATGCGCCCCCGCGACATCGACGCCGAATACTTCGACATGGACGGCCGCGGGCTGCAGCAGGCGTTCCTGGAACTCGGCCCCGAGCCGGTGCTGGGGCTGCTGCGCGACCGCGGCCTCACCTGGGACGACTTCGACCTCGTCGCCATCCACCAGGTGGCCCTGCCGTACCTGCCGCCCGTGTTCGAACGGCTCGGGGTGCCGGACGACCGCACCGTCATCACGGTGCGCGAGCACGGCAACCTCGCCTCGGTGACGCTGCCGCTGCAGCTGCAGCTGGCGCGGCAGCGGGGGATGCTGCGAGCCGGATCCCGGGTGCTGCTGATCGGGCTGGCGGGCGGCATCTCGCTGGGGCTCGTCGAGGTGAGGTGGTGAGCGGCGCCCCCCGCCTGGCCGTCGTGGTGCCCGTGTTCCAGGAAGCCGCCGGCATCCGCGCCACCCTGGAGGCGCTCGCCGCGCAGCACGACCGTGACTTCGAGGTGTGGTTCGTCGACAACGGCTCCACCGACGGGTCGGCGGATGTGGTGCGGGAGTTCGCCGCCGACCGCGGACTCACGCGGTGGTACGTGATCGACGAAGCCCAGAAAGGCACCGGCGCCGCCGCCGACACCGGCATGCGCGCCGCGATCGACGCGGGCGCCGAGCTGCTGGCCCGCACCGACGCCGACTGCCTCCCGCGGGAAGACTGGACCGCATCCGTGCGCCGCGCCCTCGCCCCGCGCGCCGACGGCGGACTCGGGCTGCGGCTGGTGGGCGGCGAACTGCTCGCCCGACGTGACGAAGGGGTCGGCTGGCCCACCCGCGCCCTGCTGCGCGGCGCCGTGCACCTGGCGGAGGCGTTCGGTCGGGTGCGTTCCGGCAACCGCGACCCCGCATACCTCGGGCCCTACATGATGGCCGCAGGCTGCAACGTGGGCATCACCGCCGAGCTGTACCAGGCGGCCGGCGGGTTCCCCCGCACCAAGATCGAGGACCTGCACGAAGACCGCGCCCTCGTGAACGCGGTGCGGCGTCTCACCCGCGACTACGCGCGGCGGTCGGATGTGGTGGTCTACGGGTCGAGCAGGCGCGTGCAGGCGTGGGGGCTGCGGCGCACCCTGCTCTGGTACAAAGACCACGCGTACCGGCCTGAAGTCGTGGATATTCGATGAGCGCGGAACTTGCCAGTGCGCGGGACGCCGCCGTCGTGCGGGCCGCGCATCCGGTGGCGTTCCCGCTGGTGTCGGCCATCCGTGGGCCCGTGCGCCGGGTGCCGGGGCTCGGCGTGGTGGTGAAGGATGCGACGCTGTTGCGCGGCGTGCTGATGGACTCGACCCACTTCTCCAAGAACGGGCCCGGCGCCCCCAGCGACCTGTGGACCCCCGTGCTCGGGCCGCGCGTGCTGCTCAACATGGAGGGTGCCGACCATCTGGCGTTGCGGCGGCAACTCGCACCCCTGTTCTCGCCGGCGTTCGTCGACGGGTTCGTCGCCGAGAGCCTCGGCGAGGCGACCCGGTCGCTGGCGGCGGCGCTCGCCGCGGGGGAGCAGGTCGACCTCGTCACCCACGCCCGCCGCGGCGCCAGCCGGGTGATCTCACGGCTCGTGGGGCTCGCGGAGGCGTCGTTCGACGACGCGATGTTCGCGCGGGTATCGGCCGTCACCGGCTACGTGACGCTCGCCCGGCCCCGCCTCGGGCCGCGGCAACTCGCATCCGCCCGCGCCATCCTCGGCGAACTGGGGGAGCACGCCGCGCTCGCCTACGCGGGCGACGAGTCGACCGTGCCGGGGCGGATGCGCGCTCTCGGCCTCGACGAGCAGGAGGCGCTGGGAGCTGTGGGGGCGTTCGTGCTCACCGGCACCGAGACGATCGTGTCGTACCTGCCGCGCCTCGTCGCGCTGCTCGTCGACTCCGGATGGCTGGCGCGCGTCGCCGCCGACCGCTCCCTCGAAGACGCGGCCATCGCCGAAGGGCTGCGGGTGACGACGCCGTCGCCGGTGATGCTGCGCGCCGTCGTCGCCCCCACCAGCATCGGGCCCGTCGCGGTGCGCGAAGGCGACCGCGTGATCCTCGGCACCTACTGGGCCGACACCGCGCTCGGCGCGTTCGACCCGGATGGGAACCCGGCCGCATCCCTCAAGCAGCTGTGGTTCGGGGCGGGCGCCCACTACTGCCTGGGCGCGCCGCTCGCGATGGCGCAGATCCGCACCACGCTCGGCGCCCTGCTGCAGCATCAGGACCTACGCATCGTGCGCCGCCGCGCCGCCCGCGGGGTGCTCATCCCCTCCTACGCCGAGCTGGTGGTGCAGGCGTGACCGACCTCGTGCAGGCGGTGCTCGCCGCCGCCGACCGCACCCCCGAGGCGTCGGCGCTCACCGCGCGCGGGCGCACCTGGAGCTACCGGGAGTTGGCCCGCCGCATCCGCTCGGTCGCCGCCGGGCTGCGGGCAGACGGTCTCGCGCACGGGGATCGGGTGCTGTTCTCGGTGCGCCCGGGGCCGGATGCGGTGGTGCTGGCGCTGGGGATCGTGGGCGCGGGCGGCACGGTCGTGTTCGCCGACCCGGGGGCCGGTGAGGCCCTGTTCCGTGCGCGCGCCGGACTCGCGGCACCTCGCTGGGTGGCCGCCGAGTCTCTGCTGTACCTGGCGAGCTCCGGGCCGCTCCGCGCCGTCGCCCGGCGCCGCGGGCTCGAGCTCGCGCCGTACGCGAAGCTCGTGCCGGAGGCGCGGCACATCCGTGCGGGCGGCTGGCTGCCCGGGGTGCCTCGCGGCGCCCTTCCGCTCGCGCGCCTCGCGGCGGGCACCGGCGACGGCATCCTCACCGGCGACCCCCGTGACCAGGCGCTCGTCGTGTTCACCTCCGGCACCACCGACACCCCGAAAGCGGTCGTCCACACCCGCGGTTCGCTCGGCGCCGGGCTCGCCGACTTCGCCGACGGGGTCGGCATTCGCCCGGGCCTGCGGGTGCTCACCGACCAGCTGATGGTCGGCATCCCGGCGCTCATCGGCGGCGCCCACTGGACGATGCCCGCCCCCGGGCTCGACCCCGGTGCCCGCCCCGAGGCGTACCTCCAGCACCTGGGCGACGCGCAGCTGCTGTTCGCCGCACCGGCCACCCTCGACGCGATCCTCACCGCGTTGGATGAGCGTCCCGAGTTGGCGCCGCGCGTCGAGACCATCGTGCTGGGCGGCGCCCCCGTGCTGCCGCCGCTGCTGCGCCGCGCGTTCGCGCGCCTGACCGGCACCCGCATCCGCGCGGTCTACGGCATGACCGAGATCCTTCCGGTGGCGATCGCCGACGGCGCCGAGAAGCTGGCCGCTCCCGTCGACGCGGGCGACCCGGTCGGCCGCCTCGTGCCGAGTGTTGCGGCCCGTATCGACGACGGCGAACTGGTGCTCAGCGGCCCCGGGCTCGCCCTCGGCTACCTGGCCGAGCTGCCCGAGCATCCGCTCGCCGAGCTACGCACCGGCGACCTCGCCACCATCGACGGCGACCGGCTCACCCTGCAGGGACGCGCGAAGGACATGTTCATCCGCGGCACCCAGAACGTGTACCCGGGGCTGTACGAGCCGGTCATCGCAGGCCTCCCCGGGGTGGCGGATGCGGCGATGGCGGGGGTTCCGGATGCGATCGGCGACGACCGCATCGTGCTCGCGATCGTGCCTGCCGACGCCCCGCCCGCGCATCCGACGACGGCGCATCCGCTCGCAGCCGAGGTGACCCGCCGCCTGCCGGGGCTCATCGATGCGGGGGTGCTGCCGGATGCGGTGGTGGCGGTGCCCGCGCTGCCGCGCGCCGGCCGCGGCCGCAAACTCGACCGGGCGGCGCTCGCCGCACAGCTCGGCGCATTCGTGGGGGAGCGCGCATGAGGATCGCGGTCACCGGCGCGAGCGGCTTCATCGGAGGTACCGTCGCCACGGCGCTCGCCGACGACCACCACGAGGTCACCGGGTTCGGGCGCACCCCCGGCGGCTGGGCGCACCCGCACGCCCGCTACCGCCTGTGGGATCTGGCCGAGGGTCCGCTGGTCGGCGACCGCGACTTCGACGCCGTCGTGCACTGCGCCGCGCTCGCCGACGACTGGGCGCCGCTCGCGGAGGCCATGCGCGTGAACCGCGCCGGAACCCGCAACGTGGTGGCGAGTTTCCCTGGGGCGCGCATCGTGCACCTGTCGACGTCGTCCGTGTACGACGCGTACACCCCCACGGTGATGGCGCCCGAGATCGCGGCGCCCGTCACCCGGTTCCTGTCCACCTACTCCGAGTCGAAGACGTTCGCCGAGCTCGAGGTGATGGGGGCGGATGCGGTGATCCTGCGCCCGCACGCCGTCTACGGTCCCGGCGACACCACCCTGCTGCCGCGTGTGCTCGCCGCGGTCCGACGGGGACGCCTCGTCCTGCCGGAGGGTGCTCGCATGCTGCACAGCCTCACCCACATCGACACCCTGGTGGATGCGGTGCGGCTCTCCCTGCGGGGCACCGCCGGTGTCTACAACGTCGCGGACGCCGAACCGGTGTTGCTGTCGGACGTCATCGAGGAGTTCCTGCTGCGCCGGGGCGTGCGCGCACGCATCGTGTCGCTGCCGTTCGCCGCGGCTGTACGGATGGCGGGGCTCGCTGAGCGGGCCGCCCGCATCCGCCGCGCCCGCCCGCGCCTCACCCGCTACGCCGTGAGCCAGATCGGGCTCGAACGCACCCTCGACCTGTCGGCCGCGCGCGAGCGGCTCGGGTTCGCGCCGCGATCGACCGACCTCGAGGGCGCCGAGTCGTGGTGACGGTGGTTTCGAGACGCGTCGCTGCGCGGCGCTCCTCAACCACCTGACTGAGCTGGTTGAGGAGCGCCACGCGCAGCGTGACGCGTCTCGAAACCAGCGGCCCGCCGCATCAGACCTTCTGCACCACGAGCGACGCGTACGCCGGGATCAGCACCCGCCGCCCGTAGCGCCGTGACACGACGCGGAACGGCCGCCCGTCGCCGATCAGCAGTTCGAGCACGGCGCTCAGTTCCGCTTTCGCGAGCGGGCCGCCGAGGCACAGGTGCCGCCCCGCGCCGAACCACAGCTGCCGGTTGTGGGGCAGATAGGGGCGGTCGATGCGGAACGCGCCGGCCACGTTGTTGGCGGTCCAGGTGAGCACCATCACGCGTTCGCCCGCGCGGAGGGTGCGTCCGGCGACCTCCACATCCGCCAGCACGGAACGGCCGATGAGGGGTGCGGGGCTCGTCACCCGCAATGCCTCCCGTACGGCGTCGTCGCGGTGCTCCGGATGCGCGAGCAGCCGATCCTGTTCGCCGGAGTCGTGGAGGATGGCCGCCATCCGGGCCATCGCGGATGCGGCGGTCTCGGTGCCGGCGACCATCAGCAGCGTGGAGAGGCCTTTCGTCTCCTGCACGCTGAGACCCAGTTCGCGGCACCGGCCGATGACGGTGTCGGGGTGTGCGGTCGCGAACGCGGCATCGACGTGACCTGTCAGCTGCTCGACGATCGAGCGGGCGAGCGCGATCTTCTCGGGCGGCAGCTGGGTGTCGGCGGTGGTGCCGAGCGCGATCGCCGCCAACCGTTCGCCGGTGTCGAAGATGTCGAGGTAGGCGGCGTCGCCGCGCGTCTCGTCGACGGGCAGCCCCAGCAGCGTCGTCACCATCCGCCCCACGAGCACGCGCGACAGCTCGGCCAGGTCGAGCGGTTCACCCGCCTCGAACGCGCCGCGCGCCGAAGCGAGCCGCGGACCCCACGCCTTCTCCACGAAGGCGCCGGACGTGCGTTCCGTGAACAGTTCGCGGCTGCGGGTACGCAGGTCGTGGTGGCCGGGCCCGTCGAACAGGTCGTACACCCAGTCACCGAGGATCTGCGCCCACAGGTGCCCCACCCCACCCTCCGACAGCAGGGTCAGGTGGTCGGGGTCGTTCAGCAGCCGCCGCGCCACCACCGGATCGGACGTGATCCAGCCGAGGCCCGGCACCTTCATGAGGGGACGCGCGAACTGCCCCACCCAGTTGAGCACCGGCAGCGCGGGGCGCGCCGCACGCAGCAGGCGCGATCCGAAGCCGTCGGAGATCAGGCGGATGCGGCGCTCGCGCGGGGCGGCATCCTGTTCTGCGGCGACGGGCACGCCGTCAGCCTAACGACCCCGCTATCGTTCCCCCATGGGTGTGCGGGAGCGTGCGCAGGGACTGTTCGGACGCGGCGAGGGTACGGAGCGGATCGCGTTCTTCTCGGATGCGGTGTTCGCGATCGCGCTCACGCTGCTGGTGCTCGACATCCGGCTGCCGGAGGGTCTCGACGACGCCGACGTGGGTGCCGCGCTCGCCGCCCTCTGGCCGCAGTTCTTCGCCTACGCGTTGACGTTCGCGGTGCTCGGCATCAACTGGGTCACCCACCACCGCAAGTACCGCTACATCGAACGGTTCGACACCGGGTTCGTGTGGCTGAACCTCCTGTTCCTGGCGTTCGTGGCGTTGGCGCCGTTCCCCACGAGCGTGCTGAGCGAGTATGTGACGGCGGCGTCGGTGACCCTGTACGCCATTCAGGTGGCGATGCTCGGCATCCTGCAGGCGGCGCTGTGGACCTACGCCCACCACCGCGGGTTCCTCTCTCCGAGGATCGATGAGGGCGTCTTCCGTTACTCGCTGGTGGGCACGCTCGTCACACCGGCGATCTTCCTGCTCACCATCCCCGTGGCGATCTTCCTCGACCCGGTGGTGGCGATGTGGTGCTGGCTGAGCATGGTGGTGGTCGGTCCGCTGGTCGATGGGATCGCGGTGCGGCGCATCGACCGCTCGGAGTAGCTCAGTCGAAGTCGAGGCTGAGTTTGCGCAGCAGCCCCGCGAGCCGCTCCTGGTCGGCAGCCGACAGCGCGCCGAGAAGTTTCGCCTCACTGGCCACCAGTTCCCGGATGGCGGTGTCGACCGCTTCGCGTCCGGCGACCGTCATCGCCACCAGCACACCGCGGCCGTCGTGCGGGTCGGTGTGGCGTTCCACGAAGCCGCGCTCCACGAGCCGGTCGATGCGATTCGTCATGGTGCCGCTCGAGACGAGCGTCTGCTGCAGCAGCACCTTCGGGCTGGCGTGGAACGGTGGCCCCTCCCGGCGCAGCGCCGCGAGCACGTCGAACTCCCACGGCTCGAGCCCCGAACTGGCGAACGCGTCACGGCGGGCACGGTCGAGGTGGCGCGACAGCCGCGCGACGCGCGACAGCACCTGCAGGGGCGAGAAGTCGAGCTCGGGGTGGGCTCGCTCCCACGCGGCGACGATGCGGTCGACCTCGTCGTTCTCGGGCATCCCCCCATTATCGGGGGCGAGGCGCTCCGGACCGCGCAGGTTGCGCCGTCGGGCAGGATGGGCTGGTGCCCACCCCGATCGTGCTCGACGTCGACACCGGCGTCGACGACGCCCTCGCGCTGCTGTTCGCCGCATCCCATCCCGAGCTCGACCTGCTCGCGGTGAGCTGTGTCGCCGGCAACGCGAGCCTCGACCGGGTGGTCGAGAACACGCTGCGGGTGCTGGCGCTCGCGGGGGCGGATGATGTGCCGGTCGCGGCGGGCGCCGTGCGTCCGCTCATCGAACCGGCGCGCGACGCCGGGCACGTACACGGGGTCGACGGTCTCGCCGGGGTCGAGCTGCCGCCCGCGTCACGCACGGTCGAGCGGGAGAACGCGGTCGAGCTGCTGCGGCGGGTGATCCTCGCGCATCCGGAGCCGGTGACCGTGGTGGCCCTCGCCCCGCAGACGAACCTGGCTCTGCTGCTGCGCACGCATCCGGAGGTTGCCGCCAACATCGAACGCATCGTGTTCATGGGCGGCTCCGCGAGCATCGGCAACGCCACGGCGCTCGCCGAGTTCAACGTGTGGCACGACCCGGAGGCGGCATCCGTGGTGCTCGGGTCGGGGGTGCCTCTCACCATGTACGGGCTCGACGTATTCAACCGCGTGGAGGTGCCGGAGCAGGTGGCCGCCGAGTTGGCGGGGTCGTCCGACCTGCTTGCCTCCGTCGTGGGCCGTCTGCTCGACCACCGCATCGCGGGACCCGACGGCGCGCACCCCTACCTCGGCTGGATCGGCGACGCGGGCGCCGTGTGCAGCATCGTCGACCCGGATGCGCTGCGCTTCGAACGCCTGCCGGTGCGGGTGGAGCTCGCCGGGTACGGGCGCGGGCAGACCGTCGTCGACCGCCGCCATATCCCCGGCGAAGACACCGTGCACGGTGGGGTGAACGACTGGGCCGCCGTGGATGTGGCGCTCGAGGTGGACGTGCCGCGGATGGTGGAGCTGTTCCTCAGCACGGTGCTGCCCGGACGCTGAGCGCTGGCAGAATAGGTGAGCGCCACGGCGCGATCCGCTGTGGTGTAACGGCAGCACGACGGCCTTTGGAGCCGTTAGGTCCAGGTTCGAATCCTGGCGGCGGAGCTTCGAGGGGTTCTTGTAACCCGGCGGGTACGTGGCCGAAATGGCGAGAACGCTGGGGCTTCGCCGCACCTGGTCTTGACGATCTTCTCTAGCGAAGGGCTAGCCGCCGACCCAGCCTTCGGTGCCCCATTCCGTCAAGGCGTCCTGACATGCGGCGCCGATGGCCTCAGTGCCGCTCAACCAGATGTCTCCGTCGAGTTCTGGGTTCTTCGGATGGCTCCCGATCCGGGCTTCGGGGATCTCGGCTTGAAGGGCAGCGATCGCCTTCCCTACTTGGGTGGTCTCGTCGACGTCGATGTAGCTCATTTCCCGCATCGCGAGACGGACGATCCCGTCCCACTCGTTCTCGATGAGCCGGCCCTGATCGTTGGCGAACTTCATGTTCCAGATCAGAGTCTGGACATCCGAGAACTGCCAACACATCTGCTCGTCGGTGGGCGTCGCCGCGTATGCCGGCACCTCGGCTGCGATCGTGTCTCCACTTGCCGGTGCCGACGCGCATCCGGCCAGCAGAAGTGTGCCGATGACGGTTGCGGTCCCCGCAGCCAAAGCTCTGATCCCCATTGATGAACTCCCCTCAGTCTGGGCGGAAGCATATCGCCAGACTTGGTTCGCCCTTGACCCTCACAAGGCAACATTTCCAAGCGAACAGAGTCCACCTGCGCGGGCAGGTCGTCGTCCCCGAGGGTTCTAAGGAGCCGGATACCCAGGTCCAGCTTCGTGTCAGTCGTCGATGATGTCGTCGAAGTCGAAGTGTTCGCCATTGATGGCGTTGGCGATGTAGTTGGGGCAGTCTGCGTCGGCCCAGTCGAGGACCTCGCGCTCGTTGAGGTCGATGTCGACGGTGAAGCAGCTATAGACGCGGACCTCCTTGTAGGTCGGCGGGAGTCCGGCGCTGCCCTGCTGGCGAAGGTCGACGACCCCGAAGTGCTCTCTTGTAACTACGGTGCAGCGAGCCGCTCCTCGATCGCCCTGTTCACTGGCCTCGGGGCAGATACGGGAACCCCTCGCATCAGCCCTCCCGTCAGAGGGCCCGATCCGTCAACCCGTCTGGTCGTCGAGCACGGCGTCGGGCGCGTTCGTGCGCACCGACTCGATGCCGTTCAGCGCCGCAGCTTTCGACGTGTACGTCTCCGACGTGGCGATGATCTCGCCGTTTCCCGCTTTCAGGTTGAAGCGGTATCCGCTCGCCGTCTTCTTGAGTTCGAACTTTCCGGCCATGTTCACCCTCCCGACTGGATGCGGCACCAGGGTACGACCGCCGGGGGCGGGAAGACAACGCTAGGCTCACGCCCATGACCGCGCCGATCGAGGACATCAACCCGCTGATCCCCGCCGGGTACGACATCGCGTGGACGGTCGTGGTGGTGGTCCTCTTCGTGGCCGTTGTGGTCGCCGTGGTTCTCGGTCTGTGCTTCCTGGCTAAGCGTCGCTGAAGCCGCCTGAGTTCATGACTGTCAGCATGCCCAAGCCCACCGTGCTCTTCGTGTGCGTGCACAACGCCGGCCGCTCTCAGATGGCCGCCGGCTACCTGAAGGCGCTCGCCGGCGACCGCGTCGAGGTGCTGTCTGCGGGTTCCGAACCGAAAGACCAGATCAACCCCGTCGCGGTCGACGCGATGGCCGAGGAGGGCATCGACATCGCCGACAACGTGCCCAAGATCCTCACCCTCGACGCTGTGAAGGAGTCGGATGTGGTGATCACGATGGGCTGCGGCGACACCTGCCCGATCTTCCCCGGCAAGCGCTACGAGGACTGGGAGCTCGACGACCCGGCAGGCCAGGGCATCGACGCCGTCCGTCCCATCCGCGACGACATCCGCCGCCGCATCGAGGGGCTGATCGCCGAACTCGACCTGCCCGCCCGGGCCTAGTCGGACCCGGCGACCGCGCTTCGGGTCGGGACGACGCACCCGTCCACGGCGGTCTCGCTGCGCGCAACCCCCTTCTGGGCTTCCTTTCGCCCGGATACCGTGGCGCGAAAGCGCGAGGGGGTCGGGTTGTCGAACGTGTCGGATCCGGGCGGGACTGGGAGGTACCCGAGGTTCGGGATCGAGGAGGAGTTCTTCCTGCTCGACCCGGCCGATGGGCGCAACATCCCCGTCGCCGCGTCGGTGATCGAGTCGCTCCCACCGGGTTCCCGCGCCCGCGCTAAGCCCGAGTTCCTCGCCAGCCAGCTCGAACACGCCACGACCATCTGTGAGTCGGCGGCCCAGGCGCGCCAGCAACTTCTCGAATTCCGTGTCGACCTCGCCACCGCGGCCCGCGCCGCCGGTGCGGTCGCCGCAGGAGTCGGCACCCCGTTCCGCGTCGACGAGCCGCCGGTTCTCGCCGCCGGCACCCGCTATGCGGAACTCGCCGCACGCCACGCGACCCTGATCGGCGGGCACCAGCTCGCCGCCCTCCACGTGCACGTGGAGGTGCCCGACCCGGAGGCCGGAGTGGCCGCGCTGCGCTGCCTCGCGGGGTGGTTGCCGTTCCTGAAGACGATCACCGGCAACTCCCCATGGTGGGGCGGGCACGACACCGGCTTCGCCAGCTGGCGGGCGGTGCAACTGCGGCGGTGGACGACGGGCGGCTGCCCGCCACCCGTGACGAGCGCGGACGAGTACGCCACCCGCGCCGCAGCCCTCGTGGGCATCGGCGGAACGCGCGACATCGCGACCGTCGCCTGGGATGTGCGCCTGTCACCCCGGTATCCGACGGTCGAACTGCGGGTCGCCGACTCCCAGCTCACCGCCGACGACGCCCTCCTCATCGCTCTCATCGCGCGCGGTCTCGTGTCGGCGGCGATCACGCGCCCGAACGAGGTGCCCCCGTTCGACCCCGAGCTGATCGATGCCGCCTGCTGGCACGCGGCACGTTTCGGTCTCGCGGATGGCGTCGTCGCGCCGGGCGGAAGCGCCCTCGTCTCGATCAGCGACGCGATCCGGCACCTGATGGAGACACTCGACTGCTCCGACGACGAACTCCACCACGTCGACCGCGGAATCCACCGGCTTCTCGAATCCGGAACAGGGGCCGAACGTCAGCGCGCGGCCGCCGGAGGAGGGTGGAACACCCTGGGCCCGTATCTCGCGGCGGCTCTGGTCGCTGATCGCGTGGTCGACACCGTCGTGCACTGACACGATCTCACGCCACCCGGGAGATCGCTCTTCCTTGACTACGCTGACATGGTGACGTCACCATCGCTGATTCGTCGTGTGTCCGCCGCTCGCTGGGGAGTGGCGGCACTGTTCGTCGCAAACGCTCTCGTGTTCGCCTCGATCGTCACCCGCTACCCGGAACTGAAGGCGGCATTCGGCCTCAACGAGTTGACGTTCGGGATCATGGTGGCGTGCGGTCCGGTCGGCTCGATCGTAGGCAGCCTGATCGCCGGACGCCTGGTTGCCCGGGCGGGTGCCGTGCCGGTGGCGGTCGCCTCTTCTGTCACCCTCGGCCTGTTGCTCGTGGTGGCTGCGTTCGCCGGCAACCCCGTCGTGCTGGCGCTGGTGTTGTTCGTGATCGGGTTCGCGGATGCCACGGGCGACGTCGGCAACAACGCCCACGGTCTCGAGGTGCAGCGGCAGTTGGGTCGCTCCATCATCAACGGCTTGCACGGCGCGTGGAGTGCCGGCGCGATCGCCGGCGGGCTCGCGGGTCTGTTGTTCCTGCAGTTCGGGGTGCCGATCTGGGTGCATTTCCTGGTGCTGGGGGCGGTCATCGTCACCGGCAGCCTGGTGGCCCTGCGTTTCCTTCCCCTGCCCCACGCCGAGCACCCGCAGGCCGCGCACGCGACCGGCCGTCCGCGCCTGCTGAGCGGCGTGCTGCTGGCAGCCTGCGGCCTCGCCGTCATCGGCGGGTTCCTCGAAGACCTCGGTTCGACCTGGGGCGGCGTCTACCTCACCGAGGTGATCGATGCCGACCTCGCCGACTCGGCGTATGCGTTCGTCGCGATGATGGGCGCCCTCACCGTGGGACGGTTCGTGTCCGACTGGCTCGTGGACCGGTTCGGCGCCGTCACGACACTCCGCATCGGGTCGGTCGCCGCGTTCGTCGGCGTGCTGGGCGTGTTTCTCGCGCCGTCGGTGATCGTCGCCGCGCTCGCGTTCGCCCTCATCGGGGTCGGCATCGCGCCGATGATCCCCCTCGCCATGGAGGCGGCAGACCGGGCCCCCGGCCTCGCCCGCGGCACCGGACTCGCCGTCGCCTCGACTGTGATGCGCGTGGGCTTCTTCGCCTCGCCGCTGCTCGTGGGCCTGATCGCCGAACTGAGCGGACTCCGCACCGCCGTATTGCTCTGCCTGGCGGTGCCCGTGGTGGCGCTCTTCCTCGCGGGATTCCTGAAGGTGGCCGCGGCTGACCGCGTTGCGGAGGCGTAGAGCCGGATTGTCGGATCCGGCGGTTGCCGTCCGTCGCCCAGGTGTCCGAAGATTCGCACACCGACAGGAGCGACCATGAAGTACATGCTGTTGATCTACGGCAACCAGGAAGCCTGGGACGACCTCACCGAGAACGGACGTGACGCGCTCGACGCGGCGCACCGCGACGTTCTCGCCGAGCTGACCGCATCCGGCGAGCTGGTGCTCTCGAACGAGCTCGACACCACGAAGGCGAAAGTGGTGCGCCGCACCGGCGATCGCCTGCTCGTCACGGCGGGCCCGTTCGCGGAGACCCGCGAGATGGTCGGCGGGTTCTACATCGTCGACGTAGCGGACCTCAAATGTGCCGTCGAGATCGCGGGTCGCCTCGAGGAGACCACGTTCTCGCTGGTCGAGATCCGCGAACTGATGCACTGACGCGCGCGATTACTCCGTTCCGGGTGATGAGCGGTCCGCGGGCGGCGCCTAGCGTGGCAGCGAGCCGAGAGCGAAGGTGGCCTGTCGATGACGAACCCTGTTCCCCGTCACACCGAGGACTACCTCCGAACCCTCACGCGTACCGCATATCTGTGGGCGTGGCCGCTCATCAACCTGCACAACCGTCGCATCCTGATGGACCAGGTACCGAAGCCAGGCCTGATGAACGGGATCGTGCCGGTGGCGCCGGTGGGGCGCCTCACGATGCTGCACGACTACGTCGAACCGCAGGAGCGCCTCGTCGCCTGCCCCAACCAGGATGTGGCGTACGGCTTCGGCATGGTGGCAGTGGACGTGGGCGCGACAGTCGTCCAGGTGCCCGACTTCGGTGACCGGTTCTGGGTGTACCAGGCGGTCGATCAGCGCACCGACAGCTTCGTCCAGCTGGGTGCGATGTACGGCACGGCCCCCGGCCACTACCTGCTCGCGCACACCGAATGGGAGGGCGAGGTGCCCGACGGGATAGTCGGTGTGTTCCGCTACGACACGGCGCTCGGTGTGGTGATCCCGCGCGTGTTCATGGACGACACGGTGGAGGACCGCGCGGCCATCCAGCCGCTGCTCGACGGCATCAGCATGTACCCGATCGACGAGTACGACGGCACCACGAAGCGCGTCGACTGGGCGGCGGCCCCCGTCTTCGGCGACCCGTCGGGTGCCGGCGCCAGCGAAACCGAGACGCGCTGGGTCGACCCGACGGTCTTTCCCGACGCGCTCGCGGCTGTGCTCGACGAAGTCCCGGCACGCGAGGGCGAGGAGGCGCTGTATGACTGGTTCCGGTCACTGGCGAATGCGGCGGACGCGGATGGCCACATTCGGCAACTCGTGGTCGACGCAGCCGTCGACGCGGATGGCGGCCTCGTGCAGGAGCTGTTCGAGTTCCGGAACATCGGATTGCCGTCGGTCGCCCACTGGTCGACGCAACGCAACGGTGCCGAGTTCGGGACCGACTATCTGTCGCGCACGTCAATGGCGAAGGCGAACATCTTCGTGAACGTCCCGCACGAGACCTGCTACTACTACCAAGACCTCGACGAGTCGGGCGAGCGTCTCGACGGCTCGACCACGTACCGGATCTCGTTCCCGGCCGGTTCGCTTCCCCCGGTGCGAGGTTTCTGGTCGCTCACCCTCTACAACGAGCACCACTTCTTCGAACCGAACGACCTGCACCGGTTCTCACTGGGCACCAAGAACGTGTCACTGCAATACGGCGACGACGGTTCGCTGGTCCTCACGGCGGGGGGCGCCGAGCCCACCGACGCGGGGGAGCGCGCCAACTGGCTGCCCGCTCCCCGCGGGCCGTTCTCGCTGTACCTGCGCGCGTACTGGCCGGATCAGGCGATCCTCGGCCAGACCTGGACGCCTCCTCCTGTGGTCGCCGTACGCTGACGCCCGAGCGCTACGCCGCTTTCGGCTCGTCGTCGCCGGTCGGCCCGGTGCCGACCGTGATCGGCAGCTCGTGCGGCCGGTACCGCGGCAGACGGCTGGCGGGCACGATCGCGAGCGCACTCACCCCGGCGAGGATCAGCAGGCCCGTCTTCAGCGCGCTGAGGCGTGCCTCCTCGTTGAGCGCGACCGCCGCATCCACCTGGGCGGGCGACGCGTCGGTGGCGTCGAGCACCTCCTTGAGGCGTTCGTTGCTGAGGAAGTTGGTGTTGTCGAGGTTCACCTGCGACACCAGGTCGGGGGTGAGCTCCGGGTGGTCGACGAGGGCGCTCACCACGTTGGCGCTCAGGATGCCGACCAGCAGGGCTCCCGCCACGGCGGTGCCCACAGCGGAGGCAAGGTTCTGGGTGGTGCCGCGCACCGACCCCACGTCACCTGCCAGCTCCTTCGGGGATGCCGTGACCAGCACGTTGAACACGAGCGTCACGAGTGCGCCCTGGCCGATGCCGAACACCACGAGCCCCAGGATCGTGGGGAGGGTCTCCCAGTTGTTCGTCACCACCAGAGACAGCCAGATGAGCGCGAGGGTGGTGAGCGAGAACGAGAACATGCCGATCGTGCGGGGCGTGAAGCGCTTGTAGAAACGCACCACAAGCATCGCCGTGAAGAACACGGTGAGGTTGAACGGCAGCATCGCGAGCGACGTGTCGAACGGGGTGCGACCCTGCACGATCTGGATGTACAGCGGCACCGTGAAGTTGAGCGCCGCCTCCAACGCCACCACCGTGAACATCGCGTACACGGCGGCGCGCTCCCGCGACGACCCGAACACCGACAGCGCCACCAGGGGCACCTTGCCGGCCTTCGTGCGGCGGCGCGTCCACAGGAAGAACAGCTGCACCAGCACCACACCCACCACGATCAGCACCGGCGCAGCCGAGATGCCCCACAGGTCGAACGGCGCGTTGGGGGAGGCGAACAGCAGACCCCACGAGTTGAGGTTGTTGATGCCGAGCGTCAACGCCACGATGCCGAGACCGATGAGGATCGCGGCGACCACGTCGATCTTGATGCGGTCGTTGCCGGGCTCGGAGCGCAACCAGAAGCTGAGGATGAAGACCGCCACGGCGAGGATCAGCACCACCACGAACACGGGACGCCAGCCGACGAACGTGGCGAGTGTGCCACCCAGCAGGAACGCGGTCACGCCGGCGAGGGCGCGCGCCGAGCCGAGCGACCCGATCGCGGTCGCCTGCTGCGGGCCGCGGTAGTTCTCGGCGATGAGTGCCACCAGCGACGGCACGATGATCGCCGCGGATGCACCGGCGACCGCCTGGGCGGCGATCACCCACTCGACGGTGGGGGAGAAGATCATCATGAGCGCCGACCCCGCGAAGGCGGCCACCACCACCCGGAAGACGATCACCCATCCGATGCGCTGACCGATCTTGGCACCCACCATCACGAGCGCCGCGACCACCAGGCCGTAGGTGACGATCGCGGTGCTGACGTCGGTGGGCGGCACCCCGAAGTCGGCCACCATGCCGCCGAGCGACACCGGCAACGCCGACACGTTGTACGACATGAGGATCTGGGCCAGGAACAGCCCGATCATCGGCACCCAGGATGCGCGCTGCGTCGTCTCCGGGGCGGGTGTGGTGGTGGTCATGCGGGGTTCCCTTCGGGGTGACGCGGATGCGAGGCGAAGATGTTGAGGCCGAGGGCGCGCGACAGGTAGGCGGTGGCGATCTGCCCGCGCACGCTGTTGCCGGCCGAGTCGAGGCGGGGGGCGTACGTGCCGATGCCCACCTTGCCGGGCGCGGTCGTCACCAGACCGCCGGCGACACCCGACTTGCCGGGCAGGCCGATGTCGAACAGCCACTCGCCGCTGCGTTCGTACAGTCCGCTGGTGGCGAGCACGGCGAGGGTGTCACGGCAGACGTCGGCGGAGACGACGCGTTCGCCGGTCACCGGGTTCACGCCGCCGTCGGCGAGGGTGGCGCCCATGATGCCGAGGTCGTGGGCGTCGACACGGATGGCGCACTGCCGCGTGTACACGTCGACGATCTCGAGCGGGTCGCGTTCGATGCGGCCGTAGCTTTCGAGCAGTTGCGCGATCGCTCGGTTGCGGTGGTTGGTCTCCGCCTCCGACACGTACACCTGCTGGTCGACGTCGAGGGTGCGTCCCGCGAACCGCGACAACCCGTCGAGGATGAGCTGCCAGCTGTCGTCTGCAGTGCTGCCCGGAACGAGTGCCGTCGTCGCGATGGCGCCCGCGTTCACCATCGGGTTCATCGGGTGCCCGTCGTTCAGTTCGATCGCGACCACCGAGTTGAACGCGAGCCCCGTGTTGTTGACGCCCACCACATCCAGCGCCTTCTCGTGGCCGAGCTCCTCGCAGACGAGCGCGTACACGAACGCCTTCGAGATCGACTGGATCGAGAACCCGACACGGGTGTCGCCCACCTCGTGCACGCCGCCGTCGACATCCACGATGCACACCCCGAACGCCTCCGGGTCGGCCTCGGCGAGGATCGGGATGTAGTCGGCCACATCCCCCTCGCGGTGACGGGATGCGTGCGCGTGCGCCTCGGCGAGCACCTCGTCGATCCGTGCGCCCGCGGGTGGTGAGCCCGTTCCCGCCTGTTGCGGGACACCCGCGACGTCGAAATCCATGCCTGAAAGCTAGCCCCTCGCGTCGCGCTGCGCCTGGTGCCGCCCGCCCTGTGCGGCCGTCGATGCGTCACGTTTCAGCCCGCCGGCGGTCTTCTCATGGCTGCGGGCCACGCCCGAATCGGTGATGGCACCCTCGCTCGAGCCCACCGACTCCGGGCCGGTGCCGCGGTTCGCGCGGGCCGCCGCAAGGCGCTGCTCCTTGAGATCCTCGGCCGCCGCATGCGCCCGCTGCCCCAGCTCGGCCGAGACCACCGCCAGCGCCTCCTCGAACACCTCCGCACGCAGGCGGCTCTTCGCGCCGCCCGGGTGCGCCTCGCCGCGGGCCGCGGTCTCCTCCACCCGTTTCGCGGCCTTCCGCCGGTAGTTCTTGGTGTGCTTGTTGCGGGCCCGCCGCACCCGCTTGTGCAGGGCGAGGAGGTCGTCCTCGTCGAGGGGGGCGAGCCGGTCCGGCTCCAACTCCCGGATGAGGTCGCGCTCAGAATCGGACAGAACCCACAACCCGTCGTTCATGCCGCCATGCTGGCACGCGACGCCGCCCGGCGGTAGGGGCGGAGGGCCTGGCGGCCCGACCGGCGGCGTGCGGCGAACGTCACCAGACCGAGCGCGAGCAGGGCCAGCGCCAACGCGGCCCACCCGAGCAACCCCATGGCCCTCGATCGTGGGAGCGCGTGAATCGGGCCCGCGCCGTAGGGTCGGCCCCGTGAGGATGCGTCGTCTTGTCGTGCCCGCGCTGGTCGTGGTCGCGTTGGCGTTCGGATGTTCCGGATGCTTCATGCAGCCGCCCCGCTCTCCCAACGACCCCGGCATCCCCGAAGCCCGCGAGAGTGCGGCCGCCCGACTCGACGACGTCGTGGCCCGCGTCGTGTTCTCCGCCGACGCGACGGTACTCGGTGAGGAGCGAACCGACAGGTGCGATTTCGCCCGAGCCGGCTGGTTCGGCTCCGCCGCCAGTGAGTACCACTGCGTCATGCGCTGGAGCCAGGAGGTGGTCTTCCCGCACGCCCACACGCGCAGCGAGGTCGCCGTCGCCCTGGATGCCGAAATCGCCCATATGGACTTCACCCTCAGCACCGGCGCGGTGCGGGAGCTCGTCGCGACCCACCCGGAGTTCGCGGCCGACTCGCGGCTGTACATCGGCGGCCACATCGGCGACGTGCGGGTCGGGTTCGCCACCGAACCCCGCGAATCCGACCACACGACCCACGTGGTCGAGGCGCAGGTGCAGGTCGAGTACTGGAACGAGGAGGCACTTCCCGACCTCGACGCCCTCGAGCCGCAGACCCCGGACTTCTCTGTCTGGCAGAGCGCGTACGGCGACAAGTTTCTCTTCGACCTCGCCCAGCCGGAGCCGACGGATGCCGTCGACGCATGCCTCGACGACCCGGCGGTCGCCGCTCATACCGTCGTGCGCCACCTCGATCCGTTCCCCCGCGTCACCTTCGAACTCTCTGCCGGTTCGCGATTCGAGGAAGCGGGACGCGTGCGGGACTGCTTCGCCGCATCTCTCACGAGCGGCACCCTCGCGTGGTACGAACCGTTCACCGGGCGGGGTACCACCGAGGTGCCCGCGCGGGACACCGCGGTTCCGTCTCCGACCACCACCGAAGCGCCCGCGCGGTAGCGCGACCTCCGGTGTCGGATGCTCCGAGCATCCTGGGGGCATGGCGGAGCCGGTCGAGGCGTGGTGGGCGCGCAGGCAGCGGTCGCGGGATGCGGTGATCCCGTACGCGGTCGGCACCTACCTCGAGGCGTGGGCGCCATACCCGGTGCTCATCCGGCAGTATCGGCCCGAGCTGAACGCGGGGATCGTCCTCACGCAGATCCCTCCCGCCGCCGAGGTGCTGCTGCTGTGGCGGTGCGAGGTGGGGCACGAGTTCGCCGTCACCCCCGCCGAGCAGCGCAACCGGCCCGGTCGCGAGCGGCGGCGGTCGGCGTGGTGCCCCGAATGCACCGCCGGTGCCAAGCCGCTGGTGCTGCGCGACCGCGCTGCCGCGCCGCGAGCGAGACGTCCCGCCAAGCCGGTCTGTCCGAAGACGCCCGAGCTGCCGGTGGGGGAGTCGTTCGCGAGCGAGTGCGCGCCGAAACCCGCATCCGCCGTGGAGGCGCAATTGCGGCACGACCTGCACGAACGCCTCGACGTCATGTCCGGTATGAACGCGGTCCGGGTGGCGCGTCCGTTCTTCTCCCACTTGGAGGTGTGGCCCGACATCGTCATCCCCGAGCTGCGCGTGGCGATCGAGTACGACTCCACCGGGCGCCACGGGCTCGAACATGTGGGCAAACGCGAGCAGTCCGACCTGCGGAAGGACCGCGCCCTGCGCGCCGCCGGATGGGAGGTGGTGCGGCTGCGCACCGGCAAGCTGGCGCCGATCGGCCCCCACGACCTCACCCTCAGCGGCATCACCCCGCGCACGCTCGACCGCCTCATCGACACCCTCGCCGACATCCGCGGTGACCTCATCGTGCAGGCCTACCTGCGCCACTGACTGCAGTCAAAATGATGCGCGTGAACCGGCGCGGATCGAGAGGGCAATATCTAGTGTGACCACCACCGACAGCGAGATCATCTCGCGCTCGATCGAGCTTCCGCGCGCTTTTGGCGAGCTGTTCGACCGCCACGCGCGCGACGTTGGGCGCTATCTCGCACGCCGCATCGGTGCACAACATGCGGAGGATCTCTTGAGCGAGACATTCCTCATCGCCTTTCGGCGGCGTGCCGCATTCGATCTCTCCTGGGAGTCGGCCAAGCCGTGGCTGCTCGGGATCGCGTCCAACCTCATCCGCAAGCATCGGGCCTCTGAGGTCGACCACTGGCGGACCCTCGAAGCATGGGCGCGCCGTGGCGGTCACGAGACGGATGGCGATCTCGACGCCGCGACGGCACGCGTCGACGCACTGTCAGCCGTACGAGACCTCGCGCCTCTCCTCGCGAAGCTGAAACGTCCCGACCTCGACACCCTTCTGCTGTTCGCGTGGGGTGATCTCAGCTACGAGGAGATCGGGCTCGCTTTGCGGGTGCCCACGGGAACCGTGCGATCACGGCTCAACCGGGTGAGGAAGCAACTCACCGTCGCACCGGGCGTCGCCTCCAGCGACGGCGGGCGGCAACGAGTCGAGAAAGGAGCCCGATGATGGACGCTCTCGACAGGGTCCGGCTGATGGCCTCGGACGTCATGGTCAGCAAAGACGGCGTCGAACGTGCTCGAACAGTGCTCGAGTCGACGCTCGAGGATCAGCCTCGCCCACGACGCGTACTCGCATTGCGCATCGGAATCGGACTGGCGGCAGCGGCAGCGGCGACCGCAATCGCCCTGGTCGTGGCACTGTGGCAGCCGAATGCGAGTACTCCGGTAGCGATCACTCCCCACCCGACTCCAGAGCGAACAGTCGAGCCAACGCCGACCCCCACAGTGACGGCCCCACCGAGCTCCCCGCCCCTCACGGTGGCGGGGGTGGTGGAGGAGGCAGCGGCGCTGGCGCCGCTCACCGTCGGGTCGGAAATCTCCTCGGGCAGATACCTTCGCGTCGACACCACGACCGAGACGCTCGCGCGCTACGTTCCAGGCGGCGACATTTATCAGACCCCACGTGCCAGTGCGGTCGCGGGGTGGATCACGCAGAACAGCTACACCACCTACATCCCGGCGGACCGCTCCGCCGAATGGGTTCGGGTCTTCAGCCCCGACCATCCGCTGGTGCGGGGGTTCGGGCCGGACGCGGAGGCACTCTACGCGTCGTGGCTCGCCCGTACGTGGCATGAAGGGTTCACGCTTCGCACGCTCGGCGGTGTGCCTGGATCGGAGACAGAGCCGGGCGAGATCCTGATGGGCTCGGATGCGTATTTCGCCCAGGTGCCGAGGGAAACGGATTCCCTCTACAACTGGTACGCATCGCGATCAGATGGTGATCCGGCGCTTACTTTCCTGCTCGTGGTTCAGGACCTCGAGATGAATGCCGCTCCCGCTGACCTGCGGGCGGCGATGTTCCGTGCGCTCGGCCGCATCCCCGGAGTCGTCATCTCGAGCGTCGAGGGTGCAGTCGTCACCCTGGCGATCGAGTGGCAGTTTCAGGGCGACTTCCGCCAGAACTCTGTCAGCGTGGATACCGCTACGGGGTTCATCACCGCATCCACCTCCACTAGGGGCTCAGGGGGAACCCTGATCCCTGATTCGGTTCCGGATCACCGCATCACGACCACGTTCTCCGCGGTCGACGTCGCTCCCTGATCCGGCGCGGGTCAGCGCACCCCGCGCATGAGCGCCAGCACTGGACGCGCCGCCAACCACAGCAGCGCGCCGAGCACGATCGCGATGAACCCGAGCACCGTGAAGTACGGCACCTCGTCCTCCGGGTTGTAGAAGCCGGCCAACCATCCGGCGATCGAGGTGCCGAGCGCCACCGACAGGAAGTACAGCGCCACCATCTGGGTGTGGAACCGCTGCGGTGCCAGCTTCGTCGTCACCGAGAGCCCCGGCGGGGAGATGAACAGCTCGGCGATGGTGAACACCAGCAGGATGCCGATGATCGCGATCAGCGGCGTCGAGTTGGGTGCGCCGTTCGCCCACGGCAGGAACAGTAGGAACGCCGACCCCATGATGATCGCGCCGAGCGCGAACTTCACGGGCGCCGACGGCTGACGCGTGCCGAGCTTCGTCCAGATCGCCGCGAACACGCCCGACAGGATGATGACGAAGATCGGGTTGATCGCGTTGATCCACGGCACAGGCATCTCCCATCCGAAGATCTCGCGATCGAGACGCTTGTCGGAGTAGATGGTGAGCACCGTGAACTGCTGCTGGTACAGCGACCAGAATCCGACATTCACGATGAAGAGGGGGATGAAGCCGATCACCCGCGAACGTTCGTCGCCCGAGATGCGCTGCGACGAGATGATGAGCGCGAAGTACGCGATCGCGGCGACCGCGGTGACCACGATCACGACCCCGGCGATGTTGTCGGCGCGGATCACGCCCAGCAGCACCAGCGCGACGATCACCACCACCCCGGCTGCGGCGATCGCCCCCACCATCGGGTAGCGGTTGCGAGGCAGCGGGTTCGCGACCGCGCGCGACTCGTCGGGCAGGGCTTTGCGGCCGAACGAGTACTGCACCAGACCGATCGCCATGCCGACCGCCGCGGCGCCGAACCCCCAATGGAATCCGGCCGACGACTGCAGCGCACCGGTCACGATCGGCCCGAGGAAAGCGCCCAGGTTGATGCCGAGGTAGAAGATCGAGAAGCCGGCGTCCCGTCGCGGGTCGCCGGGCGCGTACAGGGTGCCGACGACGGCGGTCGCGTTCGCCTTCAGACCGCCCGACCCGACGGCCACCAGCACGAGACCCACGCCGAGACCCCACACGCTCGGCAGCAGGGCGAGCGCGATGTGGCCGCACATGATCACGATCGCGCTCACGAACAGCACTCGCTCGGAACCGAACAGCCGGTCGGCGAGCCACGCGCCCAGGATGGTGCACAGGTAGACGGTGCCGCCGTACGCGCCGACGATGCCGGTCGCCGTCACCTCGTCGATCCCCAGGCCGCCCTCGGCGACCGAGTAGTACATGTAGATGAGCAGGATGCCCTGCATGCCGTAGAAGCTGAACCGCTCCCACATCTCCACGCCGAAGATGTGGGCGAGCGCCCACGGCTGCCCGAAGAAGCGTGTGTCGTGACGGTCCTTGGCCTGAACCTCGTCGTCCATGTCGGTCAGGGTAGTGCCGCGCACCGCCCCGTGGGGCGGCACTTCTTTTCTCAGGAGTCGGTGTCGGCTCCGGATGCGAGGGTGTCGCTAGCCCGCGAACGGCACCAGGTCGAGCTCGTCGAACTCGGCCACCTCGGGAACCCAGCGGCCCTCGACGAAGCCCACATGATCCGGGTGCACGTTGTAGGCGTCGTAGGCGGCCTGGTCGGCGAACGTCATCGCGAACTGGAACCGGTGCGACGACTTCGGGCTCACCTGACGCGACACCGCGAAGTCCTGCACCCCGGGGATGCCGGTGAGGATGCGCAGGCCGTCGGCCAGGAACGCCGCCTCCTCGGCGGAACCTTCGGGGTGGACGAGACGGAACGCGACAGTGTGGCGGATCATGGGCCCACGCTAGCTGGCGCGTCACGGCGCGCGCTCGCATCCGCGACAATGGACCCCATGACCGATTCGCGCCTCGCCGTCATCGTTCTCGCCGCCGGGGAGGGCACGCGTATGCGGTCCCGCCGCGCCAAGGTGCTGCACCCGATCGCCGGCCTGCCGATGATCGCCCACGTGCTCACCACCGCGCACCACCTCGAGCCGGCCCACATCGAGGTCGTCGTGCGCCACCAGCGCGACGACGTCGCCGCCGCCGTCGGCGAGTACTCGGCGGATGCGGTGGTCGTCGACCAGGACGACGTGCCCGGCACCGGCCGCGCCGTCGAACTGGCGGTACAGGCGCTTCCGGCCGACTTCGACGGCGACGTGGTCGTCATCTCGGGCGACGTGCCGCTGCTCGACACCGACACCCTCGCAACTCTCGTGGCCGCGCACCGCGCCGCCGCCGCATCCGCCACCATCCTCAGCGCCGTGCTCGACGACGCCACCGGCTACGGCCGCATCGTGCGCGACGGCGACGGTGCGGTGAGCCGCATCGTCGAACACAAGGACGCCGACCAGGCGGTGCTCGCGATCACCGAAGTCAACTCCGGCAGCTACGTGTTCTCCGCCGCAGCGCTGCGCGAGCTGCTGCCGCAGATCGGCACCGCGAACGCGCAGGGCGAGAAGTACCTCACGGATGTGGTGGCGCTGCTGCGCGCCGCATCCGCCCCCGTCGGCGCCCTGCCGGTGGCCGACAACTGGCGCGTCGCGGGCGTCAACGACCGCTCGCAGCTGTCGGAGCAGGCGGCGCGCCTGAACGCCATGATCGTGCGCGGCCACCAGCTGAACGGCGTCACCATCCACGACCCCGCCACCACCTGGATCGACCTGACCGTCTCCATCGGGCAAGACACCGAGCTCCTTCCCGGCACCCGCCTCGCGGGCGCCACCAGCATCGACCGGGATGCTGTGATCGGCCCCGACACGACGCTGGTCGACTGCGAGGTCGGCGAGGGCGCCACCATCTCGCGCACGGAGGCGACCCTCGCCGTGATCCGCGCCTACGCATCCGTGGGGCCGTTCGCGTATCTGCGCCCCGGAACGGAACTGGAGGGCGGCGGCAAGATCGGCACCTTCGTCGAGACGAAGAACGCGAAGATCGGCCGCGGTTCGAAGGTGCCGCACCTGTCGTACATCGGCGACACGGAGGTGGGCGAGGGCTCCAACATCGGCGCCGGCACCATCACCGCCAACTACGACGGCGTCAACAAGCACCGCACCACCGTCGGCTCGCACGTGCGCACGGGTTCGCACAACGTGTTCGTCGCGCCGGTCACGATCGCCGACGGCGCCTACACGGGCGCGGGCACGGTGGTGCGCAAGGACGTGCCATCGGGGGCGCTGGCGGTGAACGTGGCCCCGCAGCGCAACCTCGACGGCTGGGTGGTGGCGAACCGCCCGGGTACCGCTGCGGCGGATGCGGCCGCCGCCGCACCGTCTGCTGAGTAGGGACCGCCTGAGGCAGCTCTCCTCCATCGCCCTTCCTGTGGATGCGACTTATCCCAAGATCGGGCCCCAACTCTAGAACATACGTTCTAGTCCGGGGAGAATGGATGCATGCCGTTCCTCCCCGATCTGCTCGCCCATCTGGGCGAAGCGTCTGCACCCGCCGCGTTGCCGGTGCACTCCTTGCGGGATGGGGAGCTGCTGGACGCGCAACGCGCGGTCGCGGCGGCACGACGGCGGTTGGATGCGGTGGCCGCCTCGATCGCGGGCGAGATCGCGCACCGGTCGCGGCGGGAGTTGGGGCATTCCGGGCTGGCGCAGTCGCACGGTCAACGCACCGCCGAGGGGCTGATCTCCCAGTTGACGGGCGGTTCGGCGCGGGAGGCACGCACCCTGGTGAAGGCGGGCGAGCTGCTGCCGCTCGACGGCCCCCGCGTGCAGAACGCACCTCGGGAGGCGTGGCTCGCCGTGATCGGAGACGCCGTGGCGACGGCCTCGATCTCGGTCGAGGCTGCGGGGATCATCCGCGACCGCCTGGGAGCAGCCATCGCGCCGCGCGATGGTGCAGCTGCGGCCACTCGAGCGCGATTCGCTGACGCGCGCGAGCGAGCGGCAGCCCGCCTTGTCTCCGAGGCGCCGGGCATTGCTCTCGAGCAGCTCGGGGTGCGAGCCTCGCAGGCGCGAGACGATCTCGACGCCGCGGGTGTCGCGGAACGCGAGCGCGAGCAGCACGAGCGCCGGTTTCTGCGGTTCACTCCGCAGGCCGATGGCATGGTGCGGGTGCACGGGCTGCTCGACCGTGAGTCGGCCGCGATCATGATCCCGGTGCTGGATGCGGCGACCAGCCCCCGGCGCGGTGGGCCGCGATTCGTCGACCCCCACGCCGCGCCCAACGCAGAAGACCTGGTGCGTGACGAGCGCACCCCCGAGCAGCTCACCGCAGATGTGTTCGTCGAGTTGATCCGCGCGGGCGCCCGAGTGGACTCGGGCCGACTGCTGGGCGACCGCAAGCCTGCCGTGCGCATCCTGGTCACGAAGCGCGACCTCGAGCGGGCGCCGGAGGCCGACGGCCAACGACCGGCGTCGCGTACTTCGAAGGTCAGACGGAGCCCGTCTCGATCGCCACCGCCGAGCGGTTGATCTGCTCGTCGGGCGCGGTGCCGATCGTATTCGACGACGACGGGAGGGCCCTCAATCTCGGGCGTGAGCAGCGCCTCTTCTCCGAGAAGCAACGTATCGCGCTCGCCGCCCGAGACGGTGGCTGCCTGATGTGCGGCCGCCCGCCGTCGTGGTCGGAGGCGCACCACATCGACCACTGGGATGAGCACGGCGGCAGAACAGACATCGACGACGGTGTGCTGCTGTGCAGGTTCTGTCACCTGCTGGTCCACAACCGGAACTGGCGCATCACACGCATGGGAGGCGATTACTTCCTCCAACGACCCGACGAGCACGGCACGATCCGCCGCATCCCCCTGCCGAGTCGCAGCGTCGCCCGCGAGCACCTCATGGCCAGCGCATGAGGCCGTCCGCAGCGCATATCCGTCCCACTAGACTCGTCTCAGGCGCGAGCGGGAAGCGGGTAGCAGGGACAGTGTCCGGCATCAAGATCAGCGGAGAAAAAAGGCTCGTCGTCGTATCGGGGCGGGCTCACCCCCAACTGGCTATCGATGTCGCCGAGGAGCTCGGCACCGAGCTCGTCGAGACCGACGCGCGCACCTTCGCCAACGGCGAGATCTACGCCCGCTTCGGGGAGTCGATCCGCGGCACCGACGTGTTCGTCATCCAGTCGCACTGCGCCCCCATCAACGAGTGGCTCATGGAGCAGCTGATCATGGTGGATGCGGCGAAGCGCGCCAGCGCGAAACGCATCACGGTGGTGGCCCCGTTCTACCCGTACGCCCGGCAAGACAAGAAAGGCCGCGGCCGCGAGCCGATCTCGGCCCGCCTCGTCGCCGACCTGTTCAAGGCCGCCGGCGCCGACCGCATCATGAGCGTCGACCTGCACGCCGCCCAGATCCAGGGCTTCTTCGACGGCCCCGTCGACCACCTGTTCGCGATGCCGGTGCTGCTCGACTACTTCCAGTCGCGTCTCGACCCGTCGACGCTCGCCGTCGTCAGCCCCGACATGGGCCGAGTGCGGGTCGCCGACATCTGGAGCGACAAGCTGGGCGCCCCGCTGGCCATCATCCACAAGCGCCGCGACCCGCTGGTACCCAACCAGGTGAGCGTGCACGAGATCGTCGGCGACGTCGACGGCAAGGTATGCCTCATCGTCGACGACCTCATCGACACCGGCCGCACCATCGTGAAAGCCGCCGAGGCACTGAAAGCGCACGGTGCCACCAGCGTCATCGTCGGTGCCACCCACGCCGTCTTCTCCGACCCGGCCACCGAGATCCTGCAGTCCGAGGTCATCGACCAGGTGGTCGTCACCGACACCCTCCCGGTGCCCGACGAGAAGCGCTGGGACCGCCTCACCGTGCTGCCGATCGCGCCGCTGATCGCCCGCGCCATCCACGAAGTGTTCGACGACGGGTCGGTCACCTCCATGTTCGACGGCGCCGCCTGACCGAAAACCCCATTGCGTCTCGGCGCGCATCCTCGTTCACTGGATACGACACGAAGGAGCACCGATGGACACGATGATGATGAACAAGATGATGGGCACCATGCCCAGCTCCACCATGGGCGTCGACATGGCATCCATGCAGGAATGCATCGAAGCGTGCGACGCGGTCGCGATGGCTGCCACCATGTGCGCCGACGCCGACATGGCCGCCGGCATGGGACGCTGCGCGTCGATGTGCACCAACATGGCCGACGTCGCCACCACGATGATGCGCATGATGCTGCGCCCGATGGCGCACGACGCCATGGCGATGCGCGCCATGCTCGACGCCTCGATGGCGATGTGTCAGGCGTGCATGGACGAATGCTCGCAGCACGCCGACACCATGGAATGCTGCCGCATCTGCGTGATGGCCTGCCAGAACATGAAAGACGCCTGCGGCGCCCTCATGGCGAAGATGGCGTGAACTAGCCGCGGCTCACATTCAGCAGCGTGCCCCGCACGCTCAGCACTCCGGCGACGGGGTGGAACGCCACCGGCTCACCCTCCGGCAGGCCAAGGTCGTGGTGGTGCCACAGCACCTCGGCGGCGGCGTCGAACCCGACGAACTCGAGCACCCCACCGGTCGCATACAGGAACCCGTCCACCCAGCTGCTGGGTGTGCTCGACGCCACCACCCGCTGGACGGGGTGCAGCGCGTGACCGGCGCCCGCGCACACATCCGCGCACATCGAGGTGCCGGCCTCCAGGTTGACGGTCGTGTCGTCCATGGGTCACCTCGTCTCGCGCAGGACCGCCGGGTGCGGTCGATCCGGCAAGCGTAGGCGGGGTCGCCAGGGCGTGCCCGGGGCGGCGTCACACGCCGCAACAGTCAGACGTCGACCACGGGAGGGCCGGAGACCACGCGCACCTCGGGGATGAACCCGAGGAAACGCAACTGCAGTTCGTGACCACCGAAGTCGGTCACATAGCAGTACCAGCCGGGACCCTCGGCGCCCGACCACTCGAACCGCGCCTCCGTCGATGCCGCGCCCGCCGCATCCGTGGATGCGACCACCTGGCAGGCGAGCGCCGCCGTACGCGACGCGAAACCGACACCCGTCAACACGGCCGGCAGCAGGAGGGCGACCAACGCCACCACGACCACCACCTGGGCGACGCGGCGCATGCGCGGGCCGCGCAGGGTGCCCACCTCGCCCGGCTCGTAGAACGCGAGCTCGGGAGGGGTCTCGTCGTCCCGCTCCGGGTCGGCCCCGCGTTCGCGTTCCATCGGTCCAGTCTCGCATCCGGGCACCGGGTGAGGCTGGGCGTTCACCCGCCCCCGGTACGATCCGCGCGTGGAACTGCGCAGGGTGATCGGGGTGCCGACGGCGACCGGGGTCGGGGTCGCGGCGATGCTCGGCGCGGGCGTCTTCTCGGTGTGGGGTCCCGCGACCGCACTCGCCGGCGCGGGAGTGCTGGCGGCGCTCGGCCTCGCCATCGTGATCGCCGCCCTCAACGCCACCAGCACCACCCGCCTCGCGCGAGCGCACCCGCAGTCGGGCGGTGTGTTCGCGTTCGGCCGGGCGATGGATGCGCCCGCGCTCGGGTTCGCGGCGGGCACCCTGTTCCTCTTCGGCAAGGTGGCGTCGGCCGCCGCGATCGCACGCGTCGCCGGCGACTACCTGGCGCCCCAGTTCGCAGGTCCCGTGGCCGCCATCCTGCTTCTCCTGCTCGCGGCCGTGAACGCGAGCGGGGTGCGCAGCACCGCCGTCGCGAGCGCCGTGACGGCGGTGATCGTCGTCGCAGCCCTCGTCGTCGCTGATGCGGTGGGCGTCGCGAGCATCACCGAACCGCAGCCGCTGGTGTGGCCGGACGCCCCGTCGGGGCTGCTGCCCGCGGCCGCGCTCGTGTTCTTCGCCTTCGCCGGGTACGCCCGCGTCGCCACCCTCGGCGGTGAGGTGCGCGACCCGCGACGCACGCTGCCGATCGCCGTCGCTGTGTCGATCACGCTCGTCGCGTTCCTCGCCACGGCGACGGTCCTCATCCTGCTCCTCGGGCTGGGGGTGGACGCGCTTGCCGCGAGTGCCGCCCCGCTCGCCGATCTGGCGGGTCCCGACTGGCGGCCCCTGATCGTGGTGGCCGCGGTGGTGGCGTGCGCGGGGTCGGCACTCGGGGTGCTGGCGGGCCTCAGCCGAACCGCCCAGGCGATGGCCGCCGCCGGTGAGCTGCCGCGGGCGCTCGGCGTGATCGCCGCCCGAACCGCCACCCCGATCCGGGCGGATGCGGCGGTCGCGGTCATCGCCGCCGTCGCCACGCTGCTGTTGCCGGCGCCCCTGCTGATCGGCGCATCCGCCGGTGCGGTGCTCGGCTACTACGCGATCGCGCACCTGCTCGCGTGGTGGCTCGGGGGCGCGGGCGGCCGGGTGGTGGCGGTGCTCGGCGGACTCGGCTGCCTGACGATCGCCGCATTCGCCCCGCCGGTGGCGCTGCTGGTGGCCGCCGCGGTGCTGGTGGCCGCTTTCGCGGCGCGTGCCCTGGTGGCGCGCCGCACCCGCGCGTAGCGTCAGGGGGCATGGCGGGTTCGGCGGATGCGCAGCTGCGTGAACGGTTCGGTGCGGCGCTCGGGCTCGACGTCGCCGCGGTGAACGTGACCGGGGTGGCGACGTTCGAGTCGCCGTACCCGGTGTCGGATCTGGCCGCCGCATCCGTCGCCGCCGCAGGCGCCGGGGTGTCGGCGGTGCTCGAGGCCGCAGGGGTGGGCGGCGAGGTACCGACCGTGCGGCGGGAGCTGGCGGACGCCTGGTTCCGTGCCGGGGTTCGGCCCGTCGGCTGGGTGGCGCCGTCGCCGTGGGACCCGATCGCTGGCGACTATGTGACCTCGGACGGGTGGATCCGGCTGCACACGAACGCGCCCGCGCACCGCGAGGCGGCGCTGCGGGTGCTGGGTGTCGAAGCGGAACGCGACGCGGTCGCCCGCGCGGTCGGGCTCTGGCGCGCCGACCAACTGGAGGCGGAGGTCGTCGCCGAGGGCGGTTGCGCGGCGACGATGCGCACCCCCGACGAGTGGCGTCGGCACCCGCAGGGGCGCGCGGTGGCGGAGGAGCCGCTCGTCGCCCGAGAGCTCACGGATGCCGCGTCGGAGCGGTCCGAGTGGGAGCCGACCCGGGAGCGGCCCCTCGCTGGCCTGAAGGTGCTGGACCTCACCCGGGTGCTCGCGGGGCCGGTGGCGACGCGGCTGCTCGCCGGGCTCGGTGCCGTGGTGCTGCGCATCGACCCGAGCGACTGGGATGAGCCGGCGCTCGCCCACGAGGTGACCGTCGGCAAACGCACCGCCCGACTCGACGCCCGCGATCCGGACGGACTCGCGCGGCTTCGGCGTCTCCTCGGCGAAGCGGATGTGGTGGTGCACGGCTACCGTGCCGACGCGCTGGAACGGCTGGGGCTCGGCGACGAGACCCGCCGCGAGACGCGACCGGGCCTGGTGGATGTGTCGCTCGACGCGTACGGGTTCACCGGCCCGTGGGCGGGTCGTCGCGGGTTCGACAGCCTGGTGCAGATGTCGTCCGGGATCGCGGACGCCGGGATGCGTTCCTCCGCCGCCGACCGCCCGGTGCCGTTGCCGGTTCAGGCGCTCGACCAGGCCACCGGCTACCTGATGGCGGCGGCGGTGCTCGCGGGCCTGCAGCGGCGGTTGGTCGACGGCACCGGCTCGGTGGCGCGTCTGTCGCTCGCCCGCACCGCGGTGGAGCTGGAGGCGGCCCGCGGGCTGCCGCGGGCCACCCGCTTCGCGGTGGAGGAGCCGTCGGATGGCGAGCTCATGCAGGCGCAGTGGGGCCCGGTGCGGGTGCTGCCGTCGCCGATCTCCGTACCCGGGGTGCGGGTGGAGTGGGAGCGTGCCCCGCGCCCGCTCGGGAGCGACAACCCCACCTGGTGATGTAGCCGGCGGAGAAGCTCAACAACTCAGTGGGCGTCGACCGCCTGGATCTCGCTGCGGTCGCCCGACCAGAGGGTGTGGAAGGTGCCGTCGCGGTCGACGCGCTTGTAGGTGTGGGCGCCGAAGAAGTCGCGCTGGCCCTGCACGAGGGCGGCGGGCAGGCGGTCGGCGCGCAGCTCGTCGTAGTAGGCGAGCGACGACGAGAACGCCGGCGACGGGATGCCTGCCTGGGCGGCGGCGATGACGACGCGGCGCCACGCCTGCTGGGTGCGGGCGACGGCGTCGGCGAAGTACGGCGCGGTGACGAGGGCGACGAGGCCGGGGTCGGCGGCGTACGCCTCGGTGATGCGGTTGAGGAACTGGGCGCGGATGATGCAGCCGCCGCGCCAGATGGCGGCGATGTCGCCCTTCTTGATGTCCCATCCGTACTGTTCGGCGCCGGCGACGATGGCGTCGAAGCCCTGCGAGTAGGCGATGATCTTCGACGCGTAGAGCGCCTGGCGCACGTCTTCGACGAAGGCGTCGGCGTCGGTGACGTTCAGTTCGCCGTCGGGGCCGGGGAGGCTGGCGGCGGCGGCACGCTGGGCGGGCTTCGACGACACGGAGCGGGCGAAGACGGCTTCGGCGATGCCGGAGACGGGCACACCCAGGTCGAGGGCCGTCTGCACGGTCCAGGCGCCGGTGCCCTTAGCTCCGGCCTGGTCGAGGATGACGTCGACGAGCGGCTTGCCGGTGTCGGCGTCGTTCTGGCGCAGCACTTCGGCGGTGATCTCGATGAGGTAGCTCTCGAGTTCGCCCCGGTTCCATTCGGCGAAGATGTCGGCGATCTCGGCGGGGGTCTTGCCGGTGCCGCGGCGGATGAGGTCGTACGCCTCGGCGATGAGCTGCATGTCGGCGTACTCGATGCCGTTGTGGATCATCTTCACGAAGTGGCCGGCGCCGTCGTGGCCGACGTGGGTGACGCACGGTTCACCTTCGGCGACGGCGGCGATGGACTTGAGGATGGGGCCGAGGGTGATCCACGATTCGTCGGAGCCGCCGGGCATGATCGAGGGGCCGTTGAGGGCGCCCTCTTCGCCGCCGGAGATGCCGGCGCCGACGAAGTTGATGCCGGTCTCTCGCACGGCCTTCTCGCGGCGGATGGTGTCGGTGAAGAGGGCGTTGCCGCCGTCGACGATGATGTCGCCCGGCTCGAACACCTTCACGAGCTCGTCGATGACGGCGTCGGTGCCGCGTCCGGCCTGCACCATGATGATCGCGGTGCGGGGGGTGCTGAGGCTGGCGGCGAACTCGGCGTAGGTGCTCGCGGGGATGAATCCGGCTTCGGGGTGCTCGTCGAGGAGGGTCTGGGTCTTCTCGTAGCTGCGGTTGAAGATGGCGACCGTGTTGCCTTCGCGGCTGGCGAGGTTGCGGGCCAGGTTGGATCCCATCACTGCGAGTCCGACGACTCCGATGTTGGCCTGGTTTTCGGTTGCGGACACGCGCGTGCTCCTCAGGAGTTTCGGGGGTGGGGGATCGGTTCCAGGCTAGCGGGTGGCCTATCACGGCGCCGCACGGGTGACTTCGGCGGTCAGAATCCGGTGGGGGTGACGACGAGTTCGTCGATGCAGACCCGCGGCGGGCTGTCGAGCACGAACTGGATGGTGCGGCCGATGTCGTCGGCGGTCAGCATCCGGGCTCGGGTGTCGTCGTCGGGCACGGCGGGGCGCAGCCGCAGGAACTCGCTGTCGACGTCACCGGGCAGCAGCAGCGTGGCGCGGATGCCAGCGCGGCCTTCTTGGGCGTTGATCGTCTCGGTGAGCGCTTTGAGGCCGCGTTTGCTGGCGGTGTAGGCGACGCCGGCGCCGGGGGAGAGGCGCCAGGCCGACACCGACGACACGAGCACGATGGTGCCGTTGCCGGTGTGGCGCATCCCGTCGAGCACGAGGTCGACGATGCGGGCCGCGGAGAGCAGGTTGGTGTCGACGACGGCGGCGAAGTCGGCCATGGTCTGGTCGGCCCAGGTGCGTTGCGGGCTGTTGAGGCCGGCCGCGTGAACGAGTTCGTCGACGGGTCCGAGTTCGTCGACGATGCGTCGGTGAGCCTCGCCGAGGGATGCCGCATCCCGCACGTCGAACGGAAGCTGCAGGGGCTGCGGGCCGCCCGCGTCGACGATGCGTCGCGCGGTCTCGGCGAGCGCGTCGGCGCGGCGCCCGCTGAGGGCGACCCGGCGGCCGGACGCCCCGGCCATCACGGCGCTCGCCTGGCCCATGCCGCTTCCGGCGCCGGTGACCCACAGCACCGGCCCGCGCCCGCCCGTGCTCATCGCACCGGGGTCGGGTAGCTGATGGTGGCGGCGTGCACCCGGCCCGCTGCCTCGGTGAGCACCGTGCCGAGGTCGCCGGATGCGGGGCTGAAGGTCTTGCCGTCGATGGCGAGCGGCGCGCCGAACACGACGACGGGGGCACCCGCCTCGGGGCAGCTGACGGCCTGGTCGATGGTGAGTCCGCCGACGGCCTGCACGGGCACGGTGGTGGCGGCGACGATGTCGGACAGTTCGGTGAGGGGGCTGAGGCCCAGTTCGGGGTGCTTGTTGCGGTGGTCGTAGCCGATGTGGTGAATGACCATGCCGACGCCGAGCTGTTCCATGCGCACGCAGGCGGCCACCCGATCCGCTTCGGCGAGGTCGTCGCCCATCACGAGCATGCCGAAGCGTTCGCCGGCGTCGATGACGGCTTCAATGGTGGCTTCGTGGGCGCGGGCCATGACGATGACGGCGTCGGCTCCGGCGTCGCCCATCATCTCGGCTTCGAGGTAGCCGCCGTCCATCGTCTTCAGGTCGACGACGATCGGGTGGTTGGGGAACTCTTTGCGCAGCGCCCGCACCGCGTGGAGTCCTTCGGCGAGCACGAGGGGCGTGCCGACTTCGATCCAGTCGACGCCGGATTCGACGGCGACGGCGGCCGTGGTGAGGGCTTCGGCGTTGTTGGTGAGGTCGAGGGAGATCTGCACGAGGGGGCGGGTGAGGTTCTCGCGTGTGAGGTGACGGATGGAGGTGGCCACGGGTGGTCTCTGCTTTCTGATGGTGGGCGCCGCGCGTCAGCGCGCGACGACGTTGGTGAGGGGGCGTCCGGCGAGGAGGGCGCGGATGTTGTCGGCGATCAGCTGGTCGGCGCCGATGGGCCGCCCGCCTGCCGAGTGGGGCGTGATGATGACGTTGGCGAGGTCCCACAGGTCGGAGTCGACGGGCAGCGGTTCGATCTCGGTGACGTCGAGCGCGGCGCCGCCGAGGCGGTTCTCGCGGAGGGCGTCGATGAGGGCGGATTCGTCGACGGTCACCCCGCGCCCCACGTTCACGAGCCACGCGTGCCCGGGGAGCAGTGCGATCGTGTCGGCGTCGAGGATCCGGGTGGTGGCGGGGGTGCCCGGAAGGATCATGATGAGCACGTCGGCGCTCGGCAGCAGGTCGGCGATGTCGGCCTCGGCGACCACCGGGTAGCCGTCGCGTTCCCCGGCGCTGCGGGCGACGCCGGTGACGCGGGCCCCGAGCGTGGTGAGCACGGGTGCGAGTGTCTGCGCGATCGAGCCGAAGCCCCAGATGACGACGTGCGCGCCGCGCAGGGTCGTGAACCGGTTGGGGTCGAAGATCGGCTGACGTCCGCCGAGTTCGGTCGCCCAGCGGTGTCCGAGCTGGGCGCGTACCAGGGTGTGGAGGTTGCGTGCGGCGGCCAGCGTCAGGGTGAGCGCGTGCTCGGCGACGGTGGCGCTGTGCAGCGAGCGTCCGGAGGTGATGGTGGCGTCGGCGGCGAAGCCGGCGTTCACCGCCTGATCGGGGCCCGCGGCGAGGGTCTGCACCCAGCGCAGCCGGGGCAGGTCGCTTGCGGCCGACTTCAACTGCGCATCCGAGTTCCCCCAGGCCACGAGCGCTTCGGCGTCGTGGTGCTCGGCGGGGATCGGGTGCTCGATGTCGTAGACGATGTAGTCGACGCCGTCGATCGCGGGCAGGTCGAACGGCACCGAGTCGGGCAGCAGCAGCTTCATGCGGTCACCTCGGGGAAGTCGATGCCGGCGTCGGCGCTGAGGCCGCGCAGTTCGGCGAGGGTGGCCTCGGGCAGGGGGATGCCGTCGGCTTCGCGGGCGGCGCGGGTGCGTTCTTCGGGTTCGCCGGGCACGAGCACGGCGGAGAAGCCGGGCGCCGGCTGGATGTCGTGCGCTTCGGCGGCCAGCGCATCCATGCGGGCGAGGAACTCCTCGCGGGGCAGGAACCGGCTGACGTCGATCGCGATGAGGAAGTGGCCGACGTCTTGCGGCTTGCTGAAGTCGTTGTACATGTTGCCGATGCCGTGGGTGATCGCGGCGCCGGTGAGCACGCCGGCGAGCACTTCGACGAGGTAGCCGAGCGCGTAGCCCTTGGGGCCGCCGGCGGGAAGCAGCGCCGTGATGGCGTTCGGGTCGGTGGTGGGGGTTCCGTCGGCGTCGACGCCCCAGTCGGCGGGCACGCTGCGGCCTTCGGCTTGGGCGACGAGCACCTTGCCCATGGCGGAGGTGCTGGTGGCCATGTCGAGGCTGAGGGGCGCACCGCTGGTGGGCGCGGCGAAGGCGAACGGGTTGGTGCCGAAGAGGGCGTTGCGGCCGCCGAAGGGCACGACGACGGGTTCCGAGTTCGACACCACGATGGCGACGAGCCCTTCGCCGGCGAGCCAGCGGGCGTAGTAGCCGGCGGCACCGAAGTGGGTGCTGGCGTGCACGGCGACGGCGGCGATGCCGTGTTCGCGGGCGGCGTCGCGGGCCGCGGTGGCGGCGGCGCGTCCGGCGATCTGTCCGGCGGCGCCGTTGGCGTCGACCCGGAGGGCGGCCCCGCTGCCGCTGACGACGGGGGTGGCGGTGGCGTCGGCGAGGCCGGCGTCGAGGCGGCTGCGGTAGGCGGCGAGGCGGATGACGCCGTGCGAGTCGATGCCGCGCAGGTTCGCGTCGACGAGGGTGTCGGCGAGGTAGGCCGCGTCTTCCGGGGAGTAGGACCAGGCGGTGAGCAGCTGGGTCACCCAGCTCTGCAGGCGGTCTGCGGCGATGTGCATTCGGGGAGTCCTTTCGAGCGTCGTCGTCTCGTGTACAACTGATCGTATAGGTAATACTTATTAGATGTGAACGCAGCGTTCACATCCGGACGAACGAAGAGGTTTCCATGAGAATCAGCGTCTTCCCCAAGGGGGACCTGGATGCGCTCAGCAACGACCGGAGCATGACGATCTTCGAGTGGATCACCAAGGCTGCGCCGCTCCCCGCGGACGGCCTGGAACTCTACTCCGGCATGTTCTGGCAGAACGACGACGACTACCTGGACGCCATCGGCGACGCCCTCACCGCCGAGGGATTCGAGATGCCGATGCTGTGCACCTCGCCCGACTTCACGCATCCGGATGCCGCGGTGCGCGCGGCCGAGTTCGACCGTCAGCTCGAGATGATGCGCATCACGCGCCACCTCGGCGGTGCGGGGGCGAGCACTCGCGTGCTCTCCGGCCAGAAGCACCCCGGCGTCTCGCGCGAGCAGGGTGTCGCGTGGGTGGTTGACGCGTACGAGCGCCTGCTGCCGGTGGCCCGTGAGCTCGACATCACGCTCGGCATGGAGAACCACTACAAGGACGGCAGCTGGGCGTACGTCGAGTTCGCGCAGCAGGGCGACGTGTTCCGCGAGATCGTCGACGCGATCGACGACCGCGTGCACTTCGGGGTGCAGTTCGACCCGTCTAACGCGATCACCGCCGGCATGGATTCGGCCGACTTCCTCGACCAGGTGCTCGACCGGGTCGTCACCATGCAGGCGTCCGACCGCTTCCTCGCTCCCGGCACGTCGCTCGAGGACCTGCGCCAGGCCGACGGGACCCTCGGCTACTCGCCGGCCCTGCAGCACGGCGTGATCGGCAAGGGCCTCAACGACTACCCGCGCATCTTCCGCACCCTCGCCGGCGCCGGATACGACGGCTGGGTGAGCATCGAGGACGGCGTCAACGGCATGGGGGAGATGCACGAGTCGGTGCTGTTCCTGCGTGAGGCGCGCGACCTCTACTTCGGCGGCTCCACCGCGGTGCGGGTCGAGAACCAGGAACGGGCGCGCGCCGCCGCGGGCCTGCCGACCCTCGCGCGCCCGCAACTCGCCGACGACGCCCTCGCCACCGGACGGGAGGCGGCCCGATGAAGGCGCTCGTGAAGTACGCGCTCGAGGACGGCGCGGTCGAGATCCGCGACGTGGCCGAACCGCAGCTGGAGCCCGGCACCGTGCTCGTCGCCGCCCGCGCCGTCGGCGTGTGCGGCTCGGATGTGCACATGTGGCGCAACGGCCAGAGCTGGGAGGTCAAGCTTCCGCTCGTGCTCGGGCACGAGACGGCGGGCGTGATCGCGGCGGTCGCGGATGACGTGACCGGGTGGCAGGTCGGCGACCGGGTGGTGTGCGAGACCGCGGCGAAGATCTGCGGCGTCTGCGCGCTGTGCCGCACCGGCCGCTACAACCTGTGCCCGGAGCGTCAGGGCTACGGCGCGATCCGCGACGGGGCGTTCGGTGAGCTGCTGCTCGCAGAGCCGCGCGTGCTGCACCGCATCCCCGACAACGTGAGCTTCGAGCAGGCCGCGATGACCGAGCCGTTCGCGGTCGCCTACACGGCCATCGTCGAGCGCGCCGACATCAAGCCGGGCGACGTGGTCGTCATCCAGGGCGCCGGCACGATCGGCCAGCTGGCCGCCCAGATGGCGAAACTGCGCGGGGCCGGCACGATCGTGATGCTCGGCACCGGCATCGACGAGGCGCGCCTCGCGAAGGCGCGGGAGTTGGGCGTCGACCACACGCTCGACATCACCACCCAGGATGCGGACGCGTTCGTCGCCGGCCTCGGTGACGGTCTCGGCGCGCACGTCGTCATCGACGCCACCGGTGTGAGCATCGCGCTCAAGCAGGGGCTCGACCTGGTGCGCCCGTACGGCACGATCGTGAAGGTCGGGTGGGGTCCGCAGCCGCTGAACTTCAGCCTCGACCCGCTGGTGGCGAAGGCGGTGACCCTCGCTGGGTCGTTCTCGCACACCTGGACCACCTGGGAGGCGGTGCTGTCGATGTTCTCCACCGGCCGCCTCGAGACCGAGAAGGTGCTGGGGGGTGTCTACCCGCTCGAGCGGTGGGAGGAGGCGTTCGAGGCGATGGAGTCGGGCCGCAACGTGAAGTCGGTCATGGTCTTCTCCTAGACCACGAACGACGAGCGCCCCGCGGGTTGGTTCCCGCGGGGCGCTCTCTCGTATCCGTTGCGCTCGGTGCTCAGTGCTCGGTGCTCAGTGCTCCGCGAACTCGGCCAGCGTCTCCTCGACGAGTGCGCGGGCCTCCGCGGCGGCCGCCTCTTCGTCGCCGGCGGCGATCGCCTCCGCGAGCTTGCGGTGGTGCTGCACCGACGCGAGCGTCAGGTCGTGCATGCCGGGGCGCGTGTCCATGGCTCGGGCGTGCAGGGTCGCGCCGATGGTGTCCGACAGCTGGGCGATCACCGGGTTGCCGGTGCCTTCCAGCAGAATGCGGTGGAACTGCGCGTCGGCGTCGAAGAACGCCCGCAGGTCGTGGGTGTCGTGGAACGCCGTGTCCATGCGGTCGGCGGCCGCGATCATCGCCTGCACGTTCTCGGGCGTGATCCGCTGGCTGGCGAGCCGGGCGGCGACCTGTTCGAGCCCGAGGCGCAGCTCCAGCAGTTCCCGCATCTGCACCATGTAGTCGTGGCCCTGGCCGCGCCAGTGCACGACGTGCGGGTTCAGCAGGTCCCAGTTCTCGCGCGGCTGCACGCGCGTGCCCACCTGGGGCCGCGATTCGAGCAGCCCCATCGAGGCGAGCGAACGCAGGCTCTCGCGGACCACCGACCGCGACACCCCGAAGCGTTCGGAGATCTGCTCGGCGAAGATGATGCTGCCGATCGGCAGGTCGCCGTTGATGATCTCCTGCCCGAGCACTTCGAACACGTGGGCGTACAGTCCGCTGCCGATTCGGCTGCGGTTCTTCGCGCTCGAGTAGTCGCGGGGCGCGAGGTCGACCATGGTCTGGTCCTTCAGTAGAGCGGCCGGACGCCGCGGGTGGTCAGAGGAGATCGAGCCCGTCGGCTGCGGCGTGCTCGTAGGCGATCCGCGGCACCTGGGTGGCGAGCTTTCCTCCGCTGATGTCGATCAACGTACCCGTAATGTAGCGGGCGCGATCCGAGGCGAGGAAGCAGACCAGGTTCGCGATGTCGGCTTTCTCGCCCCAGGTGCGCAGGGTGAGGGTGTCGAGCAGTCGCGTCTGCTCCGCATCCGGGCGCTCGTCGAAGTGGTTGAGCGTGGTGGGCACCATTCCGGGCGCGTACGAGTTGGCGGTGATGTTCCACGGCCCGACCTCGCCGGCGAGCGCTCGGGTGAACTGCGCGACGGCCGCTTTGGAAGCGGCGTAGGCGGCTGATCCCACGATGGGGACGATGGCGGCGAACGATGCCGCGTTGATGATCCGCCCGCGGCGCTGACGCTTCATGACGGGCAGCACGGCCTGGCAGGTGAGGAACGTGCCCTTCAGGTTGATGTCGTGGGCGAAGTCCCACGTCTCTTCGCTGAGTTCGGAGACGAGGCCGTCGCCGCCGACGCCCGCGTTGTTGACGAGTAGGTCGATGCGGCCGAAGCGGCGGTCGACGTCGGCGACGATCTCGCGGATGCGGGCGCCGTCGCGCACGTCGCACACGTACTGCGCGTGGTCTCCGCCGATGGTGGCGAGCTCGTCGGCGAGGCTCGCGAGGTCGTCGGCGTTGACGTCGAGTGCGACGGTGTGCACGCCTTCGCGCGCGAGGGTCAGCACGATTTCGCGGCCGATTCCTTTTCCGACGCCGGTGACGATTCCGACGTGGCCGGTGAGTTCGATGTCCACGGTGGGCCTCTCTGCATGGGTGGATGTCGCCCCGATTTCCGGGACTTTCGACGTTCGACTTGTGCAACTCTACGCCATACGTATTATTTATAGGGGTTATCTGACCTACACACAGCAGTGCGGGCGAATCGGCCCGTGCGGCACCAATGAAGGGAGATGCAGTGAAGCATCGATCGATCAGAGTGATGTCTGCGGCAGTCGCCGTGACCGCCCTCACCGGCGGACTCCTCGCGGGATGCGCCACCGACGGAGGCGAAGGCGGCGAGCAGACTCTGCGCGTCACGCTCGCGAACCACGTGTGGACCGACGTCGTGAAGGAGAAGATCTCGGAGTTCGAGGCGGCCCACGAGGGCGTCACGGTCGAGATCACGCAGCTCGGCGAAGACCAGCTGTCGGATCAGTACAACGTCAAGCTCAACGCGGGAACCGATGAGATCGACGTGATGATGTACCGCCCCCTCCAGGAGGGCAAGCTCTTCGCGCAGAACGGCTACCTCGCCGACCTGAGCGACTACGTGACCCGCGACGACGAGTGGGACTGGAGCGACTTCCAGTCCGGACCGGTCGAGGCCACCACGTTCGACGGCAACGTCGTCGGCGTGCCGATCATCACCGAGCAGGAGGTGCTGTACTACCGCACCGATGTGCTCGAGAACCTCGGCATCGCCGTGCCCGAGACGCTCGACGAGCTCGAGGCCGCCGCCAAGCAGATCAAGGAGCAGGGCGAGATCGCCGGCTTCGTGGCCCGCACCGGCGTCTCCGCCGCCGTCACGCAATGGTCGAGCTACCTGTTCAGCCAGGGTGGCGACTTCGCCAACTCCGACTACACCGAGGCGACCCTCGACACCGACGAGGCCAAGGAAGCGTACGAGCTCTACGGCCGCCTCATCGGTCAGTACGGTCCCGCCAACGTGTCGACCGACATGAGCTGGCCGGATGCCGCCGCGCTGTTCGCGCAGGGTCAGGTCGCGTTCTACACCGACGCGTCGAGCCTCTACCAGAACCTCGCGCTCGAGGAGAACTCGACCGTCTGGGACAAGGTCGGCTACGCGCCGTTCCCGGCCGGACCCGCAGGCTCCCTGCCGTACAACATCCCCTCGTGGGCGCTGGGCATCAACAACGACTCGAACAAGAAGGACCTCGCGTTCGACTTCGTCGAGTGGCTGACCAGTCCCGAGCTGACCCTCGAGGTGCAGTCGGCGGGCGTGCCCGCGGCCCGCACCTCCGTCTGGGCGAACCCCGAGGGCACCGCGAGCTTCCCGGAGCAGCTGGCCGAGGCGATCGCCATCGGATCCGAGACCGGCATCGGCTACGACCGACCCAAGGTGATCTCGGTGGCCGAGGCCCGCGAGATCGTCGGAGCGCCGCTCGTCGTCGCCATCACCGGCGGTGACGTCGACGCCGCCATCGAGAAGGCCCAGGCCGACTTCCAGGCGTTCCTGGACGACGAGAACGACTGACGCCTCGCAGCGTCTCCCGTAGGTGGTGCGGCGGCACAGGTCGCCGCACCACCTGCATCCCCACACTTTCCCCTCCGGCCACGGGCCGACCTGGAGACAACTCATGAGTACAACCACAGGCAGGGCTGTGAGGACGCAGTCCTCCTTCTCCGTGTGGGCCAACCGTCACCGGAAGTGGGTGCTCGCCGCCCCCGCCATGGTGTTCGTGGCCCTCCTGATCGCGTTCCCGCTCGGCTGGACGCTCTACCTGAGCTTCACCGACGCGGCCGGATCCATCCGCGCGCCCCACGACCTCATCGGCTTCGAGAACTACATCGACGTGTTGAGCGACACGGACCGCTTCTGGCCGGCCGTCGCACGCACCGCCTACTTCACGATCGGCGCCATGGCCGTCGAGATGGTGCTCGGCATGCTGATCGCACTGCTGCTGTGGCGTCCGTTCCGCGGGCAGGGCATCGTGCGCGTCATCATCCTGCTGCCGCTGGTGGCCACGCCCGTCGCGGTCGGCATGATGTGGCGGCTCATCTTCGAGCCCACCATCGGCTTCGCCAACCAGTTCCTGGGGTGGTTCGGCATCCCGCCGCAGCCGTGGCTCGCCGGTGAGGCGACCGCCCTGCCGACGCTGATCTTCGTCGACATCTGGCAGTGGACGCCGATGGTGGTGCTGATCCTCCTCGCCGGCCTCACCTCGCTGTCCGACGAGCCCGACGAGGCGGCCCGCGTCGACGGCGCCAACGCCTGGCAGCGTTTCTGGCACGTCACCTTCCCGCTCGTGATGCCCACGTTCATCACCGCGGTGCTGCTGCGCGGCATCGACGCGCTCAAGACCTTCGACATCCTCTACGCCACCAAGGGCAAGGGTGGCGGGTCGTTCCACGAGGTCGAGACGCTCAACGTCTACGCGTACGGCCTCAGTTTCGACTACCAGAAGTACGGCGAATCCTCGACCGTGCTGGTGATCTTCTTCCTCATGATCATCGGCTGCATCTGGCTCCTCACCATCCGGAAGAAGCGGAGCACCACCTGATGACCGCATCCATCGCCACCCAGGCCCCGCGCCGCCGTCAGAAGGGGCGCGGCTACCAGGCGTTCCGCGCCGTCATGCTCGTGCTGGTCGCGCTCGTGTTCCTCGCGCCCGTCGTGTGGATGGTGCTCGCCTCGTTCAAGACGAACGTCGACATCTACAACCCCGACGCGTCGTTCGTGTTCGCCCCGACCACGAAGAACTACGAGACGGTGTTCGGCCAGGCCGACTACGTGCAGTACATCTGGAACAGCTTCTTCGTGGCCACGCTCGCCACGCTGCTGTCGCTCGTGCTGGCGGTGCCGGCCGCCTACGCGATGAGCCGCTTCGTGATGAAGAAGTCGGCCGTGCTGGTGCTGCTCGCGCGCGTGATCCCCGGTGTCAGCCTGCTGGTGCCGTGGTACTTCGTGTTCTCGAACCTGCGCATCGTCGGCACCTACACGCCGCTCGTGCTGTCGCACATGTTCGTGTCGCTGCCGCTGATCCTCTACATCATGATGTCGTTCTTCGACTCGCTCCCCGAGGAGCTCGAGGAGCAGGCGCAGGTCGACGGCCTCACGCCGATCGGGGCGTTCCTGCGGATCACGCTGCCGCTGTCGGTTCCCGGCATCGCGACGGCCAGCATCCTGTCGTTCATCTTCTCGTGGAACAACTTCATGTTCGCCCTGGTGCTGTCGGGCGCGAGCACGAAGACCCTCCCGGTGGCGATCTTCGACTTCGTCGGGTACGCGAGCATCGACTGGGGTGGTCTCATGGCCGCCGCGGTGGTCGTTACTATCCCGATCATGGTGATCGCGCTGTTCACGCAGAAGTACATCGTCTCGGGCCTGACCGCCGGAGCGACGAAGGGATGACCGGATCGGGGTCCTCGTATCCGCCGATCGTCGTCATGGGGGTGCAGGGGTCGGGTAAATCGACCCTCGCCGAGCAGATCGCGGGCCGCATCGGCGGCCGTGCGGTCGACGGCGACCGGATGCACTCCGAGGCGAACGTGGCGAAGATGGCGGCGGGCTCCCCGCTGACCGACGAGGACCGCGATCCGTGGCTGCGGGCGATCGGCGCGCTGCTTCAGGCGGAGCGCGAGGACGGGATCGTGGTGGTGTGCTCGGCGCTGCGCCGCGCCTACCGCGACCTGCTCCGCAGCGAGGCGCCGGGGGCGGTGTTCGTGCACCTGCACGGGTCGTTCGAGCTCATCTCGAGCCGGGTGAACTCGCGCACGCACGAGTACATGCCCCCCGCCTTGCTGCGCTCGCAGTTCGACATCCTCGAGCCGCTGCAGCCCGACGAGCAGGGGATCGCGCTCGACGTGGTGGCCTCGCCCGCCGAACTGACGGATGAGGCGGTCGCCTACCTCCAGACGCTGCGGCGTCCGCAGACGGTGTGAGGGCGCAGATGACGAGTGTGACGGTGATCGGCGACGCCCTCATCGACGAACTGGTCGACGAGTCGGGCACGCTGCGGGTGGTCGGCGGGTCGGCGTTGAACGTCGCGACGGGGCTCAGCATCCTCGGCGCGTCGACGACGCTGGTGGCGATGGTCGGCGACGACGCGGACGGCGAGCTGGTCCGGGCGCACCTCGACGCGTACGGCGTGCGGCTGGTGCCGACCATCACCCCGCTCGGCACCGGCATCGCGCGTTCGGAGCGGATCGGCGGGGAACCCCGGTACACGTTCAGCGAGCCGATGCTTCGCCGTGCCGTCGCCTTCGACGGGCACCAGCGCGACGCGATCGGGGAGGCGGATGTGGTGGCCGTCAGCGGGTTCCCGTTCGACGACGCCGACCAGACGAGCCTGCTTCGCGCGGCGCTCGACGGCGCGGCCGGTGTGGCCGCCGTCGACCCGAACCCGCGGGCCGGCATGCTGCGCGACGCGGCATCCTTCCGCCGCGCACTGGAAGAGCTGGGCGACCGCTGCGCCCTGCTGAAGATCGGCGACGACGACACCCGGCTGCTGTACGGGCAGCCGGTGGGGGCGGTCATCGCCGCCCTCCAGCGGCGCTTCACGCATGTGCTCGCCACCGACGGCCCCGTGGGCGCCAGCATGCACCTGCGAACCGGGAGCGTGAGCAGCCCCGCGCTCGCCCGTCCGGAAGACGTGGTCGACACGATGGGTGCGGGGGATGCGGTGTTCGCGTCGGTGCTCGCCGGGATCGCCGGGCACGGAATCGACTCCGTCGACTGGGATGCGACGCTCCGCCACGCCATGCAGGTCGCGGCGGCGACGATCGCCCACCCGGGGGCCCTGCTGCGGACCCCGTGAGAACTGCTTGACTAGTGGGGATGCTTCCCCACGGATCCGAGAACCGCGCGTTGCGTGTGGTGATCGCCACCCCGCTCCCCGCCGACCTCGTCGAGCTGATCGCGCGCGATGAGCGGCTCGACGTGGTGTGGGAGCCCGACCTGCTGAGCGACCCCGACATCGACTGGATGTCGGGCCCCAAGCAACGCACCCCCGAGGATCAGGCCCGCTACGAGAGCCTCCTCGACTCGGCCGACGTGCTGTTCGGCGTGCCCGACCAGTCGGGTCGTGCGCTCGCGCGCACCGTCGCGGCGAACGCCGGACTGCGGTGGGTGCACACCATCCCCGCGGGCGGCGGCCAGCAGGTGCGGGCCGCGCGGCTGTCGGATGACGACCTGGAGCGTGTGCTGTTCACCACCTCGGCGGGCGTGCACGCCACGCCCCTCGCCGAGTTCGCCGTGTTCGGGGTGCTCGCCGGCGTGAAGCGCCTGCCGTGGCTGCTCGGCATGCAGCGGGTGAAGCAGTGGGGGCCGCGCGAGCCCCTCGGAGCCCTCGGCGAATCGACCGTGCTGGTGGTCGGGCTGGGCGCGATCGGACGCCTCACCGCCACCATGCTCACCGCACTCGGCTGCCGCGTCGTCGGCGTGCACCGCCGCGAGGTGGAGGCCGACGTCGAGCGCATCGTGCCGGTCTCCGAGTTCGCGGCCGCCGCATCCGCCGCGGATGCGATCGTGCTCGCGCTGCCCGGCACCGACGAGACCCGCGGCCTGCTGTCGGCCGAGGTGCTCGCCGCCGTGAAGCCCGGCGCCACCGTCGTGAACGTCGGCCGGGGCACCACCGTCGACGAGCCGGCGCTCATCGACGCGCTACAGGACGGACGGGTGGGGCTCGCCGTGCTCGACGTCACCCAGGTGGAGCCGCTGCCCGCCGAGAGCCCGCTGTGGGAGCTGCCGAACGTCGTGCTCGCCCCGCACACTGCAGCGATCAGCCCGCACGAGCCGCGCCTCATCGCCGAGCTGTTCGCCGAGAACGCGCGACGTTTCCTCGACGGCGAGACGCTGCTCAACGTCGTCAACACGCGAGAGTTCTACTGACGGGAGTCCGGATGCCGCGCAACGTGCTCAGCCTGGTGGTCGCCCTCGGCGCCACCGTCGTCGGTCTGCCGCTGCTGTGGTTCGGCGGGGCGACCGCCGTGGGCGCCCTCGACGTCACCGGTGACGGCATCTCGGCCGCGGCGATCGGCCCGGCGCTGCTCGCGGTGCTGGGCGGTGCCGTGCTCGCGGTCGCCGGCTACAGCATCCGCTGGTCGTCGTTGGGTGCGCTGGTGACCGGTGCGCTGCACCTGGCGGTGTCGCTGCTGGCGCTCGTGTTCGCGCCCTACGACGAGGGCGCGCTTCCGCCGTTGTGGCAGCTCGTGTTCGACCTCGATCGCACCGCCCCCGAATTGTCGTCGGGCATCGCCATGACTCTCGCGTTCGGGGTGTCGGCGCTGGTCGGTGTGTCGCTGCTGGTGGGCGGGCTCGCCGGCCTGCGGCTGCACGCCGCGACCGCGCTTCGGCGCTGGCTGGCGCTGCTCGGCGGACTCATCGCGATCGTGATGGTGGTGTGGGCACTGGCGTCGGGGCTGCGGGTGTACGTGGGGTTCCTCGTGACGGCGTCTCCGGATGCGGCGGTCATCGGCCCGCAGGTGGTGCAGTTGGCACTGCTGGTGGTGGCGTTCGGCGTCACGTTGCTGCCGCTGCGGTGGTCGAGCCTCGGCGCCTGGACCGCCGGGATCGTCGTGACGGCGCTGGGGCTGCTCCTCCTCGCGCCGCTGCCCGAGATCCTCGCGGCCCTGCCGAGCGACATCGCCTTCCTCATCGCGACCGCAGGCCCTGCGGGGCTGCTCACCGCCGTCGGCCTCACCGTGATCGGTGTCGCACTCGGATCGGGGCGGCGTCGACGCGACGCGCTGGCCGCCTCCGAGGTCGGGTAGACTCGTCCCCGAACTTCGGCGAGGGTCCCCGTTCTGCAGAGAGCGGAGACCGTGATCGACGCGGTGGGCAGGCCCAGAGTCTTTCCTCACGCAGTTGCGCGTTCGAGTTGAATCTTTTCCACGACGGGGCCGAGGCCCCACCCAAGGAGACACACCATGTCTGACGACAACAAGCTCGTCGCGGAAGTCCGCGACCAGTTCGGCAAGGGCGCTGCCCGCAAGATCCGTGCCCTCGGCAAGGTTCCCGCGGTCATCTACGGCCACGGCAGCGAGCCGCAGCACATCACCCTCCCGGCGCACGAGGTCGGCCTCATCCTGCGCAAGGCGAACGCGGTCCTCGACCTCGACATCGCCGGCAAGAGCGAGCTCGCGCTCGTCAAGGATGTCCAGAAGGACCCGGTGCGCCAGATCATCGAGCACATCGACCTCATCATCGTGAAGAAGGGCGAGAAGGTCACCATCGACGTCCCCGTGCACGTCGAGGGCGAGTCGTTCGCCGGCACCATCGTCGCGCTCGACGCGACCACCCTCACCATCGAGGCCGAGGCCACCCACATCCCCGAGCGTCTCGTCGTGAACGTCGAGGGCGCCGAGGAGGGCACCCACGTGCTCGCCGGCGATGTCGAGCTGCCGAAGGGCGCCACCCTCGTCTCCGACCCCGAGACGCTCGTCGTCAACATCACCCTCCCCGCCAAGATCGACCTGGGCGAGGAGACCGAGGCCGCTGAGGCCGAGGGCGAGGCCGCTGAGGCTCCGGCCGAGGAGGCCGCCGCCGAGGAAGCCGCGGAGTAATCCGCTGCATCTGTTGGTTGAGTAGGGTCACAGCGTGACCCGTATCGAAACCGGCGACGTCTGGCTCGTAGCCGGGCTCGGGAATCCCGGGCCCGGCTACGCCGCTCATCGCCACAACGTCGGTCAGATGGCACTCGATGTGCTCGCCGACCGCATCGGCGCGCGGTTCACGCGCCACAAGACGAACACCCAACTCGCCGAGGGGCGGCTGGGGCCGGGCCTTCCGAAGCTGGTGCTGGTGAAGCCGAACTCGTTCATGAACCTCTCCGGCGGCCCGGTCTCATCCGCCGCCAAGTTCTTCGGCCTGGGTGCCGACCGTGTGATCGTGCTGCATGACGAGCTCGACATCCCGTTCGACACGGTGAAGCTGAAGGTCGGTGGCGGCCACGGCGGCCACAACGGTCTTCGCGACATCCAGTCCGCCCTCGGCACCGCCGACTTCGCGCGTGTGCGCATCGGCATCGGACGCCCCCCGGGTCGCCAGGATGCGGCCGATTTCGTGCTGTCGCCGTTCGCGAAGGTGGAGCGCGAGGCGCTCCCGTCGCTGCTCTCGGATGCGGCCGACGCCACCGAGGATCTGGTGCGCGAGGGGTTGCTCGCCGCCCAGCAGCGCTGGCACGCGCCCCGCGCGTAGCCCGCGCCGGGCGCCTGTCGCCGGTCGCGCGTAAGCTCCTTCGAGTGGGTCTCGCTTCTTTGATTCCGGTGTTGTCGCGCGCCCATACCTATTCGGAGGCGCTCGCCGGCGCCGGCGCCGACGGCGACTTCTCGGCCGTCGAGGGGCTGCGGGTGCCGCTTCTGGCGGGTCTGCTCGACCGCCGTGGCGCATCCGCAGGTCGGGGTCAGGCGCTGCTGGCGATCGTGGCGACGAGCCGTGAGGCGCAGGCCGTCACCGAGTCGTTCGGATGCTGGGCGCCGGATGCGCTGGTGCTGTCGTTCCCGGCGTGGGAGACCCTGCCGCACGAGCGCCTCAGCCCCTCGGCCGAGACCGTGGGCCGACGCCTCAAGAGCCTCCGCGAGTTGCGTCGCTGGCAGGATGGCCCGCGCGACCGCCCGCTCGTTCTCGTCGCATCCGTGCGTGCGGCCCTTCAGCCGCTCGCGCCCGGACTCGACGAGCTCGAACCCATCGTGCTCGCGGCGGGGGGCCGCGGCTACGACCTCGCCGCTCTCTCGCTGCGTCTCGCCGAACTCGCCTACACGCGGGTCGACCTGGTGACGCGCCGCGGCGAGTTCGCGGTGCGCGGCGGCATCCTCGACGTGTTCCCGCCGGACGCCGAGCATCCGGTGCGCGCCGACTTCTTCGGCGACGAGTTGGAGCAGCTGCGCGCGTTCTCGGTGGCCGACCAGCGATCGCTGCCGGGCGACCCGGGTCCCGTCGAGTTGCCACCCGCACGCGAACTGCTCATCACGGATGCCGTGAAGGCCCGCGCACGCGAGCTGCAGCACGAGTTCGAGGCGATCGGCCCGATGCTGGCGAAGATCGCCGAAGGCATCCCGGTGGAGGGCATGGAGTCGCTCACCCCGGCACTGTTGGGTCGTCTGGTGCCGCTCACCGACTACCTGCCGACGGATGCGGCGGTCGCCGTGCTGTCGCCGGAGCGCGTCGCCACACGAGCCCTCAGCCTGTCGGAGACGAACCGCGAGTTCCTGGAGGCGGCCTGGAGTGCCGCCACCGCCGGCGCCGCCGCGCCCATCGACCTGCAGGCCAGTCTCGACACGGGCGACTTCCTCACCGTCTCCGGGCTGCGCGCCGAGGCGCGCCCTCGCACATGGTGGACGGTCAGCCCGTTCGACGCGGACGACGACGACGTGGTGCGCATCGACGGCCGTGGCATCCCCAGCTTCGCGGGCCAGGCGAACGGTGCCGCGGGTCACGTGGTCGCCCTGCTGAAGGGGGAGTGGTCGGTCGCGATCGCCGCCGCAGGCCATGGCCTCGTCGACCGTGCCGCCCAGGTGCTGGGCGAGCACGAGGTCGCCGCACGCGTTGTCGAGAACGCGCCCGCCGATCCGGAGCCGGGTGTCGCGTACCTGATCACCGGATCCGTCGAGGCCGGTTTCGAGCTCGACGGCGCCCGCTTCGCCCTGCTGTCGGAGGCGGAGTTCTACGGCCGCGCCGCCGGCATCGACTCCCGCCAGCCGAAGAAGCTCGCCAGCCGCCGCCGCAACGTCGTCGACCCGCTGCAGTTGAAGCCGGGCGACGCCGTGGTGCACGAGACCCACGGCATCGGCCGTTTCATCGAGCTCGTCACCCGCGAGGTGACCGGCGGTGGTCGCGTCGCGCGTGGGCCGCTCGGCACCAAACACGAGAAGGTCACCCGCGAGTACCTGGTGCTCGAATATGCGGCCAGCAAACGCGGGCAGGCACCCGACCGGCTATACGTGCCCACCGACCAGCTCGACCAGCTGAGCCGCTACGTCGGCGGCGAGAACCCGGCCCTGTCGAAGATGGGCGGATCCGACTGGGCCGCCGCCAAGGGCAAGGCGCGCAAGGCCGTGCGCGACATCGCCGTCGAGCTGGTGAAGCTGTACAGCGCACGCATGGCGAGCCCCGGTTTCGCATTCAGCCCCGACACCCCGTGGCAGCGCGAACTGGAGGAGGCGTTCCCGTTCGCGGAGACACCCGACCAGCTGCAGACCATCGACGAGGTGAAGGCCGACATGGAGCGGCCCATCCCGATGGACCGGCTCATCTCGGGCGACGTCGGCTACGGCAAGACGGAAATCGCGGTGCGTGCCGCGTTCAAGGCGGTGCAGGACGGCAAGCAGGTGGCGATGCTGGTGCCCACCACCCTGCTCGTGAAGCAGCACCTCGAGACCTTCCAGGAGCGGTTCGCCGGGTTCCCCGTGCACCTGCGTGCACTCTCGCGGTTCCAGACCGAGAAGGAGTCAAAAGACACCATCGACGGGCTGGAACGCGGCGAGGTGGATGTGGTGATCGGCACACACCGGCTCCTGTCGGACCAGGTGCGGTTCAAGGACCTGGGTCTCGTCATCATCGACGAGGAGCAGCGGTTCGGGGTCGAGCATAAAGACCAGCTGAAGAAGCTGAAGACCAACGTCGACCTGTTGGCGATGAGCGCCACCCCCATCCCGCGCACGCTCGAGATGGCGGTCACCGGCATCCGGGAGATGTCGACGCTCGCGACCCCGCCGGAGGAGCGGCACCCGGTGCTCACGTTCGTCGGACCGTACGAGGAGAAGCAGATCGCCGCGGCGATCCGCCGCGAGCTGCTGCGCGAGGGCCAGGTGTTCTACGTGCACAACAAGGTCGACTCGATCGAGCGCACGGCGTCCCGGCTCAACGAGCTCGTGCCCGAGGCCCGCATCGCCGTCGCGCACGGGAAGATGAACGAGCACCAGCTCGAGCGCGTCATCGTCGACTTCTGGGAGAAGCGGTTCGACGTGCTGGTCTGCACGACCATCGTCGAGACGGGCCTGGACATCTCCAACGCCAACAC